>CALIXC010000286.1 GCA_938046755.1 uncultured Lautropia sp. | reverse complement strand
AATACACCCTTAATGACATTATTTACTTCAAAGTAAGGGCGCAACATCTCGGGGTTTCCAGCCATGCGCCTCCATCGCCGCACGCCGCCCGGCCAGCTCCTCTTCCGGAACCTCCAGCCGGATCGAACGGTTCGGGATGTCGATGGCGATCGTGTCGCCGTCTTCCACCAGGCCGATCATCCCGCCGGCTGCTGCCTCCGGCGAGACATGTCCAATCGACAGCCCCGACGTACCTCCCGAGAAACGGCCATCGGTCAGCAGCGCACAGGCCGCTCCCAGACCCATCGACTTCAAGTAGCTGGTGGGATAGAGCATCTCCTGCATGCCCGGGCCGCCCTTGGGGCCCTCGTAGCGGATGACCACCACATTGCCGGCCACCACATCGCCACCCAGGATGCCGGCCACGGCATCTTCCTGGCTCTCGAAGACCTTGGCCTTGCCCGTGAACTTCAGGATGCTCTCGTCCACGCCAGCCGTCTTCACGATACAGCCATTCTCGGCCAGGTTGCCCGACAGCATGGCTAGGCCACCGTCCTGGCTGTAGGCATGGGCCCTGTCGCGGATGCAGCCCTCTGCCCGGTCCTGGTCCAGCGTCTTCCAGCGGCAGTCCTGCGAGAACGCCTCGGTCGTGCGGACGCCTGCCGGACCTGCCCGGTAGAAGGTGTGCACCGCCTCGTCCTGCGTCTGCATGATATCGTAGCGCGCCAGCTGCTCCTGCATCGACACGCCCAGGATAGTGCGCGTCTGGTTGTGCAGTAACCCGGCCCGTTCCAGCTCGCCCAGGATGGCCATCACCCCGCCGGCCCGGTGCACGTCCTCCATGTGGTACTTCTGCGTGTTGGGCGCCACCTTGGACAGGCAGGGCACCACGCGCGAGAGCCGGTCGATGTCGGCCATGGTGAAGTCCACCTCGGCCTCCTGAGCTGCGGCCAGCAGGTGCAGCACCGTGTTGGTGGAACCGCCCATGGCGATGTCCAGGCTCATCGCGTTCTCGAAGGCGTCGCGCGTGGCCAGCGCCCGCGGCAGCACCGAGGCATCGTCCTCCTGGTAGTAGCGACGGCACAGCTCCACGATCTGGTCGCCCGCCCGCAGGAAGAGCTGACGGCGGTCGGCATGCGTGGCCAGGCAGGAACCGTTGCCCGGCAGGCTCAACCCCAACGCCTCGGTCAGGCAGTTCATGGAGTTGGCGGTGAACATGCCCGAACAGGAACCACAGGTCGGACAGGCCGACTTCTCGATCTGGTCACTGTCGGCATCCGACACCTGCGGGTCGGCACTCTGCAGGATGGCATCCACCAGGTCCAGCTTGATCACCCGATCGGCCAGCTTGGTCTTGCCGGCCTCCATCGGACCGCCCGAGACGAACACCGTCGGAATGTTCAGCCGCAACGCCGCCATCAGCATGCCCGGCGTGATCTTGTCACAGTTGGAAATGCAGACCATGGCGTCAGCACAGTGTGCATTGACCATGTACTCCACCGAATCGGCGATCAGGTCACGCGAGGGCAGCGAATACAGCATGCCACCGTGGCCCATGGCGATGCCGTCGTCCACCGCGATGGTGTTGAACTCCTTGGCCACCGCCCCGGCCTTCTCGATCTGCTCGGCCACCAGGCGCCCCATGTCGCGCAGGTGGACGTGCCCCGGCACGAACTGGGTGAACGAGTTGACCACCGCGATGATCGGCTTGCCGAAATCGGTTTCCTTCATGCCGGTCGCGCGCCACAGCGCACGCGCCCCCGCCATGTTGCGGCCCTGGGTACTGGTTTCAGAGCGAAGTCTGGGCATGGTCTCTCCAAAAAAATAGCCGGCCATTTTACATCCAGCCAGCTTCTTTCCTGCCATGAGACGTCCAGGCGCCACCCCGGCATTTCCGGGTATCACGTCCGATGATGCAAGCCATCAGGCCAGGCACGGATCACGCGGACAAACGCCTTCCGGTCACCCCGGCAGCGCCACGCCCGTTGGCCTGCAGGCCCGACAGCCTTCAGACCTCCACGACGCGCAGCGTGGCCAGGATCGCACGGTTGCATGCCTCCAGCCCCAGGTGGCTGCTCTCCAGCCAGGCCAGCACCTCCGGCGTCGGTCCCTGCTCGATCGACTCCACCACCCGCAGCAGCGGTACGTGCGGGCCCGTACCCTCCACCAGCGCCTCACGCACGGCATCGGGCACCCGTACCTTGGCCAGCAGCTTCGAGAACGGCTGCCCCAGCGCCCGATCCAGCAGCGAGAAGACGCCCAGCAGGAACATCTCCTCGCGCAGCTCACTGTCAGCGCCACGGCCGGCCAGCTGCTCCAGGATCAGGCCACGCCGGAACGAAGCCAGCATCAGCGGCCGGCGGCTTTCGTCGGCACTCACACTTACCAGCATCAGCGACAGCCAGCGGCGCAGGCCCTGATAGCCCATGAACATCACGGCATGCTGAAAATTCTGCACGGGTACCGACAGACCAAAACCCATCGAATCGATATGCTGCAGGAGCCGGAAAGCGATCTCCGGCTCCTGGCGGACCACCGCCTCGATCTCGCGCAGCGACGCATCCCGGTCCACCATCGACAGCAGCCGCAGTACACCCAGATAGTCGGCGCTGCCCACTGCCGCATCCGAGGGCACCAGCGGCGGAATTTGCCAGCCGCACACCGCATACGCGCCCATCGAGAAGGCCTGCTCCATCAGCGGCAGGCTGTCCACGCCGCTCTGCACCACAGCCGTGTTGCGCCGCGTACGTGGCCGGATCAGCCCCGTGTCCGTTTCGCCCTCCTTCCCGCGCCGCTCATCCTCGATATCCACCATGGCCAGCCGAAACACCGCCTGCAGCTCCTCGGGCAGCTGCGTGGCGGGCGTTCCCTGAAGCACCATGCCCATGCCGCGATCATGCAGCAGAAGCAGCATCTGCTGATGCTCCGGATCCTCGGCCACCGTTGCCGGCACCTCCAGCCACAGTCCCGGAGTCGGCTCCAGATCACTCAATCCAGCATCGAACTCGGCCTGCGGCGCCGACAGCAGCAGCGTATGCGACTGCAGCGGCCTGTCCCCAGCCATCAGCCGGTACAGTTCGGAAAGCCGCATCGGTTCCTCACCCAGGGCGGCAAACCGCACCTGCAGGGCCATGATGCGACGATCACGATCGATCACGGGACGGTAGCCGATCAGCAGACTGGACAATGACATCAATGCACTTCCCAAAAGACGGAGGATCCCGAGCGCAGCCTACCTGCGCCCCCCTGCCCTCTCAACCCTGCAGCGATCAGAGGTAGTCGAACATCGACAACCGGGAGACCTGCGAATAGGTCTGCATGGCAGCACGCAGTGCCATGTCACGCGACTGGATGCCCGACAGCACCTCGGCATAATCGGTATCCATCAGGTCCGAGCGGCGCTGGGATGCGCTCAGCTCGCCCGACGACAGCAGGCGTTCTCGCGCGTCGATCATGTGCATCTGTTC
>CALIXC010000285.1 GCA_938046755.1 uncultured Lautropia sp. | reverse complement strand
AGCGAGAACGCGAAGTCCTTCAGGCGCGCCTGGTCGGCTTCCGGCAAGCGGGCCAGCGCACGCTGGAACTTGTAGCCGATGTAGTAGCCATGCACGGCCTCATCGCGGATGATGAGACGGATGAGGTCTGCGGTGTTGGTGAGCTTGCCGCGGCTTGACCAGTACATGGGCAGATAGAAGCCCGAATAGAACAGGAAGCTCTCCAGGAACACGCTGGCGATCTTGCGCTGCAGGGGATCGGACGCAGCATCGTACTCTTCCATAATCAGTCGCGCCTTGGCCTGCAGCTGCGGATTCTCTTCCGACCAGCGGAAAGCCTCGTCTACTTCCCTGGTGGAACACAGGGTCGAGAAGATCGACGAATAACTGCGCGCATGCACCGCCTCCATGAAGGCGATGTTGGTCAGCACCGCCTCCTCGTGCGGCGTCTGCGCATCCACCATCATCGAGGGCGCCCCCACCGTGTTCTGGATGGTGTCCAGCAGCGTCAGCCCGGTGAACACCCGGATCGTCAGCGTCTGCTCCTCCTCACGCAGCGTGGCCCAGCTCTGCACATCGTTGGACAGAGGCACCTTTTCCGGCAGCCAGAAGTTCGCCGTCAGCCGGTTCCACACCTCCAGATCCTTCTCGTCCTGCAGCCGGTTCCAGTTGATGGCCAGCGGGACCTTCCGCACCTGTTCCTTGTTCGACATATCAATCACCTGTTCTTGTCGGGCCATGGCCCTTGTTCCTGTTCCGTCCACCCTCCGTCACCGCGAAGGTTTCCCTTCGCGGCGCACGGCAGCGTTCACAATGCGCAGGACACGCAACCCTGCACCTCGGTCCCTTCCAGCACCGCCTGGCGCAGCCGCACGTAATAGATGGTCTTGATGCCCTTCTTCCAGGCGTAGATCTGCGCCCGGTTGATGTCGCGCGTGGTGGCATCCGACGGGAAGAAGAGCGTGAGCGACAGACCCTGGTCCACGTGTTCGGTGGCCGCGGCATAGGTATCGATCAGCGGTTCCGGGCCGATCTCGTAGGCGTCCCGGTAGTACTCCAGGTTGTCGTTCGTCATGAACGGTGCCGCGTAGTACACGCGCCCGATCTTGCTTTCCTTGCGGATCTCCACCTTCGAGACGATCGGATGGATGGATGACGTGGAATGGTTGATGTAGCTGATGGAGCCCGTGGGCGGCACGGCTTGCAGGTTGCGGTTGTAAAGACCATGCTGCATCACCGCCTCACGCAGCACAGCCCAGTCCTCACGGGTGGGCAGCGTCACGTCCATGCGTGCAAACAGCGCGCGTACCGTCTCGGTCTCGGGCAGCCAGTCGCGCGTCACGTACTTCTCGAAGAAGCTGCCGTCGGCGTACTTCGACCGATCGAAGCCCACGAAGGTGCTGCCTTTTTCCTGGGCCAGCAGGTTGGACGCGCGCAGCGCGTGGTAGGCCACCGTGGCAAAGTACACGCGGGTGAAATCGATGCCTTCCGGGCTGCCGTAATGAATGCGCTCACGCGCGAGGAAACCGTGCAGGTTCATCTGCCCCAGCCCCACCGCATGGGCCTCGTCGTTGCCACGCCGCACCGACGGCACACTGTCGATGGCCGACATTTCCGAGACGGCGGTCAGTGCGCGCACCGCCGCTTCCACCGTCGCCCCCAGATCCGGACCATCCATGGCAGCGGCAATGTTCAGCGACCCCAGATTGCAGGAAATGTCGGTGCCCAGATGGCTATAGCTCAGATCATCGTTGAAGGTGGACGCCTCGTTGACCTGCAGGATTTCCGAACACAGGTTGGACATGGTAATGCGCCCCTCGATGGGGTTGGCTGCATTCACTGTGTCCTCGAACATGATGTAGGGATAGCCGCTCTCGAACTGGATCTCGGCCAGCGTCTGGAAGAATTCACGGGCGTTGATCTTCTTCTTGCGGATGCGCTTGTCACCCACCATCTCGTCGTACTTCTCGGTGACGGAAATCTCCGAGAACGCCTTGCCATAGACCTTTTCCACGTCATGTGGCGAGAACAGGTACATGTCGGCATTGCGCTTGGCCAGCTCGAAGGTCACGTCCGGAATCACCACGCCCAGCGACAGCGTCTTGATGCGGATCTTCTCGTCAGCATTCTCGCGCTTGGTGTCCAGGAAGCGCAGGATGTCTGGATGGTGGGCATTCAGGTACACCGCACCGGCGCCCTGCCGCGCGCCCAGCTGGTTGGCATACGAGAAGGAATCTTCCAGCAGCTTCATCACGGGAACAACGCCGGAGGACTGGTTCTCGATACCCTTGATGGGCGCTCCCAGCTCGCGTAGGTTGGTGAGCATCAGCGCCACGCCACCGCCCCGCTTGGAGAGCTGCAGCGCCGAATTGATGGCACGCCCGATGCTCTCCATGTTGTCTTCCACGCGCAGCAGGAAGCACGAGATCAGTTCGCCCCGGCTCTTCTTGCCGGCGTTGAGGAACGTGGGCGTGGCCGGCTGGAATCGACCGCTGATGATCTCGTCCATGAAGCGCAGTGCCAGCTGCTCGTCGCCGCGCGCCAGCGTCAGCGCCACCATCACCACGCGATCCTCGAAGCGTTCCAGATAACGCTGGCCGTTGCGCGTCTTCAGCGTGTAGGAGGTGTAGTACTTGAAGGCGCCCAGGAAGGTGGGA
>CALIXC010000284.1 GCA_938046755.1 uncultured Lautropia sp. | reverse complement strand
GGGGTCGACGGTGGCGAAGAGCGCGTTCTCGACCAGGACTCCGGCCCCGGTGAGCCTGTTCAGGAGGGAGGACTTGCCGGCGTTCGTGTACCCGACCACGACCGCGGAGGGCGTGGAGGTCCGCCTGCGCTCGGCCCGCCGCTGCCGGCGGGCGGGTTCCATGCGGCGGATGTCGCGGCGGAGCCTGGCCATGCGGGTGCGGATGCGGCGGCGGTCGAGCTCCAGCTGGGTCTCGCCCGGTCCGCGCGAGCCTATCCCGGCTCCCGAGGCGACGCGCCCGCCCGCCTGCCGGGACATCGACTCGCCCCAGCCGCGCAGGCGGGGAAGGAGGTATTCGAGCTGGGCCAGCTCGACCTGGGTCGATGGCCAGTGGTATCACCATGATCCCATGGCTCTGGATGAACAGGGCCTGTCATGGGGCACTTCCGTCACGGCCGGTCCGGTTCTCCGGCTGGCCTGCCGATGGCTGCCCGAGGTGGGTGTTCCCACCCGGCAAGAGGCCCAGGAGGCACTGCAGGCGCTGGTGGAAACGCCGGGCGTGCAGCGGATGCAGGCCGTGTTGCAGACGGGGCGCAGCGGCTATGACTGGCGGTTTGCGGCAGGGGAAGCAACGGCGGTAAGTGTGTCTCAAGGATCGACGGATCCGGCGGAAATCGCACGTTCCGGGCCAAACTTGAGTGCCGCTCTTCGGTCACGGGAAACCGTCTGGCGTCTGGACAACCGATTGTGGCTCGGATTGGCGCAAGGTATGGACTTGGCCCGGCTGCAGCGGGGTATCAACACCCTGCAGGCGCTGTGGTCCTGATCCCTTGTCCTGACTTTTCCCGACGACGATCAGGCCTGCCTGCCATCTCCGCGGGCAGGCATTTCAGGACTGGATCTCGGGTCCGATAGGGAGACAACGCCAGGGACTGGCCCGGCAGGCAGGTCCCGAGAGAACGGACGGCGCCTTCTTGGACCGGCTGCCGTTTCGGCCGCGCACCCCCCGCGATGGGGGTTGTGCCGACGCGCACGCCTACGCTCATCGGAGGCGGTGGAACGATCATCGGGGGCTGCTGTGGCAAAGTGCCGCCATGCCCAAAACTGGCTTCCGTCGTTTGGGGAAGTCAACACGATGAACATGATCTACAACAGCCCGAATTACTGCATCGTCGAGTTCAACGGCGAGCAGCCGGACCGGATCTGCCGTGGTTATGAAATCATGGATAAGACGGCGCGGCGGGAAATCTTCATAGGCGGGTTAATGGCCGACAAGTTCCGGCAGGATGTCTCGATGCTGATCGCCGCCGAGCCCAGCATTGAGGAGGTCGATCATTTCCTATCCGGGTTTGAGGGCATCATGCACCAGCCGCTGTTGCTGCATTGAGCGAAGGACAACACGACCGGGCGTTCGCCAGATCCACGATGGATTGAATGCTGAATTCAGCATTCAATATCATGTGTACGGACTTTCCTGGGGCACTTCCCGGATGTGGGGTGTGGGACAGGGCATATCGGGCCTTCAGCGTCCCGAGCGCCAGGCCTCGACGATCTGGCTGACCATTGTCCCCGTGGCGCCGGGATTGCCAGCGGGGTCGAACAGTCTTTCCAGGTCACTCAGATTCATGACCGACGAGATGCGTGCGTCCCGCCCCAAGGCCTGGCGCAATGACAGGCCGTTCTTGTGCGCACTCTCGAGCAGTTCCGCCATCAGGGTCTGGGCTTCATCCTTGCCCAGCCTGGGGGCCAGAACCTGCACCAGCGTGGCTGGCAGGCTCTGTTCGTGCTGGCGAACAATGTTGGCCTGCATCGCTTCGTGATCGATCTGTAGCCGGCTCAGCAGTTCTTCGGCGGCTGCCAGGCTACTGGCGGCTGCGCCAAACAGCTGTTGCAGCGTGTGCCAGCTGGACTGCCACTGGCTCATTCCCCCTTCGTGCTCGATGTCCATGGCACCCAGCATGATGGCTGCCAAGCCCGGGGTGCGCTGCGCAGCCTCGCGCATCAGTTGCGTGGTGACGGGCGTTTGCGGCCGCCACAGCAGGGCGGCAGAGCTCTGCCGGCCGGTCTCGTCGTCGTGCAGCTCGCCGATCTCGGCCTGCGTGAGCAGCGCGATGTCCTGTCCGATCTTGCCCAGCGTCCCGCATAGCATCGCCAGCTCGGTGCCCAGCCGCACGAAGCGGTCGCGCGTCGTGTGCCATGAGGCTGCCGGCATCATTAGCCCCAGGGCATCGGCCAGCCGCTGGGCCACCGACAGGCTGCGTTCGGTCTGCGGCCCTTGCGAGGACAGCGTGCCATCCGGTCCACCGAACTGCAGCACCGCCACATCCAGCAGCGCCGCGCGCAGGTGGCGCCGGCTGCGCTGCAGGGGATCCAGCCAGCCGGCCAGCTTCCAGGCCAGATAGATGGGCGAGGCCGGCTGCAGCCGATGCCGGCTCATCAGCAGGGTGTCCTGGTTCTCCTCAATGAGTCGCACGATGGCGCCGCCCACCCGCTCCAGCATGTCCTGCAGGCGCCGCCCGGCCTCCTTGCACTGCATGGCCAGCGCCGAGTCCATCAGGTCCTGGTGGCTGGCGCCATGGTTGAGGTGGCGCACCGCGTCCGGCGAGCGGGTGCCAATCGATTCGGCCAGCGCCTTCAGAAAAGGAATGGCCAGCGTGCCGGCCACGCGGGCTGCCGGGTACAGCCGCGCCGGGTCGAAGCGCCCCTGGGCGATGTCGTGGCTGGCACCATCGCTGGCGGCCGGGTCGCCCAGTTCGTGGCAAGCCATGCCGATGGCACGTGCGGCCTCGTCGGGAATCATGCCCACCGAGGCCTGGGCCTGCGCCAGGCCGTTCTCGAAGCGGGCCATGGCCGCCAGCATGGCGGTATCCGAGAACAGGGAATCGATCGAGGCGGGGGCAAAGATGCGTTCGAACATGGGGATGACTATAGGGCCGGGAGGGCCCATGCAAAATACCATTGCTGCCGTCATCGGCAAACCGACAGTGTTGGCTAATGCCCAAGCAACGTGTATTGTGTAATTCCATCGGGGTATGACCGTCACCCATGAAATCCTCCAGAAACAGTCTGCTGCTGTTGCTTCTTTTCCTGTTCGCCTCGCCTGCCCGGGCTTCTTCCGAGACGCTTGACGGTGCCAGTCTGTCCTTGTACTGGGGCATCCCCTTTGCCGGCATCCTGCTGTCCATTGCTCTGATGCCCCTCATCGCCCCCCCGTTCTGGCACCATCACTACGGCAAGGTCGCAGCGGGCTGGGCACTGGCCTTCCTGCTGCCGTTTGCCTTCACCCATGGCTTTGGTGCCGCCCTGCATGGGCTTGTGCATGCCGCCGTGAGCGAGTACATCCCGTTCATTCGGCTGCTCACGGCGCTCTTCACTTGCGCGGGCGGCATCCACATCAGTGGCACCCTGCGCGGTCGCCCCATCCTCAATACCGGGTTGCTGGCGCTGGGCACGTCCGTCGCCAGCTTCATGGGCACCACGGGTGCCTCCATGCTGCTCATCCGGCCACTCATCCGCGCCAACGACAATCGCCGCCACCAGGCTCACGTCATCGTCTTCTTCATTTTCCTGGTGTCCAACATCGGTGGCCTACTCACCCCGCTGGGTGACCCCCCGCTCTTCCTGGGCTTCCTGCAGGGCGTCGAGTTCAGCTGGACCCTACGCTATCTGTTCTGGGACATGCTGCTGGTGTCGGCGCTGCTGCTGGGCATCTTCTTCCTGCTCGACAGCTGGATGTACCGCAAGGAAGGTGTGCTGCCCCGTGAAGCCGTGTCGGATGCGCAGCCCCTGGGGCTGCAGGGCTGGGCCAATGTCCTGCTGTTGGGTGTGGTGGTCGGCTTGGTCCTGATGAGCGGGCTCTGGAAACCCGGGATCTCGTTCGACGTCTATGGCGCCGAAGTCACGCTGCCCAGCCTGCTGCGTGACCTCGGACTGCTGGCGGTCATCATCGTCTCGCTGCGCATCACCCCGGCCTCCATCCACGCCGACAACCAGTTCTCCTGGGCACCCATGGAGGAAGTGGCCAAGCTGTTCGCCGGCATCTTCCTCACCATCATCCCGGTCATCGCCATGCTCCAGGCGGGCACCGACGGGGCATTTGCCAGCGTCGTGCATGCCGTCAACAACGCCAATGGCGAGCCCATCCCCATCATGTACTTCTGGGCCACCGGGCTGCTCAGCTCCTTCCTGGACAACGCGCCCACCTATCTGGTGTTCTTCAACACTGCCGGCGGCAACCCGCAGGTGCTGATGAACGAGATGGCCCCGGTGCTGATGGCCGTCTCGGCCGGCGCCGTGTTCATGGGGGCCAACACCTACATCGGCAACGCGCCCAACCTGATGGTCAAGGCCATCGCCGAAGACCGCGGCATCCGCATGCCCAGCTTCTTCGCCTACCTGTTCTGGTCGCTCACCTTCCTGCTGCCCATCTTCCTGCTGGTCTCGCTCATCAGCTTCCGCTGACGCGATCCTGGCCGGTCCGAGAAAATTGGCACATCCCGTCGCACATGCGGGCGCTAGACTCGGCACATGCCGCCTGCGCGACGGCGTGTGCCCTGGCTGATCGGCCTCCTGCATGAACGGGGCCGGGCACCCTCGGCTGCCTCGGTCCATCCCGGACACGTCCCGCAGCGGATTCCTTCCACTGCGGTGAGACCATGATCAAACGTGTCCTGCTTCTTTCCTCGCTGATGCTTTCCGTGCCGACCTGGGCCGCCACCCAGCCGGCTGCCGAGAGCGCACCTGTGGCCAAGGCTTCCAGCACGGCCACGACCGCCACGACGGTTCAGGGCGCGACTGCCCTGAAAGAGAGCGATGGCAAGGACATCGTCTCGCGTGATCCCAAGCCCGACACCGGCAATGCCGAGCATGATGCCCTGCTGGTCGAGCGTCGTCAGCAGCAGCGCATGGTGCTGCACCTGCGTGCCAAGCGTGATTCGGAACTGAATCGCCTGGCACTGGCCCGTCTGGCTGCCTCGCGCGGCGGGGACCCGACTTTCAACGAGAAGAAGAATCAAGCCATGCTGGAGCAGATGCGCGGCCTGCAGGCGGACTACGAGCGCCAGTTGGAAAAAGCTCAGGCGGATCTGGATGCCATCGATGTCCGCCTGGCGAAGTTCAGCGGAAATTGACGATGACCGATGGGTTGCCCGGCAGGCCTTCGTAGCTCATCCGGTAGCTCTTGCCAGCTTCGGGCGTGAAGCGCTTGCCGAAGGCGCCCAGTGACAGGATGTCGCCAGCGTGCAGGCGGATGCCGGCCTTTTCCAGGTCCTGGATCTGCCACAGCACGGCATTGAGCGGGTTGCCCTGCAGGCTGCTGCCCTTGACGGCTTCCAGCTCGTTGCCGTCCTTGTCCGTCAGTCGCACCGTCATCTCGGCCAGCTGGTCCACCATCTCCTGGTCCACGCTGATGGGAATGGGCGTGCCCAGCACGCCGAAGCGGGCATTGGCATTGACCACCGTGGCGTCCGCAGCATTCATCTGCCCGTAGTCCTGGTAGGCTAGGTCAGGCAGCTCGATGAACGGGATGATGGCCGACAGGCTGGCCAGCACCTCGCGCGGGGTCTGTGCGTCATGGATGGCGGCGCTGCGCACCACCACCACCATGTCGGCTTCCATGCGCGGCTGGGTGGCGTAGCGGCTGGCCGACAGCGCCACGCCGTTGGGCAGTAGCATCCGTTCCAGCAGGTTGCCGCGCACCGCCACCATCTTCTGTTGACCATCCTCACCGGTCATGGGCATCTGCTCGGACTTGTAGCCGACGATGCGTCCCGCCGACGGGATGATGCCCTTCAGGAAGATGCGACTGGCGCATCGCGCCTGCTCCATCGACAGCGCCCGCGGCGGCAGCGGCAGGGGTTCGCGCTTCAGGTAGAGATAGGCGTATTCGGTCAGCTTGCGTTCATCGGCACAGAAGTTGCCGGCAATCCGCATCTGGGCCACATGCGTCTGATACTCTACCGCCTCGCGCTCGGCCTCGGCCTTCTCGCGTTCGGCTGCCGGGCTTGGCACGCTCATGCCCGTGGTCTGGGGCGGCTGCTGGGCGGGCTCCGACAGGCTGCTGCAGCCGGAAAGCAAAAGGGCCAGCGCACCCGGGATCAGACAGGAGGGACGGCGGGGGGCAGACATCGGTATTCTCCGTTGAGGGGAAGGTTCTGGATGCATGCAGCCGGATGAATGCTCGCAGGCGCGGGTCCACGCACGCGTGGCCGCCTTGAGCGGCCCGCCGGGTGCCTGCTGATCCGGAAAGATGCACTTCTACCCTGAATGTTATCGGGTGTGTGATACGGAGGGTTTCGGTGAAGGTTACGGCCGTATCAAAGCTGGTACACCTGAAAGGCGGACGACACCGTGTCCAGCCGTGCGGACAGTGTCGAACCCTGGCCTGTCACGGATGGGCAGGTGAGGGGGCCTCTTCCGGATCCTCGTAGGGGGTCACGCTTTTTGCCTGCATCTCGTAGCCTGCACTGCCGTAGGGCGTGTCAATCCGGGAAGGGCTCAGATCCCCCGTCACCGTGACCGGGTCCATCATCTGGAAGCCCTTCAGTGGCTGGGCGGGCACCACATGGATGACCTGGTTGGAAGGCGGCGGCGGCACATGGATGCAGGCCCCGAAATAGGGTACCAGCAGGAATTCCTCGATGGTGCTGGAATCGCTGCTGTCCAGCGGCACGATGAAGCCCGAGATGACGATCTTCTCGTTCTGGATGGCAGGATTGAGCGGTGCGTTCTTCCAGGCCTTCTGCAGCTTGCGCAGGGCGGCAATGGCGCGCGGGTCGCTGTCGGACATGCCGTTGAAGTTCAGCGACTTGAAGTCACGCAGGGGCTCCCAGTCCTTGGGAATCAGCACCTCCCAGTCCATCGGCCGATAGCCCTGGGCATCGGCACCACTGTTGCTGGCCTGTGCATGGCCCTGATCCTGCCCGCCATGAGCGCGTTTTCTGCCATCGGTAGCGGGCTGCTTCTGGCCCGAACTGTCTTCTGCCGTGGCGCCTCCGGATCCTTCCTGGTTGCGGGCCCGCGCCTTGGGCAGTTCCTCGCCCAGCACGAAACGTCCCTGGCCCTGGCTGTTCTGGATGTCGGTGCTGACCTGGCTGTCCGTACCGTCGGCACCACGGCTGCCCGGGCTGGGGGCATCGCCGCTTCCGGTCCCTGAATCGGTCGTTGCACGGGCCGACGGGGGCGTGGCCGTACCTTCAGCCGGTTGGCCATCTGCGGCCCACGCTCCCAGGGGTGAAATCATGGCGGCCAGCAGCAGTGCAGTCAGAGCAGGCCTTAAGCCTGCAGGTTTTCGGCAGCCCAGGGGAGCGGCATTGCCGCTCACGTCACCCTGGTTGTCCGGCGCCATCCGGGGGCGGGTCATCGCCTGCCGTATGGTTGCCGGCGTGGTTGCAGGATGAATGATGGACTGGGACATCGAATCGGCAGACAGGTGCATGGCAGGTGAGCAGGGCGGGACAAAGACGGTCCAACGTCTGGATCCGTCTGTCAGCATACATGACCCGGGCGCTTCGGCAGGAAGCGCGAAGCGGCGGACTGCCTTTGAAGAAGAGGGCTCTTGAAAAAGACAGTCCGGATCTGGTCCACACCCGAGAGCGGCGGCGCGTGAGCCGCACGCCGTTCAGAGCCGGGGTGTCAGCCCATCAGCCAGTGCGCGCTGGCTGGCGCGCCAGGCAGGCCAAAGCGCCGTGATGGGGCCTGCCACGGCCACCAGCGCCAGCAGCCACAGCTCGTCGGCGGCAAAGCGGGTCACGGGCCAGACGATGCCCCACTGGTTCAGCAGCGGTGCGGCCAGCAGCGAACCCACGGTCAGCAGCACATGGCCCAGCAGCGCGCCGCCTACCGTCAGCAGCATGCCTTCCTGCACCAGCAGGAACAGCAGGTCCAGCGGTCGGGCGCCCACGGCACGCAGGATGGCCAGCTCGCGCTGACGCTGCTCCAGACTGGCCAGCAGCGCGGTGACCAGGTTGCACAGGCTCAGCACCAGCACCAGCGCCGATAGCGCCTGCAGCGTGCGGGTCACGATGTCCAGCAGCCGCCAGAGCTGATTCAGCGCCACGGCTGGCAACACGGCCAGCAGCGCCTCGTCTTCGTCAGCATTGATGTCGCGCTGCAGGTTGAAGACACCCGCACGGGACTTCAGCCCCACCAGGGCGGCCGTGATGAACTCAGGCTTCAGGTCGAAGGCCTTCACCTTGTCGGCCGGGATGTTGATGCCCGGAATGGGGGCGCCCGCCTGCCAGTTCAGGTGGATGGCCGTCATGGCGTCCAGGCTGATGTGCAGCGTGCGGTCCACCGGTGTGCCCGTGGGCGCCAGGATGCCGCTCACCTGGAACGGCTTGTCGGCGTGCTCGATGCTGGGGGCATCGCCCGTGCCATGCGTGAGCGTCAGGCGATCTCCCAGCCGGTAGCCCAGCCGGCGGGCCACTTCGGCGCCCAGCACCACGTCGAAGATCTGCTCGAAGGGCTTGCCCTGGGCCAGTTGCAGGCGTTCGCGTGCCCCGTAGCGGAAATGCTCGAAATAGGCGGCATCAGTGCCCAGCACCGGAAAGCCGCGGTGCGAATCCCCCAGCGCGATGGGAATCGTCCAGGCCACCAGCCGGTTGCGGCGCACCCGCTCATAGGCCTCCCAGCTGATCTCGTGGGTGGGGTCGCCCAGCCGGAACACCGCATACAGCATCAGCTGCAGCGGGCTCGTGCGTGCCCCCACGATCAGGTCAGTGCCTGAAACCGCGCGGGTGAAGCTGTCGTGGATGGCCTGCTGGCCGCGCTGCACCGTCAGCAGCAGGCAGGTGGACAGCGCGATCGACACCAGCGTCAGCCAGAAATTGACACGCCGGTTGCCCGCGCTGCGAAAGGCCAGCCGCACCAGCGTGCCCAGTCGTGCCAGCGTGAAGGAAAGCGCAGACATGTCAGGCCGCCTCCGCCGTGTTGATGTCGTCCATCTGCAGGATGCGCCCGAAATATGGTCGCAGCTGCTCGTCATGGCTGACGACCAGCAGTGTCGCCCCGCTGCTTTCCAGCTGCGCCATCAGCAGCGACAGCAGTCGGTCACGGTTGCGGCTGTCCAGGGCCGAGGTCGGTTCATCGGCGATCAGCAGCTCGGGATGGCCGATCAGGGCCCGTGCCACGGCAGCCCGCTGCTGCTGGCCCACCGATAGCCCCGTCACCGGCCGTGACCAGGCCGATTCGGGCAGCTCCAGCGCTGCCAGCAGCTGACGTGCCGTCTCGCGTGGCTGCGATCCGGCCCGTGCGCGGCGGATGGCCGAGAAGTGGCAGGGCAGCAGCACGTTGTCTTCCAGGCTCAGATACGGCACCAGGTTGAACTGCTGGAAAATGAAGCCGATGTGGTCGGCCCGTAGCCGGTCGCGCTCGGCCGCGCCACAGTCCGACAGACTGTGTCCCAGCAATCGGACCTGGCCCCGGGTGAGCTGCAGCACCCCGCCCAGCAGGCCCAGCAGCGTACTCTTGCCGCCGCCGCTGGGGCCCAGCAGCAGCACGTGCTCGCCGGCATTCAGTGCCAGACGGTGGATGTCCAGGCAGGCCGTGGTGCTGCCCGGCCAGGTAAAGCTCAGGTCTTCGGCCAACAGCACGGGCGTGGCCGCATTTGGTGCAGAGGTATCGTGCATGTCCGTCGTGAAAGGCATGGCGCATGCGAAAGCCGATGATGGTAGCCGCGATGCCGACAGGCCGGCCCGGTCGGGCAGCTGGCACGGTGTCCGGGCTGCCGCGTCCGGTGGAGAATCAGACCGGGATCAGGACGCCTTCCAGCGGATTACCGCCTTGCCGGCCTCCAGCCGCTGCGCCTGCTGACCCTGATCGTTCACCACGGCGGCATCAATGTGCTTGAGGCGCGGCCAGCTGCCGAAGGCCGTGACTTTCAGCGTGTCGATGGCTGCCGGCTGCTTGCAGGTGAACGTGTAGGTCACGGCCAGGTCGGCATGGTGACCATGCGCATGGTCGTCCTTGTCTGCGGCGTGGTCGTGATCATGGTCGTCGCCGTCGTGGCCGCCGTCGTGGTCGTCATGGTCGCCGGCATCGTGGTCGTGATCGTCGTGGTCATCCACCTCGTCATCGTCATCCAGCAGCGTGGGCGCGTTGATGACCGGGGGCTGCTGGGTACACTGGGCTGCAGCCGGGACCTGTACCACGCTGTCGGCGTCCTGAAGCTGGTCCAGCAAGGCTTTGGCCTGCGCGCGCTGCTGGTCGTTGGCCGGCTCGGTCTCGAAGCCGATCAGGCTGTCCAGCGGCGAGAGAAAGCTCACCGTCAGCGTCTCGCCCTGCTGGCTGATGTCCAGCGTGCCCAGGCCGTGCTGGTGCACATGGCCCTGCTTGTGTCGATGATGGTGGTGATGGTCATCGTCGTGCCCGGGCGCATGATGCGCGCCGGCGGAGGCTGCCGCCGTCAGCAGGGCGCCAGCCACGGCCAGCCACAGCGTGTGGCGTCCGGAAACTCCCGGTCGTCCGGCCTGGCCGGCCCGAAGGGGAAGGGAATGTTCCGAAGCATGTTTCATCAGGATCTCCTCATGGGGAATTTGCACCGCTAATGATAAGTCATTAGCATTAAGTCATGGATTCCGGCCACTCCCACGCATATCCTGCGTCGACGCCACCGGCTGCGTCCGCTGGCATGGCAGCCTACCCTGCCACCCTATCTCAAAATACCACGTCCCTGCCACGGCTGTCGGCCGTCTGGTGGGGCATCGGTGCACGGCTGCTGCTGGCCGTTGCCCTCACGGCCCTGCTGTGGATGGTCATCCGGTGGGCGTTGCAATGAACCGGACCGATACCTGCCAGACCGGGTCAGATGTGGGAGCGCACGCGTCGGCCCAACGGGCGGCCGCCCATGCTTCCGTGGAACCCTGCCACGTCGCCACCCCGTGCGAGCAGGCGGATGCCGCCAGCGGCGCAGCGCCCGTGCTGGTCTCCCTGCAGAACGTCACCGTCGGATACGACCGGCACCCGGCCATTCACCACCTGCAGCTGCAGATCACGACCGGTGACATGCTGGCCGTGGTCGGCCCCAATGGTGCCGGCAAGAGCACCTTTCTCAAGCTGCTCATTGGCGAGCAGCTCTCGCTGGAAGGGCAGGTGACACTGCCTGATCCCGACCGGGTGCGCGTGGCCTGTCTGCCGCAGATCAACCAGACCGACCGGCAGTTCCCCATCACTGTGCAGGACATGGTGGCCTCGGGCCTTTGGCACCAGTGCGGTGCCTTCGGGCGGCTGGGCCGCCAGGGCGCTGCGCGGGTGGCCGAGGCCCTGGACATGGTGGGCCTGCGCGGCTACGCCGGCCGCGTGATCAGCGCGCTCTCGGGCGGCGAATTCCAGCGGGTGCGCTTTGCGCAGCTCATCCTGCAGGATGCCCAGCTGGTCGTGCTCGACGAACCCTTCGTGGGCATCGATGTCACCACTCAGCAGGTGCTGCTGGACCTGCTGGCCCGCTGGCACGCGCAGGGCGTCACCATCGTCGCTGCGCTGCATGAGCAGGACATCGTCCGCCAGTGGTTCCCGCACACCCTGCTGCTGGCGCGCGAGATGATCGCCGTCGGTCCCACGGCCGAGGTGCTCACGCCAGAGAACTGGCAGCGTGCCGTCGATCGCTCGGTGGCGGCCCGCCAGCCCAGCACGCGCTGGTGCGAGGGGCCCACCGCCACCCCGGCCGCTGCATCGGCCGTTCACCGAGGGGCGGAAAACGCCATGCCACGTGTCTGAGCTGTGGGACGGGCTCATCGGCCCCTTCATCGAATTCGGCTTCATGCGCCGTGCCCTGGCCGGCTGTCTGGCCTTGTCGCTGGGTGCTGCACCGGTGGGGGTCTTCCTCATGCTGCGTCGCATGAGCCTCACCGGCGACGCCATGGCACATGCCATCCTGCCGGGCGCAGCCATCGCCTACCTCATCGCCGGCCTGTCGCTGCCCGCCATGACCCTGGGCGGCATCATCAGCGGCCTGCTGGTGGCAGCAGCCTCCACCCTGGTCGCCCGCAGTGGCCGACAGTCCGAGGACAGCAGCCTGGCCGCCTTCTATCTCATGTCCCTGTCGCTGGGTGTGGTCATCGTCTCCACCTACGGCAACCAGGTCGACCTGCTGCACGTCCTGTTCGGGTCCGTGCTGGCGCTCGATGACGACACCCTGCTGCTGATCGGCGTCATTGCCAGCGTGAGCCTGCTGGGCCTGGCCGTGCTCTACCGCCCGCTGGTCTTCGAGTGCGTCGATGCCAACCTGCTGCCCCGAAAGAGCCCCTGGGGCAGCATCGCCCACTTCGGCTTCATGGGCCTGCTGGTCATCAACCTGGTGGCGGGCTTTCACGCGCTGGGCACGCTGATGTCCATCGGCCTGCTGGTGCTGCCGGCGGCCGCAGCCCGCTTCTGGGCCCGCACCGTCAACGGCCTGCTGGTCCTGGCGGCTGCACTCGCCTTGCTGGCCGGCGTCAGCGGCCTGCTGATTTCCTATCACTACGAATGGCCTACCGGTCCCACCATCGTGCTGACCCTGGGCCTGATGTACTGCCTGTCATTGCTGCTGGCGCCCACCGGCGTGCTGCGCAGGAAGAATCGCCCACGGAGACACTACGAAACATGAACACCCGCATCCCCTCCTTCCTTTCCCGTCCGGTGGCGCTGGCCGCGGCTGCCCTGGCCACGGCGCTGCTGGCCGCCGGCCCTGCCCAGGCGGCCCATGGCGTTGCCGCCACCGCCGGTCAGGCCGATGCCACCCCGTCGAGCCGGCCCCTGCCCGTCGTCGCCAGCTTCAGCATCCTGGCTGACCTGGTGAAGCAGGTCGGCGGTGACCGCGTAGCTGTCGAGAGCCTGGTCAAGGCCGGCGGCGACACCCACGTCTTCCAGCCGGGGCCTGCCCAGGTGCGCCAGCTGTCCAGCGCCAGCCTGGTCGTTGTCAACGGCCTGGGCTTCGAGGGCTGGATGCCCCGCCTGATCGGTTCCAGCGGCTACAAGGGGCCGGTCGTCGAGGCCGCCCGGGGCCTGCAGGCCATGAAGGCCACGGATGATCACCACCACCATGGGGATGATGCCGACGAGGACGATCATGACCACGACGGCCCGCATGGCCACGACCACGACCACGATCATGACGGCCCGCACGGCCGTGATCATGACGAGGACGGCCCCCATGGCCACAGCCATGCCGACCATGACCACGATGAAGCATCGCATGGCCATCATCACCACCACCATGGCGGCCTGGATCCCCACGCCTGGCAAGACGCACTGAACGTTCGCCACTATGTGGCCAACATCGCCGAAGGCCTGTGCCGCGCTGCGCCGGCCGACTGCGGCGGCTTCCGTGAACGCGCCCGTGCCTACGATCAGAAACTGCTGGAGCTGGACCAGGAGATCCACCAGGCCGTTGACGCCACGCCGACCGACCGCCGCCGCGTGATGGTCTCGCATGCCGCCTTCGGCTACTACGGCCGCGCCTACCACATCATCTTCATGGCCCCCGTGGGCGTCTCGACCGAAGAGGAGCCGTCTGCCGCCGTGGTGGCCAACCTCATCCGCCAGGCCCGCCAGCAGAACGTGCAGGCCTTCTTCTTCGAGAACAACAGTGACCCGCGCTTGCTCAAGCGCATGGCCTCCGAACTGAAGAATGTCACCATCGGCGAGCTGTATGCCGATTCGCTGTCGCCGGCCAACGGCCCGGCCGCCGACTACCTCAGCATGATGCGCTACAACACCCGCGCCATCACCCAGGCTCTGTCGAAGAAGTAGGCGCTTGCTTTCGTGATCCGGCCCGAGTGGCCGGTATCACGCATGAAGACCGAACCCGGACCTCGCGGGCTACACGGGTGTCCCGGTCGGTCAGAACACCCGGTCAGCACACCCCGATCAGGGCACCCCGATCAGGGCACCCCGGTCAGGGCACCCCGGTCAGCGTGCCTCGGTTCGGCGCACGCCGGGGGGCACCACGCCCACCAGCAGCAGCGCCGGCTTGCCCTTCAGGGCCGCCGGTGGTGGCTGCAGCGTGCCCAGCACGCCCGGCGCCATCGCCTGGTCGGGCAATGACACATCCACCATCCACAGCGTGGGCGTCTCGGGCGGCATGCCCAGCGCCAGCAGCGTGTCGCGCACCTGGTCCGAAACCGTGGCCGCCATGTACAGCGTGCCGCTGCCGGCCGCCACGATGGCCTCGGCCCAGCGGCGCAGCTCCGGATCCGCCACGATCTCGGCTGCAGACAGGACCTTCCGGCCCAAGGGCGGCACCGGTGCAGCTGCCCGGTGAAGATCCATCGGGGGTGGCATCACGGGTAGCGGAAGCGCTGCCGTATTGCGCTGATCCGACGCATGCACCTGGGGCGTGGCCAGCACCAGTGCTCGTCGCCGGCCGCGCTCGGTCATCGGCATCGCCAGCGCCGCATGCGCTGCCTGCGCCGAGCTGATGCCCGGCACCACCTCCACCGGCACTCCGGCTGCGTGCAGCACATCCAGCTCTTCCTGGGCCCGTGCGAAGATCAGCGGATCGCCCCCCTTCAGACGCACCGTCAGACCGCCGCGCTGCGCACAGTCCAGCAGGATCTGGTTGATGGACGACTGCCGCGCACTGGGATTGCCGGCACGCTTGCCCACCGGGATGATCCGGGCCCGCCTGGCCAGCGCCAACACCTCCGGCTGCACCAGCGCATCGTGCACCAGCCAGTCGGCCTCGCCGATCAGCCGTGCCGCCTTGCAGGTCAGAAGCTCCACGTCGCCCGGCCCTGCACCCACCAGCGCCACCCGGCCCGGCCCCAGGCCGGACGCCCTGTCACCGGACAGGCCTGTGCCTGTGTTGATGGCAGGATCAGGCGCCTGTACCGTTCCCGGGGGGAACGGAACGCCGTCGACCATCAGCTCTGCTCCCACGGCAGGCCGGAAAACCGCCAGCCTTCCACATGGTTGCGCTGCCGCTTCTCGTCCAGTGCGCCCTCGAAACCACCCACGATGTTCCACAGGTTGGTGAACCCCGCCTGCGTTCCGGCCGTGGCTGCTGCCACGCTGCGCACACCGCTGCGGCACAGCAGCACCACCTTCTGGTCGGGCTTGGCTACCTGGGCCAGCTGCGCCAGAAAGTCCGGGTTCTGCCGCTGACCGTTGTCGATCAGCCAGGGCACCGGGATGGCCCCGGGTACCCGGCCCACCCATTTCTGCTCTTCAGGCGTGCGCACATCCACCAGCAGTGCCTCGCCCGCCTGCACCAGCGCCCAGGCATCGGCCGGGGCGATGTCACCGGCATAGGCGCTGGCCTGGGGGTTGGAAGTCGTCATGTCTTCTCCTGAAAAATGTCTGGCTGTTTCCGGCCGATCAGACCAGCTCGATCCGGATCCCGTCCAGGCCGTCGATCGATCCCTGCAGATGGTTGCCACGCACCACCGCGCCCACACCGGCCGGCGTGCCGGTGAACACGATGTCCCCGGCCACCAGCGACCAGTGCCGTGACAGGTGGCTGATGATCTCGTTCACGTTCCAGATCATCTGATCCAGATCGCCCGACTGGCGCTCCTCGCCATCCACCGACAGCCGGATGCCGCCACGGACCAGCGTGCCCACCTGTTCGCGCGGCATGATCGGCCCCACCGGCCCCGAGGCCTCGAAGCCCTTGGCGACCTCCCAGGGGCGTCCCTTCGCCTTCAGCGCCGCCTGCAGGTCGCGCCGCGTCAGGTCCAGACCCACCGCATAGCCGTAGATGAGTTCTTCGGCCCGGGCCGGATCGACGTTCGAGCCGCAACGGCCCAGAGCCACCACCAGCTCCACCTCGTGATGCAGCGACTGCGTGCCCGAGGGGTAGGGCACCGGCTGCGCCGTTCCGGCTGCCACCGGCACCACCGAACTGGCGGGCTTCATGAAGAAGAAGGGGTCCTCACGACCGCTGGATCCCATCTCCACGGCGTGCTGCGCATAGTTCTGCGCCACGCAGAACACCCGATTGACCGGAAAACGCTGCGTAACCCCGTGCACCGGCAGGCTCACGGTGCGGGCAGGTGCAAAGACATACGGCGACATGAGGCTTTTCCGAATGATGTATTGAAAACGGCCCTCATTATCCCAGAGCCGACCCCATGGTTGTCATCTGCGAATCATGCCTTCATATGAGAAATGCGCAGCAGCCGGGTACTGCAGAACCGCGCCACGCATCAGGTGGTCACATCCGCTGCGCCGGCCGCCCTCGTGGCCCATGCGGCCATTCGCCCCTAGAATGCTAGGTTGACTCCTCAAAGTACGTTCCAAGCCATGAGCCAAGAAAACGCCCCCGCCGCTTCCGCCCCTGCCCGCCGGAACATGCCCGCCATGGGGTCGGTCGAGACCCGGCTGCGCGAACTGCTCAAGGAACGCATCCTGATCCTGGACGGTGCCATGGGCACGATGATCCAGCAGTACAAGCTGGGCGAGGACGATTACCGTGGCGAGCGCTTCTGCGACCATGCCCATGACGTGAAGGGCAACAACGAGCTGCTCTCGCTCACCCGGCCCGACATCATCCAGGAAATCCACGAGAAGTACCTGGAGGCCGGTGCCGACCTCATCGAGACCAACACCTTCGGCGCCACGGCCGTCGCCCAGGCCGACTACCACCTGTCGGAACTGGCCTACGAGATGAACGTCGCCTCGGCGCGGCTGGCCCGTGCCGCGGTCGACAAGTACAGCACGCCCGAGCGTCCCCGCTTCGTGGCCGGCGCCCTGGGCCCCCAGCCCAAAACGGCCTCCATCTCGCCGGACGTGAACGACCCGGCCGCGCGCAACATCACCTTCGAGGAACTGCGTGCCGCCTACCTGGAACAGGCCCGCGGCCTGGCCGAAGGCGGGGCCGACGTTTTCCTGGTCGAAACCATCTTCGACACCCTCAACGCCAAGGCCGCGCTCTTCGCGCTGGATGAACTGGCCGAAGAGCGCAGCGCCCAGGGCCTGCCGCGCATCCCGGTCATGATCTCCGGCACCGTCACCGACGCCTCCGGCCGCATCCTGTCGGGCCAGACCGTCGAGGCCTTCTGGAACTCGGTGCGCCATGCCAGGCCGCTCACCATCGGCCTGAACTGCGCCCTGGGGGCGGCGCTCATGCGGCCCTACATCGAGGAGCTGGCTCGCAAGGCCGACACCTTCGTCTGCGTCTACCCCAACGCCGGCCTGCCCAACCCCATGGCCGAGACGGGCTTTGACGAGACCCCCGACATCACCTCCGCCCTGCTGAAGGAATTCGCGCAGGCCAACCTCGTCAACATTGCCGGTGGCTGCTGCGGCACCACGCCTGCCCACATCCGCGCCATTGCCGAGGCCGTGCGTCCGCTCACCCCGCGCGTGCCGCCCGTCATCCCCGTCGCCACCCGCCTTTCCGGTCTGGAGCCCTTCAATATCGACGAGGACTCGCTCTTCGTCAACGTTGGCGAGCGCACCAACGTCACCGGTTCCAAGGCGTTTGCGCGGATGATCCTCAACGAGCAGTACGACGAGGCCCTGCAGGTCGCCCGACAGCAGGTCGAGAACGGCGCGCAGATCATCGACGTCAACATGGACGAAGCCATGCTGGACGCGATGAAGGCCATGCCACGCTTTTTAAACCTCATCGCCAGCGAACCCGACATCGCCCGCGTGCCCATCATGATCGACAGCTCCAAGTGGGAGGTCATCGAGGCGGGCCTGCGCTGCGTGCAGGGCAAGGCGGTGGTCAACTCCATCTCGCTGAAGGAAGGTGAAGCCAAGTTCCTGCACGAGGCCCGCCTGGTGCGCCGCTACGGGGCTGCCGCCGTCGTCATGGCCTTTGACGAACAGGGCCAGGCCGACACCTTCCAGCGCAAGATTGAGATCTGCAAGCGCGCCTACGATCTGCTGGTGAACGAAGTGGGCTTCCCACCCGAAGACATCATCTTCGATCCCAACATCTTCGCGGTCGCCACCGGCATCGAGGAACACGACGAATACGGCAACGACTTCATCCGTGCCTGCCAGTGGATCCACGACAATCTGCCGCATGCCCGCATCTCGGGCGGCGTCTCCAACGTCTCCTTCTCGTTCCGCGGCAACAATCCCGCGCGCGAGGCCATCCACACGGTCTTCCTCTATCACGCCATCAAGGCCGGCCTCACCATGGGCATCGTCAACGCCGGCATGATGGGCGTCTACGACGACGTGCCGCTGGAACTGCGCAACCGTATCGAGGACGTGGTGCTCAATCGCAAGCCCGTCTTCCCCGATGACCTGCCCGCCGATGCCCCCGAGCGCGAACTGACCGCCACCGAGCGGCTCATCGAGATCGCCCAGACCCTGAAGGATGACGGCGGCAAGAAGGAAGCCGACCAGGCCTGGCGCAAGGGCAGCGTGCAGGAACGCATCACGCACGCCATGGTGCATGGCATCACCCAGTACATTGTCGAGGACACCGAAGAGATCCGCCAGGAAATCGCGGCCCGTGGCGGTCGTCCCATCGAGGTTATCGAAGGTCCGCTGATGAACGGCATGAACGTCGTCGGCGACCTGTTCGGCGAAGGCAAGATGTTCCTGCCGCAGGTGGTCAAGTCCGCCCGCGTCATGAAGCAGGCCGTGGCCCACCTGCTGCCCTTCATCGAGGCCGAGAAGGCCGCCCTGGCTGCAGCCGGTGGCGACGTGCGCTCGCGCGGCAAGATCGTCATCGCCACCGTCAAGGGGGACGTGCACGACATCGGCAAGAACATCGTCTCCGTCGTGCTCGAATGCAACAACTTCGAGGTCGTCAACATGGGCGTGATGGTGCCCTGCGCCCAGATCCTCGAAAAGGCCCGCGAGACCGGTGCCGACCTCATCGGCCTGTCCGGCCTCATCACCCCGTCGCTGGAAGAAATGGCCTTCGTGGCCGGCGAGATGGAGCGTGACGAATACTTCCGCTCCCGCAAGATTCCGCTGCTGATCGGTGGCGCCACCACGTCGCGTGTGCACACCGCCGTCAAGATTGCGCCCAACTATTCCGGTCCTGTCGTCTACGTGCCCGATGCCTCGCGTTCCGTGCCCGTGGCCCAGGCCCTCGTGTCCGAAGAGCAGCGCGAAGGCTTCCTGGCCGACCTGCACAGCGAATACGACCGCGTGCGCAACCTGCACGGCAAGAAGAAAGGCCCCAACTTCATTCCGCTGGCCGATGCCCGTGCCAACCGCGAGCAGACCGACTGGAGCACCTACGTGCCGCCCCGGCCCAAGTTCATTGGCCGCCGAACCTTCAAGAACCAGGATCTGTCCAAGCTGGCCGAATACATCGACTGGGGCCCGTTCTTCCAGACCTGGGACCTGGCCGGCAAGTTCCCGGACATCCTCGACGACGCCGTGGTGGGCGAAGAGGCCCGCAAGGTCTACGCTGACGGCAAGGCCATGCTGAAGAAGATCATCGACAACCGCTGGCTCACCGCCAACGGCGTCGTGATGTTCCTGCCAGCCAACACCATCAACGACGACGACATCGAGATCTACACCGATGACTCGCGTACTCAGGTGGCCATGACCTGGCGCAACCTGCGTCAGCAGAACGCCAAGCGTGAAGGCATCCCCAACAAGTCCCTGGCCGACTACATCGCGCCCAAGTTCATCGACGGCAAGCCCAGCGGCATTCAGGACTACATCGGCATGTTTGCCGTCACGGCCGGCATCGGTGCCGACAAGAAGGAAGCCGAATACATGGCGGCGCTGGACGACTACAACGCCATCGCCTTCAAGAGCATCGCCGACCGTCTGGCTGAAGCCTTTGCCGAAGCCCTGCACGAGCGCGTGCGCAAGGACCTGTGGGGCTACGCTTCTGACGAGAAGTTCACCAACGACGAACTCATCGCCGAAGCCTACACCGGCATCCGTCCGGCGCCCGGCTATCCGTCCTGCCCCGAGCACACCATCAAGAAAGCCATGTTCGAGCTGATGGACTGCCAGGAGATCGGCATGCACGTCACCGAGGCGCTTGCCATGTGGCCGGCCGCCAGCGTCTCGGGCTTC
>CALIXC010000283.1 GCA_938046755.1 uncultured Lautropia sp. | reverse complement strand
CGCACGCCATGCGCCCCAGCCCTCGCCGGCCGCGCTGCGGCTGCAGCTGCTGCCGGATGGTGGGCTGCAGGTGCTGAAATGCCGGGGTGGGGCGGTGCCTGCCCGCCCCATTGCCCTGCCGGCGGTCTGAGCCATGCTGTGGGCCTGCATTGCCTTGCCGGAGCTGGCGCTGGACGTGGTCCGGCGCAGCCAGCCCGATCCGGAGGCACCGCTGGTGCTGGTGGATGGTCCGAGCACATGCCGCAGTCTGGTGGCCGTCAATGCGGCTGCCGCACGTTGCGGGCTGCGGGCCGGTCAGAAGCTGACCGTGGCCCGCGCCATCCATGCCGATTTCATCGCCCTGCCCCATGATGCCGTCGCGTTGCCGCGCTGGCAGCAGTGGCTGGCGGCCTGGGCCTATCGCTTCAGCCATCAGGTCTGCGCGGCCTGGCCGCAGGCCCTCGTGCTGGAGGTGGGCAGCAGCCTGGGGCTGATGGGCGGGTGGCCTGCCTTCGAGGAACGGCTGCGGCGCGAGCTGTCGGATCTGCAGTTCCACCATCGCATCGCGCTGGCGCCCTTTCCCCGGGCGGCTCATCTGCTGGCCTGGCTGCAGGATGGCCTGCAGGCCACCGATGCGGCACAGTTGCAGGCCCTGCTGGCCCGGGTGCCGGTGCGACGTGCCGGCCTGCCCGATGGCGCCGGCGAGCGGCTGTACCGTCTGGGCATCCGGCGGCTGCAACAGGTTTTCGAGATGCCGGCCGACGGGTTGCGCCGGCGCTTCGGTGAATCCCTGCTGCATTGCCTGGACGAGCTGTGCGGCCAACGGCAACCGCCGCTGGCCCTGTTCCAGCCGCCCGAGCATTTCGACATGCGGCTGGAGCTGGAATATGGCGTGACCGACCACCAACCGCTGATGTTTCCGCTGCGTCGGCTGGTGATGGATCTGGCGACCTTTCTGGCGCGGCGCATCCGGGGTGTGCAACAGCTGACGGTGTGGCTGGACCATGAGCGTGGATCGCGGCGCACGCATGACGAGGCCGTGCCGGGCGCGATGCCGTTGTGCCTGCGGTTGCTGGCCCCGGAGCATGATGGGGCCACGCTCTTCGAGCTGCTGCGCAGCCGGCTGGAGGCCGTGGTGCTGGCGCGGCCGGTGGTGGGGCTGCGTCTGGTGGCCCGCGACTTGCAGCCATTGCAGCCACTGGATCGTGACCTGTTCGATGCCCGTACCGGGCGGGCCGAGGGCTGGGGGCAGCTGCGCG
>CALIXC010000282.1 GCA_938046755.1 uncultured Lautropia sp. | reverse complement strand
ATTCTGGCAGCCATCCGTCTGGCGGCCAAGGTCATTAACCGTGATATCAACCGGGCCGGTCTGGTCCACGAGATTCTGGGTGATGCGGGCGCCGAGAACGTGCAGGGTGAGCAGCAGAAAAAACTGGACGTGTTCGCGCACAAGACGATCAGTGCGGCCTTCTTTGCTCGCGATGACGTGGCAGGCTTTGCGTCGGAAGAGGAAGAGAACTTCATCGCCTTCGACAGCGAACGGAGCCGCAACGCCCGGTACATCGTGCTGACCGATCCGCTGGACGGTTCGTCCAACATTGACGTGAACGTGTCGGTGGGCACCATCTTTTCCATCTACCGGCGGGTGACGCCGGTGGGCACGCCGGTGACGCTGGAAGACTTCCTGCAGCCGGGCCGCGCACAGGTGGCAGCGGGTTATGTGGTGTATGGTTCTTCCACGATGCTGGTCTACACCACCGGCAATGGCGTCAACGGCTTCACCTATGATCCGGGCATTGGTGTGTTCGCGCTGTCGCACGAGAACATCCGCATTCCCGAGGATGGCAAGATCTATTCGGTGAACGAGGGCCAGTACCTGAAGTTCCCGCAGGGCGTAAAGAAGTACATCAAGTACTGTCAGGAAGACCGCCCGTCCGAGGGGCTGCCGCTCACGTCGCGCTACATCGGCTCGCTGGTGTCGGACTTCCACCGGAACATGCTGAAGGGCGGCATCTACATGTACCCGCAGGGCAGCAACTATCCGAAGGGCAAGCTGCGGCTGCTGTACGAGTGCAACCCCATGGCTTTCCTGGCCGAGCAGGCTGGTGGCATGGCTACCGATGGCGAGCGCAGCATTCTGGACATCCAGCCGACCGAGCTGCACCAGCGCAGCCCCTTCTTCGCGGGTTCGACGAAGATGGTGGAGAAGGTGCACGACTTCATCCGGAAGTATCCGGACTGAGCATTGGGCAGGAGAACGCCGGCTGCCGGGTTCGGCAGCCGGTAGGCGTACGAACTATTCGCCCTTGGCGACCGGTCGGGAAGGATCGCTGATCCAGCCGCTCCAGGAGGGGGGATAGAGGCGGCTGCCGGGCAGACCGGCCAGTTCCATCGACAGCAGGTTGTGGTTGGCGGTGATGCCCGAGCCGCACTGCTGGATGATGTCTTCGGGCTTGCGGCCGGCCAGCAGGGTTTCCCATTCGTGGCGCAGCACTTCGGCGGGCTTGAAGCGGCCGTCGGGGCGCAGGTTCTGCGAGAGCGGCCGGTTGATGGCGCCGGGGATGTGGCCAGCCACGGGGTCCATGCTGGTGTCCTTGCCCTGGAAGCGCTCGGCGGGGCGGGCATCCACGACCTGGCTGTGGCCATCCTGCAGGGCGGCCATGAGCTGGGCGGTGTTGAGCAGGGTGACGAGCGTCGGACGCTCGGACAGGTGGCCGGGCGTGGCGGGCGCAGGGGCTTCGGTGGACATCGGGTAGCCGGCGCGCTGCCAGGCGGCAATGCCGCCGTCGAGCAGGGCAACGTGACGGTGGCCCAGCCAGCGGGCCAACATCCAGAGCCGTCCGGCCATGGCGCCGCCCTGGTCGTCGTAGACGACGAGCTGGGTGTCGTCAGAGAGGCCCAGTGCGGCCAGCTTGCTGCGCAGTGTCTCGCGGTCGGGCAGCGGGTGGCGGCCCAGCGAGGGATCATGACGGCCGCTGAGGTCGTCGTCGATGGAGAGGAAGTGTGCCGACGGGATGTGGCCTGCTTCCCAGGCACGTCGGCCAGCCTGCGGATCGTCGAGCCGGTGGCGGCAGTCGACGAGCACGCAGCGATCGATGGCGTGGGCCAGTTCTTCGGCGGAAATCAGCGTTGTCCAGTTCATGGCGGCAATGATGTGCGCGCCAGGGGCGATGCCGCTGGCGCATCCGGCAGGGCGCCGGCCGATCCGGCACCCCGTCGGGCATCTTACCGCGGGCGGACGAGCTGACGCTCGGTGAGCTGGTGGCCGGTGGGGTGATTGGCCGGCAGGTTGCGGTCGTCGCCCACGTCGCCCAGTTCACGGCGCAGGAACTCGTGGAAGTGCTGCATGCCGTCTTCCATCGGGCTCTGGTAGGGGCCGGTCTGGTTCTCGCCACGCTCCAGCAGGGCGCGGCGGCCGGCGTCCATGCGCTCGCCGATCTCGTCGTCCTCGATGGCGGTCTCCATGTAGGCGGCGCGCTCGGCCTCGATGAACTCGCGCTCGAACCAGACGATTTCCTCGGGGTAGTAGAACTCGACGATGTTGGTGGTCTTGCCCGGGCCGCGCGGAATGAGCGAGGAGATGATGAGCGAGTTGGGGTACCACTCCACCATCAGGTTGGGGTAGTAGGTGAGCCAGATGGCACCGTACTTGGGCAGCTTGCCGCCGTTGAAGCGCAGCACTTCATCGTGCCACTTGCGGTAGACGGGGCTGCCGGGTTTCTGCAGGTCGCGGTGCAGGCCGACGGTCTGCACGGAATACCATTCGCCGAATTCCCACTTCAGGTCGTTGCAGTCCACGAAGTGGCCCAGACCCGGGTGGAAGGGCACGACGTGGTAGTCCTCCAGATAGACCTCGATGAAGGTCTTCCAGTTGTAGTTGCACTCGTGCACCTCGACGTGGTCGAGGCGGTAGCCGGAGAAGTCCAGGTCGGCGGCCACGCTCATGCCGCGCAGGTCGGCGGCGATGTCGCGCGGGCTCTCGAAGAGCAGGCCCTGCCATTCCTGCAGGGGATAGCGGGGCAGCTCCAGGCAGGGCTGCTGGTCGAAGTGCGGGGCGCCTTTCAGGCTGCCGTCCAGGTCATAGGTCCAGCGGTGCAGCGGACAGACGATGCTGTCGGCGTTGCCCGAGCCGTTGAGCATGATGGCCTGGCGGTGGCGGCAGACGTTGGAGAGCAGCTCGATGCGGCCCTGCGGGTTCTGTGCGTCGGGGCGCTGGTTGACCAGCACGCGGCCTTCCTGTTCGGCCAGCAGGGTGCGGTAGTCGCCGGGTTCGGGCACCATCAGGCGATGGCCGCGATAGCCGGGGCCGTTGTCGAACAGCCGATGCAGTTCTTGTCGATACAGCGATTCGTCGAAATAGGCAGTGACCGGCAACTGGGTTGCGGGTCGCTGGATGTGTGCCAGATGCCCGATGTCCGTCATGATGGAACCTGCGTCCCTCCGACCAGAAGTGATGTGAAGCGGCTGAACAGGAAAGCCGGCCTTCGGCCTGCCGCGGGGCCGGGCCGCTGGAGGATGGGGTGGGCCGCCGGGGCCGGCCGGGGCGCCGGAGGAGAAGGTGGCGCGGGGCGGGGGTTCGAGGCGGCTGCGGCTGATGATGTCCGCGTGCTCCAGAAGAGGCGGATTCTACCGGCAACGGGGTGGGGTGCCCAGCAGATTTTCCGGTGGGATGATGGGGCATTGTGTCCTGTCGACTTCTTTGGTCGGTTTGGAGGATTCCCGGAGCAGGATGCATGGGAAGGGCGCGACACGCGCTAGAATGCCGACACCCTGGTGTCGCCGGGGGCTGTGGCACGCCGTCGTGTCGCCGGGGCGGCCTGTTCTTGCGCCGTCGCTCGGGCGCGGGCGTGCTTATCCGTCTGTCGTGTTCGTCGAGGGTATCGAGGTATTGGGATGAAAGTTGCCGCCCGTGCGGACGGGGCTCCGTCGCCGAGTTCCGGTCAGGATGTTCCGGATCCGTCGGAGAGCTTCGACCAGTCGATGCAGGAGCTAGAGGCACTGATCGAGCAGATGGAGAATGGTCGCCTGCCGCTGGAGGCGTCACTGTCGGCCTACGAGCGCGGTGTGACGCTGCTCAAGCGCTGCCGCGACAAGCTGGCGGCGGTCACGCAGCAGGTCGAGGTGCTGGAGGCCGGCCTGCTGGTGCCCTACGAGGTGCCGGAAGAGGCAGGGAGCGAGACCGGTGACGCCGAAGGTGGCACCATGAACACTGGGGCGGCTGCCCCGAGAACTCGGGCGAAGGGGCGCGGAGAATGAACCAGGACACCTTGGCAACGGCGCTAGGCACCAGCCCGGCCGCTGCGCCGTTGACGCTGCAGGCCTGGATGCACGCGTGCGCCGCGCATGTGGAAGAGGCGCTGGCGGCACGGCTGCCGGGGCCTTCGGGACAGGCGCCTGGCCTGGC
>CALIXC010000281.1 GCA_938046755.1 uncultured Lautropia sp. | reverse complement strand
CATCTACCATTTCCACGACCCCGAGCTGATGGGGGTGGGGCTGGCGCTGCGGCTGCTGAACCAGAGCAACCGGTCGCTGACCCGGCTGCTGTCCACCGAACCCGCACAGCTGATGCGCATGGAAGGCCTAGGGCCGGCGCGTGCCACCACGCTGGCCGTGGTCATCGAGCTGGCGCGCCGGGTGGCCCGTGAACAGATGGAGCAGAACACGCTGCTGGACAACCCCGACGCGGTGCGCGAGTACCTGGGCCTGACGCTGCGCGGGCTGGAGCACGAGGCGTTCGTGGCGCTCTTTCTGAACAGCCAGCACCGGCTGATCACGGCAGACATGATGTTCAGGGGCACGGTGAACCAGACGGCCGTCTACCCGCGCGAGGTGCTCAAGCATGCACTGAAGCTCAACGCCGCCGCCGTGATCCTGTCGCACAACCACCCTTCCGGCCATCCCGAGCCCAGCGACGCCGATCTCTCGCTGACCCGCACGCTGCAGGCAGTGCTGGGGCAGGTGGACATCCGCGTGCTGGATCACATCATCGTGGCGGGCAGCCAGCAGTATTCATTCTCGCAGCACGGGCTGCTGTAGACGGCCGTGGCGCCATGCCAGCAGCCAACTTGTTCCGGGTTTCAGATCCGGCTATAATGCACGGCTTTAGTGGGCTCTGCACGTCCAGGCGGCACAAGGTTGTGTCGCAGGTGCCGGGCCTTCGTTCAACCTCTACAGACACCACGTGGTCTGGTGGCGCTTGGCCAGAAGAAGGTTGCCACTGCGGGCAGGTGCAGCCCTGCAGTCCCTGCCGGAACACGGCAACGGGCCTGCGGTATCCCCCACCCGGTGCGCAGGTTCGGAAGGCACCCTTTTCCAGCGCATGGGCCAGCCACGCCGTAACAGGACAGGAACAGCATCATGGCAAAAGTCTGCCAAGTCACGGGCAAGGCCCCGATGGTCGGGAACAACGTTTCCCACGCAAACAACAAGACCAAGCGTCGTTTCCTGCCCAACCTGCAGCAACGCCGCCTGTGGGTGGAAAGCGAACAGCGCTATGTCCGCCTTCGCGTGACGGCTGCCGGCCTGCGCAAGATCGACAAGCTGGGCGTCGAGGCCGTTCTGGCCGAGATCAACGCCGCCAAGGCCTGATCCCCTCAGCCCGAACCGACCTCACCTCCCGGGAGAACCGACATGCGTGACAAGATCAAACTGGAATCGACCGCTGGTACCGGTCATTTCTACACCACCACCAAGAACAAGCGTACCCAGCCGGAAAAGATGGAAATCAAGAAGTACGATCCGGTTGCCCGCAAGCACGTTCCCTACAAGGAAACCAAGATCAAGTGATCCCGGTCGGGCTGCCCTTGCGGCAGCCGTCCATCACCTGATCTGCAAGAACCGGCCCTGCGCCCTGCGCTGGCCGGTTTTTTGTTGCCTGCCGCCAGCGCTGCCCAGATGGCATGGTGGTTGGTCACCGCTGCATGATGGCAAGGCGCGACCTGCCCGGCAGCACCTGCAAGTGCGCGCTGCCCGGACCTGGCTCCCCAGGCAGGCCATGGGATATGGCGATATCGAAGCGACTCAGACCCGCGTCCAGCTGGCCATGAAGAAGACGTCACCGCCTTCGGGCTGTGGCCGCCAGTAGCGCTGCGCAACGGGTTGCAACGACACGGCGGGCCATGCTGGGTCCGTGGCTTGCACGCCCCCCGCTCCCACTGCGCCGCCTGACCCGGTCGGGTCAGCTGCCCTTTCCGCTGCACCAGCTGCACCAGCTGCACCGCCAGCAACCAACGCCCCGCCGGCCCTGTGGGCCAGCCAGGCCATCTGCGCCTCGTTCTCGTCAGCCAGCAGGCTGCAGGTGGCGTAGACCAGGCGGCCGCCCGGGCGCAGCAAGCGCGCGGCAGCGGCCATGATCTGTCGTTGCAGCTGCCGATAATGCGCGACTTCCTGCGGCTGCAGCCGCCACTTCAGGTCCGGATGGCGGCGCAGCGTGCCGCTGCCGCTGCAGGGCGCATCCACCAGCACCAGATCAGCCCAGCCCTGATAGCGCGCCAGGCGCGCGTCGTGGCTGTCCTTCAGACGCATCTGCATCACGATGTCCACGCCGGCCCGCTTGAGCCGCGGCCCCAGCCGGGACAGGCGGGCCTCGTCGGTGTCGAAGGCCAGTACCTGACCCTGGTTGCGCATGCGCGCGGCCAGTGCCAGCGTCTTGCCGCCGGCGCCCGCACAGAAGTCGATGACCCGCTCGCCGCGCCGGGCCGCGCCGCATTCAGCAATGGCCTGGCTGCCGGCATCCTGCAGCTCGAACCACC
>CALIXC010000280.1 GCA_938046755.1 uncultured Lautropia sp. | reverse complement strand
GCTGGTCGTGAATGTGCTCGTCGTACAGCGCCGACAGCTCGGCGAAGGTCTCGAAGGGTTCCTCGAACCAGTAGCGCATCACGTTGGCGTTGTTGTCCAGCTGGTGCACGAAGGGCAGGTCCTCACGCTCCAGCGGACGCAGCCGCAGGCTGATCTCGGCTGGACGGGAGGCCGCTTCGGTAGGGCGTGCAGAAGCATGGAGCGCCGGGGCCGGAGCCTCGGCAGCGTGTGGGCGATGCTTGGAAGACATGGTTGTTGGAAGGGGTGTACGAAGGCCCACTATAGCGCTGCGCCCGCGACGCACAAAGCCGCGAGCGATCAGATGCCGGCCTGCACGCCGCTTCCGCGTCATGGCGTTGTACCGTTGCATCGGCGCGCACGGCCGGAACGGTGGGGTATCGGCCAGGAGCCGGTACTGTCGCTGCGTCTTAACCCTGGCCGCGCACCAGCGCCATCACCTTGGCCGCATCCAGCTGGCGCGATTCAGCCTCGATCCGGGGCAGGTACTGCGACTGCAGCGCACGACCGTCGCCCAGCACGCGCTGATAGGCGTCCTTCAGCATCTGGGTGGACAGCGTGCGGCCGCCGGCATAGTACTCGCGCGCCACGTGTCCCAGGGCGTAGGTGCTGGCAAAGCTCATGCCCGAGCTGACGGCCTGGCGGCCGAGCCCGCCCAGCATGCCCTTGCCCAGCTTCTTGCCGAGCAGGCTGCCCAGCAGCTTGCGGCCGGCCTGTTCCAGATACTGCGAGGTGACGCCCACGCCCAGCGTGGCCAGAAAATCGCGGATGTGGCCCTTGTCCAGCGGGTAGCCGTACTGCTGACCGATCTGGTAGACCAGCCGCATCTGCAGCGGGATGATGGCCAGCGTCGATAGCGATTCGGGCAGCAGCTCGATGGCACCGTTGGTGATGGCGGCACGCAGGATCTGCTGGTCGATGGCCTGTGCGTCCGGCGTGGGCCGGCCGCTCGGTACGTTCTGGTTCGCCAGTGTATCTGGTAGCGAGGCAGTCTGGGGGCTGCCAGCTTCGTGGGGCGTGCCCTGGGCTCGGGAGTTTCCGAAAAGCGGGGTTTCCTGCAGCGGTTCCGCCAGCGGGGCCTGCGCCAGCGCTTCGGCCTGCTGCACCGTGGCCTCGGCGGCAGCTGCATCCAGCTGCAGGGCCTGGCGTGCCTCGGCCAGGAAGGCGCGTTCGGCCTCGCTGATGCTGCCGTCGGCCTCGCAGACACAGACCGCCATCTCGTAGGCCAGCCGGCGGGCATCGTCATCCTGCAGCCGGGCTGCCACGTCCTGCACGCCGGTGCGCTTCATCAGCACGTCCTGATAGAGCGCAGGCAGATTGATCTCCTCGCTGGCGGCCAGGCCCTCGGCAATGCGCCGGATCTCCTCGCCTTCGCGTTCATGTTTCTGCCGGTCCGCGTAGGCAGCTAGCAGGCACAGCGTCAGGGTCGCGCGGATCTGTTCGGTGTCCGTCATGGTCGTTGATCCCTCCTCTCGTGTGTTCAGAATGGGCGTGTGTGTCCGGCCCGGTCGGTCAGTGCCTTCTGGCGTTGCCCGGTCAGAATGTCTTCCCGGGCCGGCCGGCATTCAGGGCTGGCAGACGAACCGCAGCCCGGAAAACCCGCAGAAGCGCTGGAAGCCCGGTTTGAAGAACTCGGCCCCGGCCCAGTTGCGGTACAGCGCTGGGTCGATGTCGATGGTGCGGCCGCGTTGCCAGTCGGCAGGGGTGGCCGGATCGCCACCGGGTTTCAGCACCGTCAGGTACGGAAAGCGCTGGATCGGGCGGCCTCGGCCGGTGCGGGCATCCACCTCGGAGGCCGAGGCGAACAGCGTCTCGGGAGCCTGGCCGTCTTCCACCCAGTCCATCAGCGGCGTGGTCACGTCCAGACTGCCCAGACCGTCGCCGCGGTCGCAGTGGTACATGCCGGGAATCAGGAAGAGCCGCAGCATGTCGTCGGCCTGCGGGTCCAGGTCGCGCACCGCCTGCCAGTAGGCAATGGCATTCATCGGCGTGATGTTCGGGTCGGCCAGGCCGTGCCAGATCAGCACCTTGCCGCCTGCCTTGCGGTAGGCGGACAGATCCGGATTGCTGGCGTCGAGCAGGGCGTGCATCGGCGCCAGCCGTTGCAGTGATTCGCGGGTGAAGCGAAAGTTCGCCAGCTTCCAGTGCGGATCGTAGGCACCCGGATAGGCCAGCGCCGGAATGATGTCGCTGGAAGACTTCAGGCTGACGGTGCGGGCCGTGGGTGGCAGCACCACCTGGTCGATGGGTGTTCCCTCGGGGCTGGGCGGGCGCGTGGGCGTGGCGGTATCGGGCACCGCAGCGTGCGCGTTGGGGGCCGGCTTCGTGGGCGGCGGTGCAGCGGGCGATGGCGTCTTCGATGGATGCAGCGGGGTGCTCATGTCGTGCGACGAGCGCTGCTGCGTCTGGCGCTGCAGCACGGCGTTGCGCGGCACCAGCACGCGCAGCCAGGCCAGCTCCGAGCCTGGAAGTACTGAGCCCAGCACCAGCTTGTGGTCACCGTCATGGGCGCCCCGATAGACTTCGGCCACCGCGGCGGCCGTGCGGGGCGAGATGCAGTTGCCCGCGTTCATGATGTCCCGGGAAGGATCGGCTGCCTTGTCGGGGCACACCCATTGCCAGGGATCGACCTTGCAGGTCGGGTCGCTGACCAGGCCGTCGGTCATGCCGTCGGCGGCATCGCAGGCCTGCACCGCACGGCGATGCAGGATCGGCAGGTCGTCCTCGCGGATGGCGGGCTGGTCGCTGTCGGGCTGCACGATGCGAGCATTCCAGCCGTGGTACATGCTGTTCTGGATGGTGAACACCAGAGACGGTGCGCCGGCCACCACGCCGTCGAAGTCCTTCGGATAGCGCTGCACGGCCATCAGCGCCTCGCGCCCACCGTCGGAACAACCCGAGAAATAGGTGTACTTCGGCGACTGACCGTAATAGCGATGAATGAGTTCACCAGCGATGAGGCGGGTGGCATGCACGGCGCGGTAGCCGAAGTCCACCCGCAGCTGCATGTCGGCGGCAGCCCAGATGCCGCCGGCGCCACTGGTGTGGCCCATGTCGGTCGAGGCCATGGCCAGCGTGCCGTCGCGCTCGAAGGCGCAGTCGCGCTGCGGGGAATGGATGGCCAGCCGGCCGCACAGCCCGCCGCATCCGGTCTGCAGGTAGCGCTGCGTCCAGCCGGCCACGGGCAGCCGCACGATGAAGCGGATCTGTGGCGAGATAACGCCCTGCACCAGGCACATCGCCTTGCCATTGATGTCCTCGGTCTGCACAGACGTGACCTGCGCGGGCGCCTCGGCCAGCGAGACATCGGCAAAGCTGTTGAGCGTGCAGGGCAGTCGGGGCATGACCGGGGGCAAATCCTGCACCGCCTGGGCATCCAGCGGCAGGGCCAGGACCCAAGGCAGAGTGGCCAGTGGGAAGGAAAGGCGGCGGCGAAGGCGACCGGGTTGCAATATCATCGGGTCGGAACCAGGGAACGGCAGGATCCCGCAGTCTACCGGGTTGTGGCAGTGCGGCAACAGAATGCCCCCAGTGTCCGGGGGCGCCTGGCCGACGCATACTGCGGCCCGCCGGGCATTCATCTCATGGAGACTCTCATGAAATTTTCCACCGCCGCCATCCACGCGGGCTACCACAGCGACCCCACCACGCGCTCGGCCGCCGTGCCGGTCTATCAGACGACCTCGTACACCTTCGACGACAGCCAGCATGGTGCGGACCTCTTCAACTTGGCGGTGCCCGGCAACATCTACACGCGCATCATGAACCCCACCAATGCGGTGCTGGAGGCGCGCGTGGCGGCTCTGGAGGGTGGTGTCGGTGCGCTGGCGCTGGCCTCGGGCATGACGGCCATCACCTATGCGCTGCAGGCACTGTGCTCGCCGGGCAGCAACATCGTCTCCACCAGCCAGCTGTACGGTGGTACCTACAACCTGTTCGCGCACAGCCTGCCCAACCAGGGCATTCAGGGCCGCTTCGTGGACCACGACGATCTGGATGCGCTGGAAGCCGCCATTGATGACAATACCCGGGCTCTCTACTGCGAATCGATCGGCAACCCGGCCGGCAACGTGGTGGACCTGAAGCGCTGGGCCGAGGTGGCCGAGCGCCATGGCGTGCCGCTCATCGTCGACAACACGGTGGCCACCCCCTACCTGTGCCGTCCCTTCGAGCATGGGGCCCACATCGTCGTGCATTCGCTCACTAAGTACATCGGTGGCCATGGCACCACGCTTGGTGGCGCCATCGTCGACAGCGGCCGCTTCGACTGGAAGAAGCACGCACGGCGCTTCCCCATCTTCAGCCAGCCCGACCCGTCCTATCATGGTGTCGTCTACACCGACTCCTTCGGCGAGGCGGCCTACATCGCCCGCTGCCGCGTGGTGCCGCTGCGCAATACCGGTGGGGCGCTTTCACCCTTCAACGCCTTCATGCTGCTGCAGGGGCTGGAAACCCTGTCGCTGCGCATGGAGCGGCACTGCAGCAATGCGCTGCAGGTGGCGCAATGGCTGGAGAAGCACCCGAAGGTGGCGCAGGTCAATTACGCGGCGCTGCCGGGCAGTCCCTACCGAGAAACAGCCGAGCGCATCTGCGGCGGCCGCGCTTCGGGCATCCTCAGCTTCGAGCTGAAGGGCGGCATCGACGCCGGCATGCGCTTCATCGATGCGCTGCAGATGATCTATCGCCTTGTCAACATTGGTGATGCGAAGACGCTGGCCTGCCATCCGGCCTCCACCACGCATCGGCAGCTGAACGAGGAAGAGCTGGCGCGTGCCGGTGTACCGGCCGGTCTGGTGCGGCTGTCCATCGGTATCGAGGATGTCGAGGACATTCTGGCCGACATCGCGCAGGCGCTGGACAAGGCCTGACTTGTTGAAACGCGGTCAGAAGGGAAAGACCATGGAACGCTGGGTCCTTTACGCCACGCTCTCGATGCTGTTTGCGGGCTTCACCTCCGTCATCGCCAAGATGGGCATGGAGGGCATTTCCGCTGAGCTGGGACTCAGCGTGCGCGCGCTGTTCGTCTGCGGCTTCGTCTTCGTGTTTGCGCTGATGTTCGTGGACCCGGCCGAGCTGCCCCGGCTGAATGGCCGCAGCCTGATGTGGCTGGGCATTTCCGGTGCCACCACGGCGCTTTCATGGATCTTCTACTACAAGGCCATCAAGGAAGGCCAGGTGGCCACCGTGGCGCTGATCGACAAGGGCAGCGTGGTGGTGGCCATGGTGCTGGGAATGCTCCTCATTGTTTCAGGGACGGGGGTTTGGGGTCACAGCGCCTGCTGGGCCAGCTGCCCGTGGTCGGTGCTGAGGGTGGAGGCGGTCCAGCCCTTCGCGAGCGCCGCTACTCCTCCGTGGTCGGTGATCGCTGAGCCTTGGAGGATGGTGAGGGTGGAGGAGGCCTGCTTGTCGAGGAGGTCGGCGAAACCGCCGCTCTGGGTGGCGGGACCGGCGAGCGCCGTCAGGGGGATGGTCAGCGCGCCTGAGGCGAGCGCGATGGTGCGTGCCCAGGTGATGGCGGTGTCGTGGTCGCCGCTGCCCAGTTGGGTGACGTTGAGGGTGGTGGTGATGAGGGAGGTGACGGGGGTCTGGGCCGCGATGCTGGACAGGGCCCCGTCGGCTGGCCCCTCGACGGCATGGGTGAAGGTGATGCTGTCGAGGTCGGCGCCCCGGTCGTAGGCCAGGGTGAGGCGCCCCAGGCAGATGCGTTGGTCCGCAGCGGTGGGCGGGGTTGTGGTGAATGCCGTCCATGGGTCGGTGTGGTCGGCGGGGGGCGGGGGGACGAGGGCGGTGTAGCTGAGCGTGTGGGAGACGGCGGCTGTGCCGTCGGGTTGCGCGTCGGTGGTGGAGCGCCGGTAGCCGACGGCGTCGCTGTGCCGGAGCAGTGCTGGAGCGGCCTGCTGTTCAGCGCCTGGGGAGACGCTTGGAACCGCTGACGCGCCAGCGG
>CALIXC010000279.1 GCA_938046755.1 uncultured Lautropia sp. | reverse complement strand
GGGAGCCTATCCGGAATTTTGTGTGTGAGGGCATACCATGACGTCTGACAGGAGGGGTTGCGTCCGGGTCTGGATGTACCATCCCGGGCAGTCCCATCCCTTTCTGTTTCAGTCCTACCATGCTGCTCTACGGCTTTCATGCGGTGATGGCGCGTCTGCGCCAGGCGCCGGCCAGTTTCAAGTCGCTTTATGTCGACCGGCACCGCAACGACAACCGGGGGCGTGACCTGTTGAAGCTGGCCCAGCAGCAGGCCGTGCAGGTGACGCGCGTGGAGGCCGGGCGGCTGGACCGGATGGCGGGGGGAAAGCGTCACCAGGGCGTGGTGGCCCAAGTGGAGACGCAGACCATCAGTACTGATCTGCCCACGCTGCTGTCGGACCTGGAAGGGCGCGAGCGGCCGCCGTTCCTGCTGCTGCTGGACGGCGTGACCGACCCGCGCAATCTGGGGGCCTGTCTGCGCAGTGCCGACGGGGCCGGGGTGGATGCCGTGATTGCGCCGAAGGACCATGCGGCGCCGCTGACCGACGTGGCGATGCACACGGCCAGCGGTGCGGGTGAGTCGGTGCCCTACATTCTGGTGACGAACCTGGTGCGCACGGTGGAGCAGCTGCAGGACGCAGGCTTTCGGGTCTACGGCCTGGCCGACGAGGCCGATGCCGATCTGTACCGTACCGATTTCGCGGGGCCGGTGGCCATCGTGATGGGAGCCGAGGACAAGGGCCTGCGCCGTCTGGTCAGGGAGCAGTGCGATGCATTGGTTTCCATCCCGATGATGGGTTCGGTGTCCAGCCTGAATGTGTCGGTGGCCACCGGCGTGGTGCTGTACGAGGTGCTGCGGCAGCGGCAGGTGACCCAGGCCTGAGTCAGGCCCGGATCACGTCCGAATCACATCAGAGTCACGCCAGAATCACGCCTGGGCCGGCAGGGGCGCCTTGTCGCCACCGTCGGGCTGGGCATCCTCGCGGTCGAAGCGTCGGACGCCGTCATCCAGCGTTTCCAGCGCGAAGGCGTGGCGCCGGCGGCGCAGCAGTCGCATCAGGCCCGTCACGACCACCGGCACGCAGGCGGCCAGCAGGAACGATTCCAGAAGCGTGTCCAGCGGCTACCCCGGGCGCGGGAACATCCACAGGCCTGCGGCCAGTCCGGCCAGCGTGGCCACCAGGGCATCCACGCCGTCATGCCGGCGGCTGTAGAGTCCCAGGAACACCGGGAAGGCTGCGGCCGCACACAGCAGGTCGGCCAGCAGGAACAGGTACAGCACGCTGAGTCCCTGCGCTGCCACGACGACCACCGGGATGGCCAGCACCAGCACCAGGATGCGGGCCAGCCGCAACAGGCGGGCAGGGCGTGCCTGGGGCAGCAGCCGGGCGCCGTCCACGGCAATGATGCTGGTGATGGCGCTGATGGCCGTGTCGGCGCTGCTCATCACCAGTGCCAGCCCCAGCGGGATGAAGGCCAGGGCCACCCAGGCCGGCAGGTTGGGCATCACCAGGGCAAAGAGCGCCACCGAGGCCTCGCCGTCCGGCTCCATGGCTACCCAGGCCAGTCCGAACAGCCCCATCAGCAGGATGAACGGCACCACCATCAGGCCGCCCAGCAGAAAGCCGCGCTGCATGTTTCGATGAGTCCTTGCTATTGTGTAGACGTTTGTCTACACTTTTGTAATGAAGATCGAGGGGTTCGACTGGGACGAAGGCAATTGGCCGAAATGTGGGAAGCATGGCGTTTCCCGATCGGAAATCGAACGTCTTTTCCTGGAGGGCACCTCGAAATTCCCATCTTCTTCTGAAAGTTGGCCAGCACGCAGTGTGGT
>CALIXC010000278.1 GCA_938046755.1 uncultured Lautropia sp. | reverse complement strand
CGCCACCGGGCGCACGAGGTTCTCGCAGTGATTGTTGTCGATCACCGCGTGGCCGAACGGATTGTCCGCGTTATACGGCGCTGTCGTCATGGGCAGGCCGATGACCAGAGAAGTGCGATCGTTGAACGTGCGGGGAGACAGAACCAGGAAGGGATGAACATCCCGCATCTCCCGCCCCTTCTGTGGGTTGCAGTCGATCCAGATGATGTCCTGCCGATCCGGAACCCAGGAGGCGGCACGCTTCGTCGCCATGTCATAAACACTCGTTTCCCAGGGGCTCCGAGACAGACATGGCCTCCCCTCCATGCCGGTCAGGGTCGAAGCGCGCCAGGCGCTCTTCCAGTGTCAACGTCCGGTTCCGAACGGGCGTCAACACGATCCTCTCGCCTTCGACGGCCACCTCGACCTGCTGATCGACCGACAGGCCGGCGGCCCGCGCTACGCTGGCAGGCAGACGCACACCCAGGCTGTTTCCCCAGTGCCGGATATTCAAGGTCGTGCTCATGGAACAGCCCCCCAAACAGATGTATAAACATAGTATATACATCCTGCCAGGTCGGAGACAAGGGCTCGATGTCATCGAGCAGTCGGATGGCTGAAACCTGCGGATACCGGATTTCCCGGACGGCACGCCCTTGAAAGACAACGGCCGCCCCCAACACACAGGCAGCGGCCATTCGTTCAACTCAGGGCCGAATCATGTTCGCTCATGACCCGGCCTGGGAAGGGTCAGAGCGGGATCTTGCAGACCGTTTTCTCATCTGCCGTGAGCACGTCACCATAGGTGTACGTGATCTCGAACTCATCCGGCGGGGTCGACCCATCATCCTTGGCATTCACGTTCATCCCGAAGCCGTGCACCTTCTTGGCTTCATCATCAGCGCTGTAGCCAGAGATATGGACGCTGAACAAGTACGGCGCACCTTCCACGTCAAGCTTGAGGAAGACGGACCGGAAAAGCTGCGTCATCTTGTAGACATGCACCTTATCGCCCACGGTGAAGGTCACTTCCCCATCCTTCGCCAGCTTCACCGTACAGTCTGTGGTACCGTCCGACAGATCCTTGCCCACGTAGACACCGGCAGCACATGCAGCGCCCGTTGCAGGATCAAATGAGCGGAAGGGCGTCTGGCACCCCCGATACATCTGCTCATACATGGCCCGGTTGACCAGGGATGGCGTCTGGGCATTGTTGGCCGGTGCCGTCACAGCCGGCGCGGTCGCAACGGGCGAGTTCGTGGCCGGCGTCGTTGCAGCCGGAGTGGAGGTCGGTGCCGATGGAGCGGTCGTGGTGGGCGTGGTTGAAGCCGGCGTGCTGTTGGTCTCGGTCGTCGCGCCGCCAGCCATGCTCGTCGTGGTCGAGCCACTGCCAGTCGTCGCAACCGGTGCGGCCGGCGTGCCGCTGTCGCCACCACCACCGCCACAAGCGGTAAGAACAGCCGAGACGGCCAGAGCCAGCGCAAGCCTGCTGCCGGATACAAGTTGAGTGTTCATGGTCATTCCAGAAACAGAAACAAGCGGGAATGTCGATCAGACTCGAAAATGGCCACTGCCTGAAGAGCGGACAGTGGCCATCCGTTCAATTCGCCACCGAATCAGATATTCTTATAATTCTGCCCCGCGTCTCAGAGCGGAACGCGGCAGGTCGACTGAAGATCCGGAGAATATGCCGAGCCGAAACTGTACTTGATGTCGAGATGATCAGGCTTCTTATCAGACTCAGCCCGAGGCTCCAGACGCAGCTCAAAGCCGTGAACTTTCCCGTTGGCATCCTCCGCACTATCAGCGCTGATGCCCATGCCCCAGATATGCGGATACTCTGAAGCCAGAGGAGAGCTCTTCGAGTAGAAGAAGTGCTGTGCCAGCTTGAAGGCGTGCACCTCATTGCCCATGGTGTAAGTCACATCACCATCCCGCGTCAGCCGGACCGTGCAGACCGTCTGGCCGTCCCTCAGATTCTTGCCGACGTAGGTACCGGCAGCGCACGCATAGAAGCCCGCTTCACTCGTGTACGACACGACCTGGCACTGCGTGCGCAGCTGCTCGTACATCGCCTGATTGGACGAAGGTGTCGTCTGGGTGTTGTTGGCTGCGGGCGTGGTCGCAGCCGGCGTGGTGGTCGTGGCAGCAGGCGTCGTTGCTGCCGGCGTATTCGTTGCCACCGGCGTCGTCGGCGTGCTGCTACCACCGCCACCACCGCCACAAGCGGTAAGAACAGCCGAGACGGCCACGGCCAGGCTCAGAGACAGTTTGCTGCCGAATGCGTGTTGCTTGCCCATGATGGCTCCCCAGAAAAAAGGGTGGAAGTTGCAATGGCGAGCAAACTAACATGCCGCGTTTTGACGACATATGGCATTTTTCCGCACGCAAGATCGGCGGACGAAAGCAGCCGACAAGTGCATGACCGCTTCAGAAGCGACCAGTGAAGCCCTCCCTCTCCCCTCATGCACAAAACAGAAAGGCCCTGCATCCGCATGCGCGGTGCAGGGCCTGTTCGTGGTGACGTCCCGGATCCGGATGAGTGCCGGACCCGGTCAGGTCATCAGCCGGCAGCTGCTTCCAGGGCAGCCACGGCCGGCAGGGTGCGGCCTTCCAGGAACTCCAGGAAGGCGCCACCACCGGTAGAGATGTAGCTGATCTGGTCGGTGATGCCGAACTTGGCAATGGCCGCCAGGGTGTCACCACCACCCGCGATCGAGAAGCCCTTGGAGGCCGCAATGGCGCGGGCCAGGGTCTCGGTGCCCTTGGCGAAGGCATCGAACTCAAACACGCCGACCGGGCCGTTCCAGACGATGGTGCCAGCGGACTTCAGCTGCTCGGCCAGCTTGGCAGCCGTCTTGGGACCAATGTCCAGAATCATGTCGTCTTCGGCCACGTCCTTGGCAGCCTTGACGGTGGCCGGAGCGTCGGCGGCAAAGGTCTTGGCCACCACCACGTCTTCGGGGATGGGCACTTCGGCGCCACGGGCCTTCATCTTCTCGATGATCTTCTTGGCGTCGCCCACCAGGTCGGGCTCGGCCAGGGACTTGCCGATGGGCAGGCCGGCAGCCAACATGAAGGTGTTGGCAATGCCGCCGCCCACGATCAGCTGGTCCACCTTGTCGGCCAGGGAGTCGAGGATGGTGAGCTTGGTGGAGACCTTGGAGCCGGCCACGATGGCAACCATCGGGTGAGCCGGGTTGTGCAGGGCCTTGCCCAGGGCGTCCAGCTCGGCAGCCAGCAGCGGGCCGGCAGCGGCTTCCTTGGCGAAGCGGGCGATGCCGTGGGTGGAGGCCTCGGCGCGGTGAGCGGTGCCGAAGGCGTCGTTCACGTAGACGTCGCACAGGGCGGCGTACTTCTTGGCCAGGGCTTCGTCGTCTTTCTTCTCACCCTTGTTGCAGCGGGTGTTTTCCAGCACCACCACATCACCCGGGGCCAGCGGGAAGCCGCCATCCAGGTAGTTGGCCTGCAGGCGCACGGGGCGGCCCAGCAGTTCCTCCAGGCGCTTGGCCACGGGAGCCAGCGAGTCCTCGGGCTTGAATTCGCCCTCTTTCGGACGGCCCAGGTGGGAGGTGACCATGACGGCGGCGCCCTTGTCCAGCGCGGCCTTGATGGCAGGCACCGAAGCCCGGATGCGGGTGTCGTCGGTGATGTTGCGGTTCTCATCCAGCGGGACGTTGAAGTCGCTGCGGATGAAGACTTTCTTGCCTTTCAGGTCGAGGTCTGCCAGTCGCTTGAATTTCATCGTGTTCTCCATGACAGGCCAGTCAATGGGAGGATGCGGCATTCACTGACCCGGGAATTCGGTCGGCAGGGCCATCAGGGCCTCTGCACAAATGTCTGGGTGGGCCGCCGGCCAACGGGTTTCCGTGGACACGGGAGGGTCCGAAGGCCGGCGGGGCCACAAGGCTGCCGAGAGTACCGGCAGGGCGGCGTCGGGATGCCTTGCGCGCAGCAAGGCTACCGACACCGTCAGGCCGACACGGGACGGCAGCCGGGCACCCTGCCCTTTCGGGCGGCGTGCCGTGATGCACCGATCACTTGGCGTTCATCAGCGCCACGGTGGTGTCGAGCATCCGGTTGGAGAAGCCCCACTCGTTGTCGTACCAGCTGGTGACCTTCACCAGACGGCCGCTGACCTTGGTCAGGGTGGAGTCGAAGGTGGAGGATGCCGGGCAATGGTTGAAGTCGACCGACACCAGCGGCTGGTCGTTGTAGTTCAGGATGCCTTTCAGCTCCTTGCTTTCGGAAGCTTCCTTCAGGATCTTGTTGACTTCCTCGACCGTGGTGTCACGGGCAGCGATGAACGACAGGTCGACCAGCGAGACGTTGATGGTCGGCACGCGCACGGCGAAGCCGTCCAGCTTGCCGTTCAGCTCGGGCAGCACCAGGCCGACGGCAGCGGCAGCACCGGTCTTGGTCGGGATCATCGACTGGGTGGCCGAACGGGCACGACGCAGATCGGAGTGATACACGTCGGTCAGCACCTGGTCGTTGGTGAAGGCGTGAACGGTGGTCATCAGGCCGTTGACGACGCCGATCTTGTCCTGCAGCGGCTTGACCAGCGGGGCCAGGCAGTTGGTGGTGCAAGAGGCGTTGGAGATGACGGTGTCCGAAGCCTTCAGCACGCCCTGGTTCACGCCGTAGACGATGGTGGCGTCCACATCCTTGCCGCCCGGTGCGGAGATGATGACTTTCTTGGCGCCGCCGGCCAGGTGGGCGCTGGCTTTTTCCTTGGAGGTGAACAGGCCCGTGCACTCCAGTACCACATCGACCTTCAGATCCTTCCAGGGCAGCTTGCTGGGATCACGCTCGGCCAGCACCTTGATCTTGTCGCCGTTGACGACCAGGTAGTCGCCTTCGACCTTGACTTCAGCGTTGAACTTGCCGTGGGCGGTGTCGTACTGGGTCAGGTGTGCATTGGTTTCGGGCTTGCCGAGATCATTGATGGCGACGATCTCGATGTCGTGCTTCTTGCCGCTTTCATAGTGGGCACGCAGCACATTGCGGCCAATCCGGCCATAACCATTGATTGCAACGCGAATCGTCATTTCTTTCTTCCTCTTGTATTGAAGGATCAGAGCCCCAGCACCTGCCGCACGGTGGCGGCAACGTTATCGGCAGTCATGCCGAAATGCTGGTTGAGTGCCGATGCGGGAGCGGATTCGCCGAAGCGATCGATCCCGACCACCGCCGCAGGGCGGTATTTCCACCAGAAATCGGTGACACCGGCTTCCACGGCAATCCGTGGAAGGTCGTCTGGCAACAGACGGCGTTTGTAAGCCACGTTCTGGCTGTCGAACGTGGTGGTGGATGGCATGGAGACCACTCGGACACGAATGCCTTCATCAGCGAGCTGGCGTGCGGCGGCCAGTGCCAGCGACACCTCGGAGCCGGTGGCAATGAGCACGGCCTTGGCGGCACGCGGGGCATACACCAGGTAGGCGCCACGGCGGATCTCGTCGATGTCGACCACTTCGCGCTCGATGAAGGGCAGCCCCTGGCGCGACAGCAGTAGGCAGGTAGGCCCCTCCTCGTTCTCGATAGCGGCCTGCCAGGCGATGGCGGTCTCGACCGAGTCGGCCGGGCGCCAGACTTCCATGTTGGGAATGAGGCGCAGGCTAGCGGCGGTCTCGACGGGCTGATGGGTGGGACCATCCTCGCCCAGACCGATGGAGTCGTGCGTGAAGACGTGGATGACCCGCTGCTTGCTGAGCGCTGCCACGCGCAAGGCGTTGCGGGCGTAGTCGGAGAACACCAGGAAGGTGCCACCGTAGGGGATGAAACCGCCGTGCAGGGCCAGGCCGTTCATGACGGCGGCCATGCCGAACTCGCGCACGCCGTAGTTGATGTGGCGTCCGCTGTTGAGATCGGCATCGCTCTCGGCCGACGGGCGCAGCATCTCGACGCCCTTCCAGGCGGTGAGGTTGCTACCGGTGAGGTCGGCCGAGCCACCCAGCAGTTCCGGCAGGGCCGGCCCCAGGTAGTTGAGCGCGCGCTGCGAGGCAGCACGGGTGGCGATGTTGTCGGCTTCCATCACCGTGTCCATCACCAGGTTGTCCATGATGTCTTCCCAGTCGGCCGGCAGCACGCCGCGCATGCGGCGCTCCAGCTCGGCAGCCTCTTCGGGGAACTGGGCAGCATAGGCATCAAAGGCGTCCTGCCAGCGGGCATGGCGCTCGGCACCCACCTGAGTGGCGTCCCAGGCCGCGTACAGGTCGGCCGGGATCTCGAAGGGCGGCTCGGACCAGCCCAAGGCTTTGCGGGTGGCAACGATTTCCTCGGCACCCAGCGATTCGCCATGGGCCTTGGCTGTGCCGGCCCGGTTGGGCGAACCCTTGCCGATGACGGTCTTGCAGATGATGATGGTGGGCGCAAAGCGCAGCTCGCCCACGCCTTCGCCGTCGACGACCGGCCGGCCAGTCTCGCCCCAGTCGCGCGCCTGCGCGATGGCCTCGGCCACGGCCCAGGCATCATGGCCGTCGACCGCGTCGATGACGTTCCAGCCATAGGCAGCAAAGCGCTCGGCCACGTTCTCGCGGTACCAGCCCTTGACGTCGCCGTCGATGGAGATGCCGTTGTCGTCATAGAGCATGACGAGCTTGGACAGGCGCCAGATGGCGGCCAGGGCGCAGGCCTCGTGCGAGATGCCTTCCATCAGGCAGCCGTCGCCGGCAAACACCCAGGTGAAGTGGTCGACGATGTCGTGGCCGGGGCGGTTGAACTCGGCAGCCAACAGCTTCTCGGCCAGGGCCATGCCCACAGCATTGGCCAGCCCCTGCCCCAGCGGACCAGTGGTGGTCTCCACACCCGGCGTGACACCTACCTCGGGGTGACCCGGGGTCTTGGAATGCAGCTGGCGGAAGTCCTTGATGTCGTCGATGGAGAGGTCATAGCCGGTGAGATGCAGCAGCGAGTACAGCAGCATCGAGCCGTGGCCGTTGGAGAGCACGAAGCGGTCACGGTCGAACCACCCCGGCTGAGCGGGATCGTGCTTGAAGTGTGCGCCCCACAGGGCCACCGCGATGTCGGCCATGCCCATGGGCATGCCAGGGTGGCCGGAGCGGGCCTTCTCGATGGCGTCCATGGACAGCACGCGGATGGCGTTGGCCATGCGGCGGGCGGTGTCGGGGGACGGGAAGGCAGGCCAGCCGGTGGCCACGAAGGTCTCGGCAGGCTGCTGAGCGTCGGGTAGGGTCACATCGTCCACCTCGGTGACGCCATCGGACCATCCTACCTGTTCGGTGGCGGGAAGCGTCTCGCCCCCGGCTTCATCGGGGGAAAAATCCAGCTCGGCAGTCGCAGGGGCTTCAGTGGGAAACGAGTGGTCGGTCATGGCAGAAAGGGACGAATTGAGCTGAAAATGCGATGAAAAACGGACTTTCAATCAGGCGGCCCGCCCGGAATCTGCCGTTGGCGCCCTGGCCTGTTTGCCATGCCATGTCCGGGCCTCTCCTCCCGACGCTGGGCGTCTTCGCACCGGGCATGCCGGCAGGGCCGCCAGGAACCTCTGCACAGTATACTGGACGCCAATGTAACAGCTATTTGCATTGTCTGCAGGGGAAGGCCCTGTTGCGCGCCGGGGAGATTCGCCAAGCTTCTTAGTGACATTCAGGCAACGAATCACTCGGTTGCCTTCCGCCGCCTTCCCCGACAGCTTCTTCCCTGATCTGATGACCCCCCGAGTCCACCTACCTGCCCTGGCCGACCAGCCCGCGCCTTCTGTCCCATTCAATCCCCTGCCGCTGGACGAGCCGGCCGCACACCACCTGCTTCGGGTGTTGCGCCGCGGCATCGGTGACGAGATCGAGGTCTTCGACGGACAGGGACGATGCTGGCGTGCGCAGCTGGCTTCCACGAAGCCGGCAGCCGTGACGCTGCTGGCCACCCTGCCCACCGAGCCGCCGCCCCATCTACGACTGGGGCTGGCACAGTGCCTCAGCACGGCCGAGAAGATGGACTGGACCATCGAGAAGGCCGTGGAGCTGGGCGTGAGCCACATCGTGCCGCTGCTGTCGGCCCGCAGCGTGGTGAAGCTGGATGGCACGCGCGCCGAGAAGCGCGTGCAGCACTGGCAGCGGCTGGTGGTGGCAGCAGCCATGCAGTGCGGGCGCAGCCGCCTGCCTGACATCGCCCCCATCCAGCCCGTGGGTGTCTGGCTGACCAGCCTGCCCATCCCGCAGGCCCACGAGCGACGCTGGGTGCTGAGCCCGCTGGCCGAGTCATCGCTGATGGCGCAGGCCGGCGCACTGGCGGCCCAGACTGGCACGCAGCTTCCGGAGGATCAAGATCGGTCGGGCGATGCCAGCGCACAGGAAGTCGGCACCCCCACGGCCTGGCTGCTGTGCGGACCGGAATCAGGGCTGGCCGAGACAGAAGTGGAGCAGGCGCTGGCCCAGGGCTGGCAGCCGGCGCTGCTGGGCCCGCGGGTGCTGCGCACCGAAACTGCCGGGCTGGTGGGACTGACGGTGCTGCAGGCCGCGCTGGGTGATCTGGGCTAGGCCTGACCTGGGTCAGGTCTGGCCGGGGTCAGGTCCGACCTGAGCTGGGCCAGACCAGGGCAACGCCTCGCCTGAGCCCGAACTGACTACGTCTTGCGCACCGAGTAGAAGACCCGGAACGCCGTCTCGTGGTCGTAGAAAAAGTCGGCCGCGTCCCGAAACACGTCAAGCAGCGTGCTGCGGTCGTCCGCCGACAGCTGCGTCACATCGGGCAGGTTCTCGATCAGCAGCACAAAGCCAGGACGGTCAGCCTCGTCCGAAGGCTTCAGATCGGTCAGGCAATCGTAGAGTGCGTCCAGATTGCGGCCGTAATGGGCCGGCAGTTTCAGTCCCTCCCCCAGAGCGGCCAGCACGGACGCCTTGTCATAGGCTGCCGTGCAGTCGCACTGCAGCAGGGTCTGGTCGGTCTGCAGCGCGACACGCACCAGACCGTTCTTGTCATAGGCACCCAGCGGCAGAACCGCGTGCCGGGGGATGTTGGACAGTGCACTCATGGGAACTCGATCCTGCGGAAGGTCTGGTAGTGGTCGTCCGTGTAATAGAACTCGGTGGGCCGGCCATCCCGGCCACCGGCGATAATGCGGCGCGCCCCGCGTGAGCGGACCCGCGGTGTCTTGACGGTGTATTCGGTGTAGTAGCCCCGACGCTGGCGCGGCAACTTGCGCTCGTAGTTGCCGAAGACGGAGCCGTCCTTCTCGTAGGGATACGGGCCACCTTCACGGATTAGTACCAGGGTACGGCGTGCCTCGGCAGGCAAATCGGCCACCGCCACGGTACCGATGCCGTCAGCTACCTGCCCGGATGCCCCGTCTGATGCGTGTCCTGATGCCTGCTCGGATGTCCGCCCCTCCGTCAGCACGACGGGCTGCGGCTGGCTGTTGCGGGCCTGCAGGGCCGACAATCCCGTGCCCAGCAGCACGGCAGCCAGCAGCACGAGCAGCATCCGCACCAGACCCTGGCGGTGCACCCGGGACGAAAACGCCTGTTGCGACGCGCGTCGACCTGCCGATGCGGCATGCGAATTGAATAGAGTGAGAATGAACGTGACAAAGGCTTTCATCCTGTCATCCTACGACAGGCCTCGATCGGCGGAAAGCTCCGAAGAGAATGACGCTGGCACGGCGCCATCGTCCTGTCATCGTGGAATGGGCGACGACATCCTCCGATAGCCGGTATTCTTTCCCGTTCACCCATTGAAAATGGGCACGGATCACCGGGGCCCCATCGACCACCAGGAACGTCACCCCATGCCAGACGCTGCCGCACCCCCCTCTCCCCGCATCCTGTTGTGGCTGGTGGCGGTGGGGTTCTTCATGCAGACGCTGGACGGCACCATCGTCAACACGGCGCTGCCGGCCATGGCCGCCAGCCTGGGCGAGAGTCCGCTGCGCCTGCAGGCCGTGGTGGTGGCCTACATGCTGACCATGGCGGTGCTGATCCCAGCCAGCGGCTGGCTGGCCGACCGCTTCGGGTCACAGCGGGTGTTCCTGAGCGCCATCGTGCTGTTCTCGGCCGGCTCGGCTGCCTGCGCGCTCTCCAACGACCTGTCGCAGCTGATCGCGGCCCGGGTGCTGCAGGGGCTGGGCGCAGCCGTGCTGCTGCCGGTGGGCCGGCTGGTGATCCTGCAGCACTTCCCGCGCGAGGAACTGTTGTCGGCCATGAGCTTCGTAGCCATCCCGGGGCTAATCGGCCCGCTGATCGGGCCGACGCTGGGCGGCTGGCTGGTGGAGACCGCCTCATGGCACTGGATCTTCCTCATCAACCTGCCCGTGGGCCTGGTGGGTGCACTGGCCACGATGCGCTACATGCCCAACCTCAAGCGCACGGACGCCGGCCGCTTCGACCTGGCCGGCTACGCCATGCTGGTGCTGGCCATGATCGCCATCTCGCTGGCCCTGGACGGACTGGGCGGCCTGGGCTGGGCCAGCACGCTGGTGGCGCTCCTGATGGTGGCCGGACTGGCCGCGCTGACGGCCTACTGGCTGCACGCCATGCGGCACCCCGCCCCGCTGTTTCCGCCGGCGCTCTTTACCGTGCCCAGCTACCGCGTAGGCATCCTGGGCAACCTGTTCGCACGCATCGGCTCGGGCGCCATGCCCTACCTGCTGCCGCTGCTACTACAGCTAGCCATGGGATTCTCGCCAGCCGAGGCCGGCATGATGCTGTTGCCGGTGACGCTGGCCAGCATCGGCGCCAAGCGCGCCGTCTCCGACATCGTGAACCGCTACGGCTACCGGCGGGTGCTGCTGGTCAACACCGTGCTGCTGGGCGTGCTGATCGCCGCCTTCGCCCTGATGACACCCGACCAACCCCTGTGGCTGCGCACCACCCAGCTGGCCTTCTTCGGCGCCGTTAGCTCCACCCAGTTCTCGGCCATGAACACCGTGACACTGAAGGACCTGGACGCCGCCCACGCCGCCAGCGGCAACAGCCTGTTCTCAATGGTGCAGATGCTGGGCCTGAGCCTGGGCATCACCTGCGCCTCGGCGCTGCTGCACGCCTTCAGTGGCTGGCTGGACATCCGCCCTGGTGGCAACGAGCTGCCCGCCTTCCGCGCGGCCTTCATGGCCATCGGGGCGCTGACGGTGGGGTCAGCGGCGATCTTCTGGCAGTTGCGGGCGGATGCGCCAACACTAGGCCAAAAAGGTGACGACAGCTGAAGTTCTGTTATTCCGAATCCTCATGATCCACAGAGCCCGGCTTCATATCCTTGGAAGAGGGTTGTGTTCTTTTAGTGGA
>CALIXC010000277.1 GCA_938046755.1 uncultured Lautropia sp. | reverse complement strand
GCTGGCATTGCCGCTGCGCGCCCTGGCGCAGGCCTCTTCCGCAGCCGGCGTGCTGTCACCCGAGGTGCTGGCCAAGCGGCAGGCCGAGATGCTTCTGGCGCATCCGGATGCGGTGCAGAACGTGATCACGGCCTTCGTGGATGGCAGAAAGCCCAAGGCCGAGGGTCTTCTGCTGGACGTGGCCATGCTGGCCGACAACCCCAGCGCCGTGCCGGTGCGCGTCAGTGTCGATCCGTCGCTGATCACCGAATCGAACTGGTGCGAGGAGCTGATCATCCTGGCCGAGAAGAACCCCATTCCGCTGGCCTGCCGGATGTACTTCACGCCGCTGGCCGGGGTGGCCGAGGCGGCGGTTCGGGTGCGGCTGGCGCGTTCGCAGGCCATCCACGCACTGGCGCGGATGAAGGATGGGCAGATCCTGGAGGCCCGCAAGGACGTGACGGTGGCCGCCAGCGGCTGCGGCATGTAAGGGGGAAAGACGATGAGCACATCCACACCACCGCGGATCTGGACCAGCACGCTCACGCCGAAGAAGGGCGATATGGTGCGCGTGCGCGCACAGATCAGCCACCGCATGGAGACCGGCCTTCGGCTGGACGAGCACGGGCAGATCAAGCCGCGCGACATCGTGACCCGCTTCGAGGCCCATCTGGGCGAGGGGCTGCTGTACGCCTGGGAGCCAGGGCCGGCCACGGCGCGCAACCCGTACATCGAGTTCACCTTCCTGGCGCGTGAAAGCGGCGAGCTGCGCCTGTCGTGGAAGGGTGATGATGGCTTCACGCTGGAGGCGACGCGCACCATCACGGTGCAGTGAGTCCGCGATTCTGTTGCCCCGGACACACGTGTCGGAAAACCGTGCAGCCTGGGGCGGGAACGGGCAGGGCCTTGCTATCATACGGGCCTTTCCCGGATGCGAAAGAGGGCTGTCCAGGCCCTCACGGCCCCACCGGCACCGTTCGCCATCCGTCGTCCGTTCCAAAGGGTTTTCGTGCGCCTCAAGCAAGTCAAGCTCGCAGGCTTCAAGTCATTCTGTGATCCGACCACCTTCGAGCTGCCCAGCCAGCTGGTGGGCATCGTCGGTCCCAATGGCTGCGGCAAGTCGAACATCATCGATGCCACCCGCTGGGTGCTGGGCGAGTCGCGCGCCACCGAGCTGCGCGGCGAGTCGATGCAGGACGTGATCTTCAACGGCTCGCTGGAGCGCAAGCCCTCGTCGCGCGCCAGCGTGGAGTTGGTGTTCGACAACAGCCTGGGCCGCATTGGCGGGGCGTGGGGCGGCTTTGCCGAGATCTCGGTCAAGCGTGTGCTCACGCGCGAGGGGCAGTCCACCTACTACATCAACCAGCAGCCGGTATGTCGCAAGGACGTGCACGACATCTTCCTGGGCACGGGCCTGGGACCGCGTGCCTACGCCATCATCGGGCAGGGTACCATCTCGCGCATCATCGAGGCCAAGCCCGACGAGCTGCGCGTGTTCTTCGAGGAGGCTGCCGGCGTCTCGAAATACAAGGAGCGGCGGCGCGAGACCGAGAACCGGCTGGCTGACACGCGCGAGAACCTGACGCGTGTGGAGGACATCCTGCGCGAGCTGCACGGGCAGATCAGCAAGCTGGATGCGCAGGCCGAGGTGGCGGGCCGCTACCGTGCCATGGAGGCCGAGCGGACGCAGAAGCAGCAGTGGCTGTGGCTCATCAAGCGCGACGATGCGCAGGCTGAGCAGCAGCTGCTGGAAAAGACGGCCGAGAGCCTGGATCTGGAGATCGAAGGGCTGCAGACCGGGCTGCGCTCGGCCGAGAACCGCATGGAGACGCTGCGCGAGGCAGTGCACCAGGCCAACGACGAGGTCAGCCGCTGTCAGGCCGCCTACTATGAGGTCAACAGCGAGATCTCCACGCTGGAATCGCAGATCCGGATGATTGCGCAGAACCGCAATCAGGCCCAGGCACGTCTGAAGTCGCTGGAGGAACAGATTCAGTCGGCGCGGGCGCTGTCCGAGGGCGGGCTGCAGCGCCGCCAGGAAGTGGAGGCGCAGCTGGAAGAAGCCCGCGAGCAGCAGGCCACGGCCGAGATGGCGCTGGCCGAGGCTGAGGAACAGCTGGCGGCCTGCGAGGACGAGGAGCGCGAACGGCGCGAGGCACTGGAATCCGCACGTCAGGCCGCGCACACGGCCCAGCAGGCGCTGCAGGTGGGGCGCGTGGAGCGTCGCTCCCACGAAGAGGCGCTGGCGCAGATGCAGGAGCGCCGCCAGCGGCTGCAGGCGTCGCTGTCGCAGCTGGGTGACGATGCGTCGGATCAGCTGGAGCGCCTGGCGCTGGAGCTGAGCGCTGCGCAGGAAGAAGAGGCGCGCACGGCCGAGCAGCAGCAGACGCTGGAGGCTCGTCTGGCCGAGGTCCAGGCCGAGCGGGGTCCTGCGCAGGAGGCCCTGCAGGCGGCCGTGACCAAGACCACCACCATCGAGGCGCGCATGGCGGTGCTGGAGCAGCTGCAGGCGCGCATGCAGGGCGAGAACCAGA
>CALIXC010000276.1 GCA_938046755.1 uncultured Lautropia sp. | reverse complement strand
ATTCTCCGCTCCGCACATCCAATTGGGAGAGTTTCCCGGATTACGGTACCCATCAGCGCTCACGGCATCGTCCAGATCCGGCTGCGCCCGCACGAGACCGGCACGCTGAAGGCCACCCTTCAGGGACACACCGGCCTGACCCCCTACGTGCGCCTGGGCGGCAACGCCCCCGTGCTGGGCCTGTCGCTGGCCCTGGTGGCCATCGGCACCCTTCCTGCACGGCCCCGCAGGCCCGCCTCGTCTGCCCACCGAAAAAGACGGAATCGCAGAGGCCCTGAGCGAGCCCGTCGCCATCACCTGCCGTCCGACCGCTGAACCTCCATCGGGAATTCCCCCACAGAGGCAATGATGCACTGCAACAAAACATGCGATCATTGCCTCCAGATATTTCCAACCGGAGGAGATTCATGTCCAACCCCACGCCGCGTTCCGCCCCGCAGGGCCGTCTGGCCGGCAAGGTCAGCCTCATCACCGGCGCCGCCCAGGGCATCGGTGAAGCCACTGCCCTCAAGTTCGCTACTGAGGGCGCCATCGTCATCGTCTGCGACATCAGCCCGGCCGGCATCGAAGCCGTGGTGCAGCAGTGCCGTGCCCTGGGCGCTGCGGCCGAAGGCCACGTCATGGATGTCACCGACCGCGCAACCATCGACGCCGTCATCGCCAGGGTCCAGGAAAAGCACGGCCGCATCGACGTGCTGGTCAACAACGCCGGCATCACGCAGGACGCCCGTCTCGTCAAGATGACCCAGGAACAGTTCGACCGGGTCATCGACATCAACCTGCGCGGCGTCTTCCATTGCAGCCAGGCCGTCGCCCCTGGCATGATCGAGCGAAACAGCGGCGTCATCCTCAATGCCAGCTCCGTCGTCGGCCTGTACGGCAACTTTGGCCAGACCAACTATGCCGCCACCAAGTTCGGCCTCATCGGCTTCACCAAGACCTGGAGCCGCGAACTGGGCCCGAAGGGCGTGCGCGTCAACGCCGTCGCCCCGGGCTTCATCGCCACCCCCATTCTCAACGCCATGCCCGAGAAGGTACTGGATGGCATGAAGGCCCGCATCCCGCTGGGCCGCCTGGGCAACCCTGGCGAGATCGCCAACGTCTACGCCTTCCTGGCCAGCGATGAAGCCAGCTACATCAACGGCGAGGTCATCGAGGTCTCGGGCGGCATCTCGCTCTGAATCAGCTCCGCTACCGGCGCAGACTGCGCACCCGGCCCGCCAGCGACCGACTTGCATCCAACCCCCGGGCCATTCCACCCTGCAGCGCGCCTTCCGTCCAGAGAAAGGCGCGCCAAAAGCGTCGCAGGCGTGCCGGCCGCCAGGTCAGTAACATCGCCACCCACAGCGCCGAGCCCGTCAACATCATCACCCACACTAGCGCCGCCATGGTGGCGTATTCGGCCGCCAGACACAGCAGCAGCGCCATGCCCAGCGCCAGCCAGCCCGAGCGGCGCAGCGCCCGAGCCTGCTCGGCCACCCAAGGCCGCTCGACCATCACCTGGCGCCAATGGATCTCCATCCCCAGCGCCTGCCAGGCCATGCCCGTCACCGTGCAGCAGAATGCCGCCGCCTGCAACGTCACATCAAGCACATCAAGCATTTCCAGCTCCTTCCTTTCGGCTGCGAATGGCCATGTCTCGGCCACCCTCGGTCGACAGTCCGTCGATCGCTACAGGTCGCCTGCCAGGTGCAGACGCCTCGCCGACGGACGCAGATCTTGCGTCGGGCCTCGCCTCTCGCACCCTCAGCACACGCGCCGCCTTCACGGCCAGCCCGGCCGCAACCAGCAGTGACAGATCGAACCCGGCCACCGGCCAGTAGGTGAACGCCGTCTTCAGCAGATGATCACCGGTGGTGATCCAGTTGAGCAGCACCGCACTCACCGCCAGCACGGCCACGGCCCAGCACTGCTCGCGCCAGGCCGGCGAGATGCGCCCCTGCGCCACCGGTGCACTGCGCCAGCCGGCGTGCAGCAACGCCAGCAGCCACACGGCCCAGAAGATCCGCTCCTGCCAGTCGCCCCGCGCTGGCAGGTCCACGGGCAGTGCCCGGTTCGCCACCAGGACGGCCGCCGTGGCCCCCACCATGCCGGTCACGGTGGTCACAGCCAGCGCATCCACCCAGCGGCAGCCGGCCTTGCCCTGCCGGGCATGCTGCTTCTTGCGCTTTTCCACGAAGAAGAGAAAGCCCGTGGCAATGCATACGCAGCCCATCAGCCCGCCCAACACGTACAGCCAGCGCAGCAGCCAGTGCCGGAAATGCTGCAGATGCAGCCCCTCCAGGAACTCGCCGGTGCCCACCAGGATGGAGGATGGCGGATCCTCGTGGATCAGCCGGCCAGTCGCCCCCATGAAGTGCATGCCGTCGCTGATGCTGCTCACCCGGTCGGTGCCCGCCCGGTAGATGCTGACCACCGAATTGACATCGCCCACGTGTTCGACACTCAGCATGCCCACCTCGCCGGCCTTGCCGGCTTCGGCCCAGCGGCGGCGCGCCTCGGCCACCATCGCATCCACCGACGCCAGCGGTGCCGGCCTACCGGCCGCCTCGGTCGGAATCCCCGTCTCGCGCGTCTCGGCCAGCATCGCCGCCTCGACCCCCTGCTCCCCCATCATCACGTCCGCCACCGGGAAATACTGGCCCACGAAGATCACCAGCCCGGTGAAGGCAAAGAAGAAATGAAAGGGCAGCGCCAGCACGCCGGTCAGGTTGTGCAGGTCCAGCACGCTGCGCTGCGTGCTCTTGCCCGGCCGGAACGTGAAGAACTCGCGGAACATCCGCCGGTGCATCACCAGCCCGCTCACCAAGGCCGCCAGCATCGCCAGTGCCCCCAGACCGACGATCCAGACCCCCAGCTCGTACCAGTACAGGTTCAGGCTGTAGTGCATCGGATAGAAGAACTCGCTGCCGAGGGCAAACCGGTCATCCCGTATCGATGCACCGTTTCGCGGATCGATAGTCGCTCCCACATGGACATGATCCTCCATCGGATCCTTCGGATCCGGCAGATCGAACTCCGCCCACAGATCCAGCACCGGATCCCGATGCGTGGCATAGAACCCCCATCCGCTGGGGGCAAACCTCTCCGGCAACGGAGACCGGTTCAGCGTCCGGGCCTCGGCAAGCGCCTCCGCATCCGGCTGCATCCGCTCGAAGATCGGCCGCAGCACCCGATCGAACGACGGCATTGGCTGCGGCGCAAAGCGCGTTTCGGGAATCGCCCATCGGTCGATCTCGCGGTCGAACACCGACAGCGTCCCGAAAAAGAACGACACCATCAGCACGAAGCCCAGCACCAGCCCGAACCACGTGTGCATCCAGGCCATCGATTGGCGAACGTTCTGGAACATGTCGTCAACCCGGCAGCAGCAGCCAGCCCAGCAACGTCATGATTGCGCCGCCACCGGCCAGGACCGCCCACACCCGTTTCAGCGACGGCTCGCCATGGCTCCAGCAGAACACCCCCAGAAACACCAGGAAAGACAGGATGCCCAGCAATGACTGGACATCGGAAAACGTCATGCCGGCCCGCAACAGCACTGCCAGCCCCAACGCATGCCCTCCCCAGACGAACAGCCACCCACCCAGCAGACTGGCAGCCACCCGGGAAACGACAAGCCATGTACTGCGCTGCGGTAACGCGAAAGCCCTGGCCATGCGTGTGCTCCTGAAAGATCGAGGGCGGCTTGAAATCGAGCAGGGAATGAATGAGCCTCGTAACAAGAAACGGAATCAGAGACGGTCGTATGCCTCTCATGCCACGACATGCCATCCCGTATCTGGCTCGACGGAAAGATTCCGGCTTCTCTGACCATCAACCCTGTATTTCAGGGCGAAAGTAACATGCCATCTCCTCCCGCGTGTACCTTGCCCCAGCCAGAATTCCGGACAAATCCTCTTCAGAATTTATGAAAATTCTATAAATTTCATTAAATTACTGCGTTCTGAACACAATGGAGACAAAAAGACGATGATGTCTACATTTGAATGAAATGATATCGATATGTATTCTGAACATTTTGGAATACTTCCGAACCAGGCTTTCCTGCTGCGGAATCGCCACAAGGAAAGCCCTGCCCGAACCACCTGCCGCAGTCATGCTGCCCATGGCCTCCTGACGGGATCAGAATAGCGGGAACATTCCGACAAGGTCCTCGACCCACGTCCCATGTCGCAGGCTCATTCCGCCATCACCCAGAACGCTGCCACGGGCAAGCCCGCCCCCTCGCGCACTGCCCGCATCCGCCACTTCCTGCATCGGCGCCTGCGCAAGACCCACCGCATCCCGCACAAGAGTCTGGAGTTCGCCTGCATGCTGATCGGTGCCGCACTGGTGGCGCTCACCTCGCTGGGCTTTGCCGAACTGGCCGATCTCGCCTTGGACTGGAATGCCCGGTGGACCACCCGCCATCCACAGGTGGCCTGGGTCATGCTGCCGCTGGGCCTGGCCGCCCTGGCCTGGTACACCCCGCGCCACGCCCCCTTCGTGGCCGGCAGCGGCATCCCGCAGGTCATCGCTGCCATCAGCCTGCCCTACGGCCCGCTCAAGAACCGGCTTGTCACGTTCTGGCAGACGCTTGCCAAGATTCCCCTCACGCTGCTGGCCATGCTGATCGGTGCCTCGGTGGGCCGCGAAGGCCCCTCCGTGCAGGTCGGAGCGGCCGTCATGCTGGCCTGGGGCGATGTCTGCCGCCGCCATGGCATCGCCTTCCGGGGGCTCACCGCCAATGAACTGATGGCCACCGGTGCCGCCGGCGGCCTGGCAGCTGCCTTCAATGCCCCGCTGGCCGGCGTGGTCTTTGCCATCGAGGAACTGGGGCGCGGCGTGGTTCTGCACTGGGGCCGGCGCGTCCTGCTGGGCGTGCTGGCCGCCGGCTTCATCCTCGTGGCCATCAAGGGCAACAACCCTTACTTCCCCCAGTACGCGGGGGCCACCACCGTACCCGACATGGCCCTGTGGGTGGGGCTCTGCGGCATCGTCTGCGGCGTGCTGGGCGGCATCTTCGCGCGGATGCTCTTTCGCGGCGCCGCCAGCTGCGTGCCGGCCTTCCTGCGTGGCCCGGTGCGCCGCCATCCCGTCCTGCTGGCCATCGTCATGGGCCTGCTGCTGGCGGCCCTGGGTACCTGGACCCACGGCCAGACCTACGGCACCGGCTACCAGATGGTCACCCAGGCGCTGGACGGGCACGACATCACGCCCCCCGAAACCGGCCTGGCCAAGCTGGCCGCCACCGTCTTCACCTACTGGACCGGCATCGCTGGCGGCATCTTCACCCCGGCGCTCAGCACCGGCGCCGGCATCGGCAGCCACCTGGCCTCGCTCGCCGGCGGGATGGTGGACGAACGCCTGCTGGTGCTGCTGTGCATGTCCGCCTTCCTGGCCGGCGCCACCCAGTCGCCCGTCACCGCCAGCGTCATCGTCATGGAAATGACCGGTAGCCAGCCCGTGCTCATCTGGTCCCTGATCGGCAGCCTGGTCGCCGCCCTGGTCTCGCGCCAGATCCACCCTCGCCCCTTTTACCACAGTGCCGCCGGCCGCTTCCGGCAGCGCATCCAAGAAGAGGGCCCCAGCCAGGAACCTGAACGCCCGAGGCCCTCGGAACCTTCTTCCTGACCTTGAGCCCCAACCTCCGCCCCCCGATCCCGTATACTGGCCCGACCCGCATCGGGCGCGGGCGCAGCACGGCTCTGCCTCCACGAGGAGACCTCCGAAGAGAGCCCGGCCCAGACCATTCCAGGGAAACACCATGGACGAAGCCATCATCGAGGTACTGGAGCAATACCACGCCCGCATGGAGCGCGAGAACCTCAGCTTCCCGGTCGCGGCCCCTGGCGGGCGCAACAGCGTCAACTTCCAGTCCATGCTGGCCATCGGTCCCGAGACCGGGCAGTTCCTCAACATCCTGGTCCACAGCCTCACCGCGCCACGCATCCTGGAACTGGGAACCTCCTTCGGCTACTCCGCCATCTGGCTGGCCGAAGCGGCACGCGCCACCGGTGGCCACCTCACCACCCTGGAGATCGATCCCGAAAGATCCGCCCACGCCCTGGACATGAGCACCAAGGCCGGCCTCTCCCCCCTCGTCGACTTCCGGATCGGTGACGCCGTCACCCTCATCGACAGCATCCCCGACCGCTTCGACTTCGTCTTCGTCAACCTTCGGAAAGATCTCTACCTGCCCTGCCTAGAGGCCTTCCATCCACGGCTGGCCCCCGGCGCCGTCATCGTGGCCAACAACATCGTCCGTCCGGGCGGCCTCGAACTGGAAGCCTACGTCCAGGCATTGCGCGCCAAACCCGGCATCAGCAGCACCCTGCTGCCCGTCGGCAGCGGGCTGGAAGTCAGTCGCTACCAGCCCTGACCCCAGTCCCGACACGGCATCACGACCGTCGCTCCCCACATCCGTCGCTCCCCACATCCGCCGCAGCCTGAAATCCCTAGGTTTCCGGATCAGCAACGGTGGCAAGCGCTACAAGCTGCGCTACCAGGGCGACAACCGATACACCTACACACTGCCATCCAGCGGCAGCGACCATCGAGGCGACCTCAACGCCGCCAACGATATCAGCCGGCTGATGTTCTCCCCCACAAAACGCTGTAGGCGCGCTCTATTACATCAATAGCTTACCTCAATTGATAAATAAACAACAATTGCTCTTTGCTTGATTTAACACAACCTGATCCACGCACGCGTTCCTATAGTGGGGCGGCCTGCCGGTACCGTCCGCCAGGTCTCGAGACCAACAACACTCAGGAGAAAGCCCCCCCATGAAGCCTCGCCTTCACATCAGCCTGCTGGCCGCTGCCAGCCTGCTGACTTTCGCGCTCGGCGCCCCCTGCCAGGCGGCCACCGCAGCCCCGTCGGCAGACAAGGGCACGTCCTACAGCGAAGAAGACAAGGATCTGCTGGATACTGCTCAGGGTCTGTTCCAGGCACTGCCCGATGCAGCAGCCATGCAGAAGCTGCGCCCCTTCACCGACGCCCAGGTTCGTCTGGGCCAGCAACTGTGGTTCGAACCCCGGCTGTCCCGTGGCAACACCGTCAGCTGTAATTCCTGTCACAACCTGGCCTCGGCGGGCGTGGACAACCTGCCCACCAGCGCCGGTCACAAGGGCCAGTTCGGTGCCCGCAACTCGCCCACGGCGCTCAATGCCGCGCTGCTGGGTCACCAGTTCTGGGACGGCCGTGCCGCTGACGTGGAAGAGCAGGCAGGCGGCCCGCTCCTGAACCCCGTGGAAATGGCCAACGTCGATGAGGCCGCCGTCGAGAAGAAAATCGCCTCCATCCCCGAGTATCTGCCGCTCTTCCAGAAAGCCTTCCCCGACAGCGGCAAGAATCCCGTGACGGTCCAGAACATCAGGACCGCCATCGGCGCCTTCGAGCGCACGCTGCTCACCCCCTCGCCATGGGACAAATACCTGCAGGGTGACATCGGAGCCCTCACCGCCCAGCAGCGCAAGGGTCTGTCCACCTTCGTCGACAGCGGCTGCGCCACCTGCCACAAGGGTGTCGGCCTGGGCGGAGACACGTTCCAGAAATTCGGCATGGTCAACGAACCCTACTGGAAGTACACCCAGTCGCCCAAGCAGGACGAAGGCCGCTTCGAGGTCACGAAGAAAGAAGACGACAAGTACTTCTTCCGGGTGCCCAGCCTGCGCAACGTGGCCCGCACCTACCCGTACTTCCATGACGGCAGTGTCTGGGAACTGGATCAGGCCATCCGCGTGATGGCACAGACCCAGCTCGGTCAGGAACTGGACAAGGAACAGGTGGCCGACATCGCGGCCTTCCTGCAGTCACTGTCCGGCCCGGTCCCTGAATCTGCCCGGCTCATCCCCGAACTACCCGTCTCGGTGATGCAGACGCCGCATCCGGACAATCAGTAACACACAACGGGGCTCGCCCGGACACCTCAGGCAATGCGGCCCAGCACCTCTGCGGCCGCTAGCACCTGACCGGCCGACGCCCCACGGTGCAGCGTGCCGGCACACGGTGCCGTCACCTGCATCTCCATCTTCATCGCCTCCATCACCGCCACCAGCTGTCCCTCGGCCACGGTTTCACCTTCCTCGGCCTTCCAGGCCAGCAGCGTGCCGGCCATCGGAGCAGCAATCTCGTCCGCCTGCGCAGCCGCCATCGGCTTCTCTGCGACCGCCGAAGCCCCCGCCTGCCCCAAGGCACCTCCCGCGGCAGAACCGTCCTGGGGCATCGCCTGACCCACCGCTGCCAGCGCCCCCAGCAGCTGCTCCGGCAGCCCCAGCATCACCCGCCGGCCATCCAGCTCCACCGGCATGCGCAGCAGCGACATCGTGCCCAGCGGGGCCGGTCGTACCGACGCCTGCAGGTCATCGGCAAACTCGGTCTCGATCCAGCGCGTATGCACGTGAAAGCCCCCGTCGCCCACCGCCACGAAGGCCGGCGCCTTCAGCACCGCCCGGTGAAAGGACAGCACGCTGGGCACCCCCTCGATCTCGAACTCAGCCAGCGCACGCCGCGCCCGCATCAGCACCTGCTCGCGGCTGTCGCCATGCACGATCAGCTTGGCCATCATCGAATCGAACTGCCCAGCCACCACCGATCCGGTCTCCACCCCGCTGTCGATCCGGACCCCCGGACCTGACGGCGGCGAGAACCGCTGGATGCGCCCCGGCATCGGCAGGAACCCCCGCACCACGTCCTCCGCATTGATGCGGAACTCCATGGCATGTCCCATCGGCTGCGGCGTCTGGCGGATGGACAGCGGCAGCCCGTCAGCCACCCGAAGCTGCTCCACCACCAGATCGATGCCGGCCGTCAGCTCCGTCACCGGATGCTCGACCTGCAACCGCGTGTTCACCTCCAGGAAGGAAATGGTGCCGTTGCGACTCACCAGAAACTCCACCGTGCCCGCGCCCACATAGCCGGCCTGTGCACAGATGTCATGCGCGGCCCGATGGATGCGCTCACGCTGCGCGTCCGTCAGGAACGGCGCCGGCGCCTCTTCCACCAGCTTCTGGTTGCGACGCTGCAGCGAACAGTCCCGCGTGCCCAGCACCACCACATGGCCCTGCGTATCGGCCATCACCTGTGCCTCCACATGGCGCGGCTGATCCAGATACTGCTCCACGAAGCACTCGCCCCGACCGAAGGCCGTGGTCGCCTCGCGTACCGCCGACGCATACAGCTCGGCCACCTCGTCCATCTGCCAGGCCACCTTCAGCCCCCGGCCACCGCCGCCAAACGCCGCCTTGATGGCAATGGGCAACCCATGCTCACGTGCGAACATCAGCACCTCGTCAACGCTCTCCACCGGACCGGGTGTTCCCGCCACCAGCGGCGCCCCCACGGATGCCGCAATGCGCCGCGCCGCCACCTTGTCGCCCAGCTGCGCAATGGTCTCGGGTCTGGGACCGATCCACACCAGCCCGGCATCGATCACCGCCTGCGCGAACCCGGCGTTCTCCGACAGGAAGCCATAGCCCGGATGCACTGCATCGGCCCCGCAGCGCCGTGCAATCTCCAGCAGCTTGCCCACGTTCAGGTAGGTATCGGCCGGGCGCTCACCCTGCAGGGCGAAAGCCTCATCCGCCAGGCGCACATGCAGCGCATCCCGATCCGCATCGGCATATACCGCCACGCTCTGCACGCCATAATCAGCACATGCACGGATGACGCGCACCGCAATCTCGCTGCGGTTGGCAATCAGGACTTTCTTGATCATCACTTTTCCCTCGTCAGGCGCCCGAGTCCATCAGACACCTCCATTCTGTACGCCCCAGTCTCCCGGCCTTCCGTCCGGCATTCCGTCTGCCCTTCTGCATGCCCCGTCATCTGCCTGTCCCTATGGCAGACCTTCCCGAGCGCCACCTCCCGGAAATGAGGACTTCCGCTTTCTGTCCTCATGCACCGGCCCCCTCCAGCGGAATCTCCGAAAACGGTGCCATCACCTTGAAGCGCACGAAGACCCCCGGTGGCAGCTGCGCCGCCAGATCCAGATGATGCGGCGCCACACAGCCGATCACCGGATAGCCCCCGGTCAGCGGATGATCCGCCAGGAACAGCACCGGCTGCCCATTGGCCGGCACCTGCAACGCCCCCAGCGTCGTGCCCTCGGAGGGCAATTCCCTGCCCTGAAAACCGGCGGCCCGCTGCAGGGGCTTCTCACCCAGCAGCCTCAGCCCCACCCGGTTGGATTGCTGCGTCACCTGCCAGCACTGCTGCTGCAGCAACTCCAGTAATTCACCATCGAACCAGTCTGTCCGTGGCCCCAGCACCAAATCCAGCACGATAGCATGACGGCGAACCGCATCCGCATCACGAAGATCCGACTGCACGGAATCAGGCAGATGCGGCAGCAGCGTTTCCAGCTTCGCCATGCCCGCCTCGGCCGCATCCACCGCCCCCCGAATGCGCTGGCCTACCGCCAGCCCCTGGCCCACGCGCAGCGGCTCCGGGCCCACGCCCGCCAGCGTGTCGGTGGCACTGCTACCCAGCACGGGCGCCACGTCAAAGCCACCGCGTACCGCCAGATAGCTGCGCAGGCCACGCTCGGGCGCGCCCACCGTCAGCACATCGCCCGGCTCCATGGCCAGCGGCACATGGCGTTCGGCAGGCAGCGGCACGCCCGACGCATCCTTCAGATCCAGCGGCCCGGTCGCCCCCGTCACCGCCACCACCGTCCGGGTCAGAGCCCGCAACGCGAAACCGCCATGCAGCAGCTCGATGACCGTGGCATCGGCCTCGTTGCCCAGCAACTGGTTGGCCACACGAAACGCCGTGGCATCCAGCGCCCCGGAAGCCGACACGCCCTGGCGTGCCTGCCCCGGGCGACCGGCATCCTGGAACAGCGCCTGCAGACCGGTCGCCACCACCTCGAAGACATGTGCCACGGCCTTCTCATCGCCGGCACGGCAGGCTCTCTGCCCATCACCTCCAGCATCATCCGCTACCGCCGCGGAACGGGCACGCATCGAGTCCCCGCAACGCGAGCCATCTTCGGCAGCGGCCGTCATGCAACCGCCACTCACCACCGCACTCCGCTGCTGCATACCCTCGCGCTGCAGCACTTCGCCTTCCTCGGTCGCCACATCCACGAACTGCACGCGCTGCCCCGGCTGCAGCAGCGCCGGCGGCGTACGCGCCAGATCCCACATCGGCACATCAGTGGTACCGATGAGCTGCCATCCCCCGGGCGTGGCACGCGGGTACACGGCGCTGAAGGTACCTGCCAGCCCGACCGAGCCCGCCGGAATGCGCGTGCGCGGGCTGGCGCGACGCGGCACGTTGAATACCGGATCGCCCCCCGACAGGTAGGCAAAGCCCGGCGCAAAACCGGTAAACGCCACCTGCCAAACAGAAGCCGCATGTCGTCGCACCAGCTCGTCCACCGACAGCCCCAGGTAATCGGCCATCTCGACCAGATCCTCGCCGTCGTAGCGGACCGGAATGCGTACCAGCGTTCCCTGACGCGCCCGCCCCTGCCTGCCCTGCCGTGCAGCAATGCCGGCCACCAGCCTGGGTAGCGGACAGACCCACGGCAGGAAATGCACCAGGATGGTGCGCGCCGCCGGCACCAGTTCAGTCACACCCTCGATCGGATCCGCCTCCAGTGCATCGAAAAGCGCCAGGGTTTCATCCAGATCAGCCAGCTCCACCAGGATGGCATCGAGATTGACGGGCAACAGACGCATGTGCGCTTCCTTTTCTCGTTTTCCCGATCAGGCAAACGGTGCCAGCGTCACGCCGGCATCGACCAGAACCCGGCGCACCGCGCGTGCCATCGCCACCGCATCGGGACTGTCGCCATGCACGCAGATCGAATCTGCCTCCACCTTCGCCAGGCTGCCATCGACAGCTTCCACCACGCCCTCGCGCACCAGCCGCAGCATCCGCGCCGCCACCTGATCGGCATCGTGCAGCACCGCACCGGGCTCACGCCGCGACACCAGCGTCCCTTCCGACGTATAGCCCCGGTCCGCAAAGGCCTCAGCCACCACCGTCAGACCCGCCTCGCGCGCCCAGCCCGCCAGCGGCGAACCCGCCAGCACCACCAGCGCCAGACGATCATCCGCGGCCTTCACGGCCTCGATCACATCGGTGGCCTGTCGCCGGTCATGCGCAATGGTGTTGTAGAGCGCACCGTGCGGCTTCACGTAGCGCATCTGCGTGCCTGCCACACGCGCCAGCGCCTGCAATGCCCCGATCTGATAGATCACGCCGGCACGCAGGTCGGCCGAGGCCACGTCCATATTCCGCCGCCCGAAACCGGAAAGATCCGGATAGGCCACGTGTGCCCCGATGCTCACGCCACGCCGTGCAGCCTCGCGCAGCGTCTTCAGGATGCCCGCCGGGTCGCCGGCATGAAAGCCGCAGGCCACATTGGCACTGGTGACGATCTCCAGCATTGCTGCATCATCACCCATCGTCCAGGCGCCAAAACTCTCGCCCAGGTCACTGTTCAGGTCGATTCTTGCCATGAGAAGTCTCCAGGGTTCGTTGCGCCGTATCCGTCATCCGTCACGCGGCCAGCAGCCGGAAGATCGGCCCGACCGACACGACGCCCATGTACCAGGTCAGCACACACACGGCCGTGCCCAGTACCAGCAGCCATTTCGGGTAGGACACGCCTCCCAGCAGGTCGGCGCGGCGCCAGCCGATGATCATGAAGATCGTCATGCCCAGCGGCAGGATCAGCCCGTTGAAGCCACCGGCAAACACCAGCAGCGCTGCCGGTGCCGTTCCCATCAGGAGGAACACAGCCAGCGAGACCGCGATGAACACCACGGTGGCCCGGTTGCGCGCCCGTTCGGAAATGTCACTCTTGAAAGCCGAGAGGAAGGACATCGACGTATAGGCTGCCCCGATCACGCTGGTGATGGCCGCCGCCCACAGTACCAGCCCGAAGACCCGCAGTCCGAACTCGCCCGCCGCTGCCTGGAAGGCCTGCGCCGCCGGATTGGCCCCCTTGCCCGACACGTCGATGGCCACGCCGCTGGACACCACGCCCAGAATGGCCAGGAACAGCAGAAAGCGCATCACCCCGGTCACGGCAATGCCATTGAGTGCCCCTGCGGTGACAGCCCCCAGGTTCTCGGACCCCACCGTGCCACGGTCCAGCAGCCGGTGTGCGCCGGCATAGGTAATATAGCCGCCCACCGTTCCACCCACGATCGTCGTGATGGCCGTCCAGTCCACCAGCTGCGGCACCACCATCTGCTGCAGCGCCTCACCCACCGGCGGACCCGACACGAACGCCACATAGGCCGTCATCACGATCATCAGCAGCCCCAGCCAGATGATCAGCCGGTCCACGGCCGCCCCTGCCCGACTGGACGCAAAGATGCCCACGGCCAGCGCCGCACTGATCAGCCCGCCCCACTTGGCAGACAGCCCCAGCAGCGCCGACAGGCCCAACCCTGCACCGGCAATGTTGCCGACGTTGAACACCAGCCCGCCAAAGATGACCAGCAACGCCAGCACATGGCCGCTGCCGGGCAGCGCCGCATTGGCCAGCGCTGACGCATTGCGCCGCGACAGCGCAATCATGCGCCAGACATTGAGCTGCACCACGAAGTCGATGAGGACCGACGCCAGAATGCCGAAGGCGAAGGCTGCCCCCAGTTTCGTGGTGAAGGTTGCCGTCTGAGTGATGAACCCCGGACCAATGGCCGACGTGGCCATCAGGAAGATGGCGGCGATGATCGACGAGCGGCGCGACTTCACAAAATCAGCCCCGGAAGAAGACGGCTCGGGCGTGGCAACCTGATTCATGATCGAAGAAACGAGATTATTTTTCTGGAGTTTAACCACCCTCCCAGCTACGGGTTTACCCAGGGGCTTAGCTTATCATCACCCTGTTGCCTCCCGGCATCTCATTTGCCGCGGGCAGCCCCTTTCACCTACCCAGAGTCCCTCATGCACCTGCTCATCCAGCGCGTCGCCCAGGCCAGCGTCCAGATTGACGGCCAGACCTATGGCAGCATCGGTCCGGGGATGCTCGCCTTCATCTGTGCCGAACCCGCAGACACCACAGAGACCGTCTACAAGGCCGTGGCCAAGCTGCTGAAGCTGCGCATCTTTGCCGACGAGGCCGGCCGGATGAACCGCAGCGTGCAGGATGTGGGCGGCAGCCTACTCATTGTCAGCCAGTTCACGCTGGCTGCCGACACCCGACAGGGCAACCGCCCCAGCTTCATCGGTGCCGCCCCACCCGCCCAGGGCGAAGCGCTGTATGATGCCTTCGTGACCGAAGCCCGTCGCCTGCACCCCGAGGTGGCCACCGGCCGCTTCGGGGCCAGCATGCAGGTGTCACTCGTCAATGACGGCCCAGTCACGATCCCAATGCGGCTGTAAGCCATGACAGCTCGCCAGACGGTCTGGCCACGATCCGGATGCGCCTGTAGCCAACGACGACTTGCCTGCGTCGCTGTGGCCAAAGTCAGCGACGCCCGCCCCACATCCAACATGAAGAGGAGACCCCCATGAACACCCCCGCCCCGTTTTCCCAGGTCCTGCGCGCTGAATGCCAGAAAGACTGGCAGGCTGCCATCCAGCACCGCTTCGTCGACGAGATCTTTGCCGGCACGCTGACCAGCGAGCACCTGCGCCACTACCTGGTTCAGGACTACCAGTTCATCGACCGCTTCGTCGCCCTTCTGGGCGCAGCCATCGCATCGGCCGACCAGTATGCAGCGCGCGTGCGCTTCTCGCAGTTCGCTGCCATGATCACCAGCGACGAGAACACCTATTTTCAGCGCTGCTTCGACCTGCTGCGCGTGCCCGCCATCGAGCGCACCACACCCACGCTGGACGACGTCACCCTACAGTTCCAGGAGCTGATGCGCGAGGCAGCCGAAACCCGCCGCTACGCAAGTGCACTGGCCGTGCTGTGCGTAGCTGAGGGACTGTACCTGGAATGGGCCGATCAGCCCGGACGTGCACTGCCCTCCGAGTTCCAGCACGCCGAATGGATCACGCTGCACGCCAACGACTTCTTCCGCGATTTCGTGGCCTGGCTGCGCAGCGAGCTGGACCGTGTCAGCGTAAGCATCCCGGTCGCACAGCAGGACGAGGCACGCCGCTTCTTCCACCGCGCTGTGGCATTGGAGAGAGCCTTCTTCGACTCGGTCTATACTGAACGCTGAACATTCGGGGAAAAATTCGCCATACGCATCGGGGCGCCTGCCGGCTACCACGTACTCCAGTCCTTCACGCAGGTCCCACGCCCAGGCAGCACCGCCCCCGGAACGAGGAGATCCCATATGTCTCAGCCAGCCTATGCCATTCAGACCCGCCGCGTCTACGCCCCCACCCTTGCCGGCGAAGGAACCCGCGTACTGGTCGACAGGCTGTGGCCACGAGGCATGCGCAAGGAAGACGCGCCCTTCCAGCTCTGGATCCGCGACGTGGCCCCCAGCAACGACCTGCGCCACTGGTTCGGCCATGACCCCGAACGCTGGCAGGAATTCCGAGAACGATACGAAACCGAACTGTCTGCCAACCTTTCGGCCCTGCAGCCCCTGCTGGACATCGCTCGACAGGGCCCTCTCACCCTGCTGTACGCTGCCCACGACGAGACCCACAACAACGCCGTGGTGCTGGCCGACTATCTGCAGCAGCTGCTAACGCCCCACGAGTCCGACTGACACCTTGTCATCAGACGG
>CALIXC010000275.1 GCA_938046755.1 uncultured Lautropia sp. | reverse complement strand
CTGATCCTGTCTGAATTTCGCAGGCCGTGAGGCCGGGCAGGTGCATGCGTCTGCCCGGTCCGAGCGGTTCCCGATCTCTGAAATGCCCCTGTTCCGGAGTGCCCGGCAGGGGCGTTTTTCTTTTACGACTTCATGTGATTGACCACGGATTATTCGCGAATTGCTACATCCCGAGCGAAATGGATACCGTGCTTTCGCGCTCCTGCGGGAGAAACGGCCAATGACGGAACTCCGGGCTGAAACACGGAGGGCCGCAGGGGGCGGTGCTGTTTCGTGCCGGGGAATGGTCAAGGGTTCACGGTCGATATAATCGTCAATATCGAGACCTGTCCCACGGAGCGCCCATGCCAGCCCCCGTCGCCAGTACGCCTGTCGTGTTCGGCAGGTTGCCCACCGTGCTCGTACCGGGGCTTCTGTGCACGCCCCAGCTCTTTATGGCGCAGCTGCCGCTGTTCTGGACGCAGGGCTCGGTGACGGTGGCCGACACCACACGGCACGGCGAGATCGGGGCCATGGCGCGGGCCATTCTGGCCGACGCGCCGCCTGTCTTCCGGCTGGTAGGGCTGTCCATGGGCGGCTATCTGGCCTTCGAGATCCTGCGACAGGCACCGGAACGGGTCGGAGAGCTGGCGCTGTTCGACACCTCGGCCCGGCCCGATACCGACGAGGTGCGAGAGAACCGCCTGCAGATGATCCGGATGGCACAGCACGGTGGTTTCGGGCGGATTCCGTCGATGTTCCCGAGGCTGGTGGCACCCGGACGTGTGGATGACCTGCAGCTGGCAGCCCTGGTGGAGGGCATGCGCCAGGCGGTGGGTGCCGAGGGTTTCGTGCGCCAGCAGATGGCCATCCTGGGCCGTCCTGATTCCCGGCCGCTGCTGGCCAAGATTGACTGCCGCACGCTGGTTGTGGTGGGCGAGGGCGATCAGCTTACCCCACCGGCCCTGGCGCAGGAAATCTCTTCCGGTGTGCCCGGCGCGAAGCTGGCCATCATTCCGGGGGCTGGCCACCTGGCGCCCATGGAGCGGCCCGAGGCCGTCAACGCCGTGCTGCAGCGCTGGCTATCCCAGGCCTGAGCCTGGCCTGAGTTTTCGGCCCTGAACGGCAGGTTGCCCCGGATGTCTATGTCTCATCCGGGCCACGGCTACCGCCGTTGTTTGCCAGGGTGGGGGCATCCAAGGTAAACGGGGAATAACTTTGCCCCGTCCTTGCCAGCATGCCCCAGCCCGACATTGCTCCCGGTTTCATCGTCATCCACGGCAATCAGTCCGAGACGCTGCGCGACCTCATCTGTGACTGGATGCGGGCCCATCCGCTGGCCCCGCTGGAAAATGAAGTCATCCTGGTGCAGAGCAACGGCATCGCGCAGTGGCTCACGCTGTCGCTGGCGGCCGATCCGGTTCCTGTCGATGCGGGGCGTCCCGCGTTAGACGGGCGCGGGCTGGGCATTGCGGCTGCCATCGACCTGCAGCTGCCGTCCCGTTTCATCTGGCAGGCCTACCGGGCCGTGCTGGGCGAGGATCAGGTGCCGGAACGGTCACCCTTTGGCAAGGATCTGCTGACCTGGCGACTGATGCGGCTGCTGCCCGCGCTGGTGACAAGGCCGCAGACACAGGAAGTCTTCGAGCCGCTGCGGCGTTTTCTGGAAGAGGATCCGCAGCTGCGTCGGCTGCATCAGCTGGCAGCCCAGCTGGCTGACCTGTTCGACCAGTATCAGGTCTACCGGGCTGACTGGCTGGAGGATTGGGCCCATGGGCACGATCGGCTGCGGGATTCGCATGGTGTCGGTCCACACGGCATCACGGCATCGAATGCCACGGATTCGCAAGGCCGGCCTTTGCCGGATCAGGCTGGGCAGTCTCCGAGATATGGTGCCCTTCCGGAGGACGCACGCTGGCAGCCGCTGCTCTGGCGGGAGCTGCTGGCCGATGTGGGCCCGGAGGCGGCCAGGGACAATCGCGCCACGATTCACCAGCGCTTCATTGACGCCTGCACGTCTCCCGATGCCGAACGGCCTGCCGGGCTGCCGCGTCGCGTGGTGGTCTTCGGGATCTCGGCCATGCCCCGCCAGGCGCTGGAGGTGCTGTCGGCCCTGGGACGCTGGTGCCAGGTGCTGATGTGCGTGCAGAACCCGTGCCGCCATTACTGGGGTGACATCGTGCCCGAGCGGGAGTGGCTGGCAGGCCTGCGCCGCCGGCACGCCCACCGCCCGGGCGTCGATCCGGCACTGTCCCACCTGGCTGCGCATGGCCAGCCGCTGCTGGCCGCCTGGGGACGGCAGGGGCGGGATTTCATTGGTCTGCTGACCCAGTACGATGAGGAGCAGGGGGCGGCCGAGACGCGTCTGCTGGCCATTGACCGGCGGGCGGACATCTTCATCGATCATGAGCCGGCCGATACATTGCTTGCGCAGCTGCAGCAGGACATCCTCGATCTGGCGCCGCTGGCCGAGACGCGCAGCCGCTGGCCAGCGGTCGACCCCCGGCACGACCGTTCCATCCGCTTCCAGATCTGCCACAGTGCACAGCGCGAGGTCGAGGTGCTTCATGACCAGCTGCTGGCCGCCTTCGCGGCGGATCCCACACTACAGCCGCGGGACGTGATCGTGATGGTGCCCGACATTGCCACCTATGCGCCGCATATCCAGTCGGTGTTCGGGCTGTATCCGCTGCAGGATCCACGCTTCATTCCGTTCTCGATGGCGGATCAGCAGAGCCGCAGTTATGAGCCGCTGCTGGCGGCCGTGGAGTTCCTGCTGGACCTGCCGCAGGCGCGCCTGTCGGTGTCTGAGGTGCTGGATCTGCTGGAGGTGTCGTCGTTGCAGCAGCGTTTCGGCATCGAGGCCGAACAGTTGCCGCAGCTGCGCGGCTGGATCGAGAAAAGCGGCATCCGCTGGGGGCTGGACCGTGCGCAGCGTCAGTCACTGGAACTGGATGATGCCGTGGCGCAGAATAGCTGGTGGTTCGGATTGCAGCGCATGCTGCTGGGCTATGTGGCGGGCCACACCGGCACGTGGTCGGATATCGAGCCGCTGGACGAGATCAGTGGCCTGGATGGCGAGCTGCTGGGCCGGCTGCTGGCCCTGGTGCGGGCGCTGCAGGACACCTGGCAGGATGTGCGCAATCCCGCCACGCCGCAGGAATGGGGCGTGCGGCTGCAGGCCATGCTGGACCGCTTCTTCGTGGCCGACGAAGGGCGCGAGGGCGTCCTGCTGATGCGCCTTTCCGAGGCCTTGCAGCAATGGCTGGACGATTGTGCCGAGGCGCAGATGGACCTGCCGCTGCCCCTGTCGGTGGTGCGAGAGCACTGGCTGGCCAGCTTCGACGACGAGGGACTGGGACGGAGATTCTTTGCCGGTGCCGTCACCTTCGCCACGCTGATGCCGATGCGAGCGATTCCGTTCCGGCACGTGTGCCTGCTGGGCATGAACGACGGAGACTTTCCGCGTTCGCGCCAGCCTGCCGACTTCGACCTGATGGGCCAGGATTATCGACCGGGTGACCGTTCACGCCGCGAGGATGATCGCTATCTGTTCCTGGAAGCATTGCTGTCGGCCCGCGAGCAGCTCTCCATCAGCTGGGTGGGGCGCAGTGTCCATGACGACTCACCGCGTCCGCCCTCGGTGCTGGTGGCGCAGTTGCGCGACCACATCGTCGCCGGGTGGCGGCTGAACGGGCGTGACGAGGAGACGGGCGCGGCACTGCTTGAGGCACTGACGACACAGCACCGCCTGCAGCCCTTCAGTCGGGCGTATTTCGTGCGGGAGGGGGCTGCGGGTGCCATGCGGGCGGGGGACGACGATCTGTTCAGCTATTCGAACGAATGGCGAATGGCGCTGCAGCAGGCCGAGATGGGGCATGACGACCCTGCTTCAGAAGGGGCCAAGGTTGTAAGCGATATCGCGGAAAATGCGGTGAACGCCGCGTCGGAATCCGGCTCTTCACGATGGCCGATGCTGCCGCCTGCCGAGTGGCCCGAGGAACTGACGCTGGAGGAGCTGACGCGCTTCCTGAAAAGGCCGGTCGCGTACTTCTTTCGCAAGCGTCTGGACATCCACTGGCAGGACGAGGATGCGGTTGTGCCCGATCATGAGCCGTTCAGCCTGGATGGCTTGCAGCAATGGCAGCTGCAGGCCGATCTCATCGCGGCGCAGCAGCATCGGGTCGCGGTGACTCTGTCATCCCTGGGGGCTGAAACCCGTGAACCCGGTTCTACATCCGGTGTGCCGGAGGATCTTGCCGGCGTGCTGGCCGAGGAGCGTGCGGAGGCGCTGACGCGGTTTGCCCGTGCCGGCCAGCTGCCGGTGGGCGCCTTCGGCGAATTGATGCGCGAGAAGCTGGATGCGCCGATGGCAGAGATGTTCGAGACCTATCTGAAAGAGATCGGTCGCTGTCCGACCGTACTGCCGGATGAGGCGTTTCTGTGGTCGGAACAACCGTCCGTTTCGCCCCTGGTCGTTGGTACGCTGGATCAGCTGCGTGCCGGGTCGGAGGGCGAGCGCGTGCGGCTGCTGATCAGTGCCAGCAATCTGGTCAACAAGGGAAGCGGGAAGAAAGCGTCTTCCGACAAGGGGCAGAAGTCCTCATCCGGAGGGGGCAAGGAGAGCAGCTATCGCCACGACAAGCTGCTGGATTACTGGGTCTACCACGTTGCGGGTAATCTGTCAGGAAAGCCGCTTCGGACACGAATCATCGGCAAGGAAGGCAGCACGGTCGAACTGATGCCGCTGGATCGGGAGGCGGCGCTGGCGTACTGGCAGGACCTGCTGCAGGCCTGGAACCTGGCCTGCCGTCGGCCGCTGCCGCTGGCGGCCAAGACGGGGTTTGCGTGGGTATTCGGTGGGTCGTCCGAGGATCCCGCCAAGCGCCAGCGGGCGGCACATGCAGCTTATGAGGGCAGCGAGAGCGGGTTTGGAGGCGCTGGTGAATGCCAGCGGGATGAGTATCTGATGCGTGCGTATCCGGATTTTCAGGCCCTGGAGGAGGACGGCGAATTTGCCCAGTGGACCGAGCGACTGTTGCAGCCGCTGGCGGACGCCATCGTCAGGAAGGGGGCGGCTTCGGGCCATGAGGAATCCGCTGAAGGAGATACCCATGGTGAATGAACAGGGGCAGGGGATGACGGATGGCGGAACAGCCGGAATTTTCGGGAGCGGGCACGGGGAGGGGGCTGCAGCCGTGCGGCTGGAACAGCCCTGGCGGGTTGATCCCCTGCATTTCCCGTTGTGGGGCAGCCGACTGATCGAGGCCAGTGCCGGCACCGGCAAGACCTACACGATCGCAGCCCTGTACCTGCGGCTGGTGCTGGGACATGGCGAGCGCGGCACCGTGAGCCTTGACGCGGCGTATCCGCCCGACGTGGACATGGGGTTTCTCGAGGGGGCCAAACCGCCCCAGGAGGCCACGGCATTCCGCGAAGCGCTGACCCCGCCGAAGATCCTGGTGGTGACCTTCACCGAAGCGGCCACGCTGGAACTGCGGGACCGCATCCGGGCACGGCTGGCCGAGGCCGCGGCATTCTTCCGGGCCAGCGCCGAAGCCGTCGGGGCGGGAACCTGTCTGGATGTCATGGTGCCGGGGAGCGTACCTGATCAGGATGTCGTTGGCGGGTGCTCCGCGCCGGACGCTGCCTCGGCAGGGCAAGACCTTGCCATGTTGCCGAAGGCCGATCCTTTCCTGCAGGGCCTGCGCGATGCCTATCCGGCGGCCCAGTGGTCCGAGCGGGCACGTACCCTGCAGCTGGCGGCAGAGTGGATGGATGAATCAGCCATTTCCACCATCCATGGCTGGTGCAACCGCATGCTGCGTGAGCATGCCTTCGACAGCCGCGGGCTGTTCAACCAGACACTGAGCACCGACACGTCGGAGCTGCTGGCCGAGGCCTGTCGTGATTACTGGCGCAACTTCTGCCAGGGCCTGCCGCTGGAGGCTGCCCGAGTGCTGCAGGGCTGGTGGGCTGATCCGGATGCGCTGCAGAAGGAAGTGCAGAGCCTGTTGTCCGATCTGGACGCGTTGTCCGGTGAGGGACGCTCGCCGGCCGAGGCCATCGGTGAGGCACAGCAGCAGCGCAGACAGCAGCTGCAGGCGCTGAAGGCTCCCTGGCGCGAGGGCTGGATCGACGAGCTGGGGGGCATGCTGGATGCCGGGCGGGAAAAGCCCGCCACCTCACGCAAGGGCAAGGGAGGCGCCGAGCCGGTGTCGGAAGCACGGCATGAGCGGGCGTTTCCGATCGGCTGGCTCAATGGCAGCAAGGTGAGAACCAACAACCAGGTCCAGTGGTTGCAGCTGCTGCGTGACTGGGTGGACGATGCCGACATGGCAAAGCCCGGACTGTCCGAGACGGCCATGAATCGCCTGACGCCGGATGGGCTGCGCGACGCCTTCGGCAAGGATGTCGATGCCCAGGATCCTGCGCTCGTGGCCATGCTGGACCATCCGGCGCTGGCGGCGATGGCAGCCCTGCCAGGGAAGCTGGCGGCGCTGCCGGATGGGAGTCAGGCGACGCTGCTTCATGCCGCACGCTGGATCGAGGCGCGCTATCGCAGGGCGCGTGACCAGAGAAGCGAGATGAGCTTCGACGACCTGCTGCGACAGCTGGCGCAGGCACTGGCTTTGGAAGGTGGAGAGCGGCTGGCCGAGCGGATCCGGACGCAGTTTCCGGTGGCGATGATCGATGAATTCCAGGATACCGATCCGGTGCAGTACTGCATCTTCGACCGCGTCTACCGGGTGGAGAAGAACTGCGAGGAGCAGGCGCTGATCCTGATCGGCGACCCGAAGCAGGCCATCTATGCTTTCCGGGGGGCCGACATTCATACCTATCTGCGGGCACGCGAGGCCACCCGAGGGCGGCACTACACGCTGGACACCAACTTCCGCTCGTCGAAAGCGATGGTGTCGGCCGTCAACCATGTCTTCGAGGTGGCCGAGCAGCACCCCGGCGGCGCATTCCGGTTCGGTGCCGTATCGGATGACGGGCACGGTGCAGGAGCAGCGGCCTCGCTGCCTTTCCTGGCGGTGAAGGCTCAAGGGCGCAAGGAAATCTGGCAGGACACGAAGTATCCGGGCGGGGCTGCGCCGGCACTGGTCGCCTGGACGATGCCGGAAGATGCCGGAAACAGGTTGAATGCCAAGTCCGGTCATGTATCCAAGGGGGCCTATACCGCGCATTATGCCGAGGTCACGGCACGGGAGATCGCGCGCCTGCTGCAGGCGGGGGTCGAGGGTCGGGCCGGTTTTGCCAGTCCGGTGCGTCCGGACGAACAGCACGTTCATGCGGGTGAGGGGGATTCGCGCCGTGTTTCCGGCGTGCGGCCGGCCGACATCGCCGTGCTGGTCAACAGCGGCCGGGAGGCCGATGCCGTCAGAAAGGCCCTGCGTGCCCAGGGCATCCGCAGCGTCTATCTGTCCGAGGATGAGTCGGTCTATGCCAGTCCGGTGGTGCCGCCACTGCTGCGCTGGTTGCAGGCGGCGGCCGAGCCTGCGAACGGACGGCTGCTACGTGCGGCATTGGGTACCGCCCTGTGCGGGCTGGATGCCCTGCAGCTGGAGCGGCTGGTGCATGACGAGCTGCACTGGGAGGCGCGGGTGGCGCAGTTCCAGCGCTACCGGGAGATCTGGCGTAGCCAGGGCGTGTTGCCGATGGTCCGTCACATGCTGCAGGATTTCGGTGTGGTGCCCCGCTTGCTGGCGCAGGGGGGCGAGCGGCAGCTGACCGATCTGCTGCATCTGAGCGAGCTGCTGCAGCAGGCATCCACCCGGCTGGAAGGCGAGCACGCCCTGGTGCGTTATCTGCAGGAGCAGCGGGATGCCCCCGAAGGCGAGCGTGAGGCGCGCCGTCAGCGGCTGGAAAGCGACGATGCCCGGGTGCGCGTGGTGACGGTGCACAAGTCCAAGGGGCTGGAGTATCCGCTGGTGTTCCTGCCGTTCTTCTGCGCTGTGCGCCCGGTGGAGGCGAAGGATGCGCTGCTGCGCTGGCATGATGCTGATGGCCGCCTTCAGCTGGTGCCGGGCAGGAGCGCGGATGACGAGATCGTGGCCGCAGCCGATGCGGAACGGCTGGGTGAGGATCTGCGAAAACTGTATGTGGCGCTGACGCGGGCACGTCATGCCACCTGGGTGGGCCTGGGGGCACTGGAGAATCTGCACCGCAGTGCAGCGGGTCATCTGCTGGGGCTGGGTGGCGAAAGTGGCGATGGCCATCGGCTGTTTGCTGCCCTGCAGGAGCAGGTTGATCAGTGGCGTGAGGGCATCGCACCGGGTGTGCTGGCGGTGGAGGAAGCGTCGTTGCCGGCAGATGGGCACGGTGATGGGGACATGGCACAGGCAGCCTTGTGGAGCCCCTCTGAGCGGACATCCGGGCGGGGTGCGGCTGCGTGGAAGACGCCGCCGATGCTGCCTGGCCAGTCATGGCCGCGATGGTGGATCGCCAGCTATTCGGCGCTGGAGGTGGAAGATGTTGCAACGACGCTTTCCGCATCCGGCTCACCGTCCGTCCGGGGCGTGCATGAGACGGTTGCCGCGCATGGGGGTGCGGAGCGTGCGAAGCCGGTGGCCGGTGAAGGATGGGAGCCGGGTCGGAACGCGGATGAAAGCGATGCGCCTTATGGCGATTCGGCGCTGACCGATACCTGGGCCGAGCAGCGCGCAGCCGATGCCGTGTGGCAGCGGCACCTGGTGCAGGCGGCAGAAGCTTCTGCGCTGGCGGTGGCGGATCCTGAGCAGGGCGCGGGGGGGCTCGGCAACAGCGTGCATGATTTTGCGCGGGGTCCCCAGGCCGGTACCTTCCTGCATGGTTTGCTGGAATGGGCCGGACGCCAGGGCTTTGCCGCGCTGGCAGAGGATCCGGCACGCCTGGCCGAGCAGGTGCGCTGGCGCTTGCAGCGCATGCCGGACTGGCAACCCTGGCAGTCGCTGTTGACCGACTGGCTGGTGCGTCTGCTGACGCAGCCCCTGCCGCTGGATGCGGGGGGCAGGGATCGGATCCAGGGCAACGTGGAAGAGGCGTTGGTGGGTGCCGGGCCCGTGCCGTCAGACGGCACCTCATCGTTCACGCTGGCCGGCCTGCGGCAGTATCAGGTGGAGATGAGCTTCATGCTGGCAGTGCAGGATATCGACCTGCCGGCGCTGGATGCCTGGGTGCGCCAGCACACGTTCAGTGGCGCTGCGCGCCCCCCGTTGCTGCCTGGGCAGCTCAACGGCATGTTGAAGGGCTTCATCGACCTGGTGTTCGAGCATGAGGGACGCTTCCATGTGCTGGACTACAAGTCGAACTGGCTGGGCGCTTCGGATGAGGCCTATCGCGGCGAGACCATGCAGGCCGCGGTGCTGGCCCACCGCTACGAGCTGCAGTATCTGTTCTACCTGCTGGCACTGCACCGGCTGCTGAAGGTGCGACTGCCGGACTACGATTACGACCGCCATGTGGGTGGGGCGCTCTATCTGTTCCTGCGTGGCAGTGGTGCGCCGTCACGGGGCGTGTTCGCGGCACGACCGCCCCGGGCGGTGATCGAGGCGCTGGATGCGGCCTTTTCGGGGCAGCGGCCTCTGGGGGCGGACAAGCCGTGACGAGAGGTGCGATGACACAACGAAGCCGAAAACCGGTGCAGGACGAACTGACGGGGGACCTGTTTGCTTCGTTGCCGGAGAAAGAGGACGTGGTGCTGCCCACGGACGTGACCGGCATGCTGGCGCTTCTGGCACGCTGGCATGAGGATGGCTGGCTGCGGCGCATCGATCTGGAACTGGCGCATTTTCTGGCGGAGGGAGCGGAACCGTCTCCGGCGTTGCTGCCGGTGCTGCTGGCGGCGGCGCTGTGCAGCTGGCAGCTGGGACGAGGCCATGTCTGTCTGGATCTGCAGGCGGTGCTGGAGCAGCCGATGCAGGTGCTGTCGATTCCGGTGGAGCCCTGGCTGCAGACGTTGACGCTGGCGGACTGGCAGGCAGCCTGTGTGGCGTGCCCATCACTGGTGGCGCAGCCGTCGGCCATGGGGCCAGAGGATGAGATGTCCGCAGATGGGGCCCGGACGACGCCACTGGTGCTGGTGCAGCATCGGCTGTACCTGCGGCGTTTCTGGCAGTACGAGCAGGACGTGCAGCAGGGCATCCGGCAGCGGCTGATGCTGCCGGGTCTGTCCGGGGAAGAAGAGCCTCGCCTGCAGGAGGCGCTGGTGGTGCTGTTTGGCGGACCGGGCAGTGCCGGGGCAGAGCATGCGGCCCATGCAGCCACCCGTTCGGTGCACATGGCCGGAATGCAGGCTGCGGGAGCGGTCGGGGACGCAGCAGCAGAGCCCGGGCGCAGGGCGGACTGGCAGCGGATTGCCTGTGCGCTGGCGGCACGGCGGCGCTTCGGGCTGATCACCGGGGGGCCGGGTACAGGCAAGACGACGACGGTGATCCGGCTGCTGGCCCTGTTGCAATGGCTGGCGCTGGCCGGGCAGGGGCAGTTCCTGCGCATCGGGCTGGCGGCGCCCACCGGCAAGGCGGCAGCACGGTTGGGCAGCTCGATCAGCAGCGCCATTGACCGGCTGCCGCTTAAGGACGTGCCCCAGGGCGAGGCGATCCGGGCGGCCATTCCGCGGTCCGTCTCGACACTGCACCGTTTGCTGGGCAGCCGGCCGGGCACGCGGCATTTCCGGCATGACGCGCGCAATCCGCTGCCGCTGGACGTGCTGGTGATCGACGAGGCCTCGATGATCGACCTGGAAATGATGGCGCAGGTGATGCATGCGCTGCCGCCCAGGGCACGGCTCATCCTGCTGGGGGACAAGGATCAGCTGGCGTCGGTGGAGGCCGGTGCCATTCTGGGTGAGCTGTGTGCCCATGCCCGCGAGGGACGCTACTGGCCGGAGACGGCCGACTGGGTGGCCCGGGTGGCGCAGGAGCCCATCGACCGCGGGCTGCAGGCTGACGGGGCAGAAGATGGCACGTTGCTGGACCAGAGCGTCGGCATGCTGCGTCACAGCCATCGCTTCGGGGCGGACAGCGGCATCGGCCGTCTGGCAGCCCTGGTCAACGATGGCGAGGTGGCCAGGGTGCAGCGCCTGTGGGACGAGGTGCAGGCAGGGGGTGCGTCGGGCCAGGTGCCCGACATCGCCCGGATCGAGGTGGACGTCGAGCGTTGGGCCGCGTTGCGGCAATTGGTGGTTCACGGCCGGCTGGACGGAGTGCCGGCCGATCAGGGGCCGGTGGGGTACGCGCATTACCTGCGGTGGATGCACCAGAACCGTCCGGCGGACGAGGCCCGCCTGGATGACTGGGCTGCCGGGGTGCTGCAGGCCCATGGGCGCTTTCAGTTGCTGTGTGCGCTGCGCCAGGGAAGCTGGGGTGTGGATCGGTTGAACCGGCAGATTGCGCTCTGGCTGCAGTCGGCCGGCTTGCTGGTGGCCAGCGAGGGGTGGTATGCGGGTCGGCCGGTGATCGTCACCCGCAACGACTACGAGCTGGGGCTGATGAATGGCGATGTGGGCATTGCGCTGGCGGCTCAGGGTGGCCGGTTGCGGGTGGCGTTCCCGGCCGAGGGGGGCAGCCATGGCATTCGCTGGGTGCTGCCCAGCCGGTTGCAGGCGGCCGAGACGGTGTTTGCCATGACGGTACACAAGGCGCAGGGCTCGGAGTTCGTTCACGCGGCGCTGGCGATGCCGGCTGAGCTGTCGCCGGTGCTGACCCGTGAGCTGGTCTATACGGCCATCACGCGGGCACGGCGCTTCTTCACGCTGGTGGGGCCGGGCGGGCTGGACGGCGTGCTGGGGCAGACGATCCGTCGCCGGGTGCTGCGGGCCAGCGGTCTGATGGCGGGGGTCCTGCAGGCCAGGGACTGAGGCCGTGCCGGCCGGTGCCGGCATGAGCGCCCGGAAACGGGCGCGACAGTCTGGGCAGGAGGGCGCCGGCGGAGCCGCCCGGCCCTGTAGAATAGCCAGCTGTCTTTCTCCGGCGTTGTCCAGGCGACACGAGCATTCATGGCAAGCATCGCGGTCATCATTCCCTGTTACAAGGTCAAGGCCCATATCCTGGAAGTCCTGCAGCGCATCGGCCCCGAGGTCAAGCGGGTCTATGTGGTGGATGACTGCTGCCCGGAGGGATCCGGCGACCTGGTGGAGCAGGAATGCACCGACAGCCGGGTCAGGGTGGTCCGCCATCAGATCAACCAGGGTGTGGGTGGCGCGGTGATGACTGGCTACCGGGTGGCGCTGGACGACGGCATGGACATCATGGTCAAGATCGACGGTGACGGCCAGATGGCACCCGAGCTGCTGCCGGACTTCGTGGCGCCGATCATGGCGGGCGAAGCCGACTACACCAAGGGCAACCGCTTCTTCGACCTGGAGCAGGTCAGTCAGATGCCTACCGTCCGCCTGCTGGGTAATGCGGTGCTGTCGTTCTTCAACAAGATCTCGTCGGGCTACTGGAACCTGTTCGATCCCACCAACGGCTACACGGCCATCCACCGCGATGTGGCAGCCTGCCTGCCGTTCGGACGCATCAGCCGACGCTATTTCTTCGAGTCGGACATGCTGTTCCGGCTCAACACGCTGCGGGCGGTGGTGGTGGACGTGCCGATGCACGCCTCCTACGGGGACGAGGTGAGCAACCTGCGGATCTCAAAGGTGGTGGGCGAGTTCTTCTTCAAGCACGTGCGCAACACCTTCAAGCGCATCTTCTACAACTACTATCTGCGGGATCTGTCGCTGGCCTCGCTGCAGCTGCCCATGGGAATGCTGCTGCTGATCTTCGGGGTGCTGTTCGGCCTGTACAAGTGGAACGAGGCCAGCAGCCTGGGCGTGACGGCATCACCGGGCACCGTCATGCTGTCGGCCCTGCCGGTGCTGGTAGGCATCGAGCTGATCCTGGCCTTCATCGGCCAGGACGTGCAGTCGGTGCCGCAGCGGCCGTTCCTGCGCACGTCGCGCACGCTGGAGCGCTTCAAGAACCCGTCAGCCTCCGTGACACGGGTGATCGAGGCACGTCGGATGGGAACACACACGCAGATCATGCGGGGCGAGACGGTGACCAGTTCGCCAGCTGGCGCCGAGTCGGCCGTGCAGGCCGCGGGGAACGAATCAGACGAATCACGGGCGCAGCGTTCATGACACGCGCCAGGGCATCAAGGGAGAACAACCGGTGTTGACCTACTTCTGGGCGCTGATGTGCGTCTTCGGCATGGCTGCGGGCCAGATCCTCTTCAAGCTGGCCGCCAATTCGCTGGCCGAGACCGGCTCCTTTCTGGTACCGCGCACGGCCACGCTGTTGTTCACGGCACTGGCGCTGTACGGGCTCATCACCATTGCCTGGATCTGGGTGCTGCAGAAGGCGGATCTGGGCAAGGTCTATCCGATGATGGCGCTGGCTTTCGTGCTGGTGCCGCTGGCCAGTCACTGGCTGTTCGGCGAGCGCTTCACGCCCCAGTACTTCATCGGCATCGTGCTGATCATGAGCGGCATCGTGGTGGCGGTGCGTTCCTGATGCCTGCTACGGCGTGCCGGGCCATTCCCCCGCCAGGCAGTGGCGCTTGGGGGGCAGGCCGGGGCGCTTCTGCAGCCGGAAGCCGGCCTGGGTCAGCGCATCGCGCACGCTGCGAGCCACGCACCAGGTGGCGATGCGCGTACCTGGGTGGCAGTGGCGGGCCACCGCCTGCATGGTCCGGCCATCCCACATGGCAGGGTTCTTCTTCGGATCGAACCCGTCCAGGAACACGCTGTCGGCGCTGATGCTGCCATGCTGGGCGTGCCAGTCCTTCAGACGGGTGGCGGCGTCACCCAGCAGCAGCTGCAGCTCGACCGTTCCCGGGAGGTCGGAAAAGCGCAGGGTCAGGCAAGGCGGTTCATTCGACGGCTGCGGCACGGCAGGATCCGGAAAACCGGATGTCTGCAGCCGGGATGTCCTTCCCGGGGCCACGCTGCCCCCGGTAGATGTTTCCGATTCGGTATCGGTGTGACAGGGGGGCGCGCCGGTGGCGTTTCCCGAGTACCATGCGGCCAGTGTCGTGGTATCCGGCCAGGCATCGGCCAGGCGCTCGGCCAGCGGCTGCAGCTGTGGATCATCGGCGCTGGCACGGTGGATGTCGTGGGCGCTGACCGGATGCGCCTCGGTGCTGACGAAGCGCAGCGTGGTCGGGCGTACTGGACTGGCCTGCCAGCAGGCCCAGGCCGACAGGAAGTTCAGCCCCAAGCCGAAGCCGGTTTCCAGGATGGTCCAGCGGTCGGGGCCGGAAGGGGCCACGGCGGTGTCGGAATTCCTGCCATTGTCTAGGCCTGGGATGCTTCCCGACGTGTAGCGGTCCTGGTCGTTTCCGACCGTTTCCGGGGGACTCCCCGACCATGCGTCGGGTAGTCCGCAGCCGCCCAGGAAGACGTGTTCGGCCTGAGCGCGGGCGCCACTTTGCGTGTGGTAGCGGTCCCCGTAGCGGGGACTGAAGGGCTGGCCGTCCTGCCAGGCGACCGGGGTGCTGCCGGTGGCATCAGGTATCGTTTCCGGGGTCATGAGGTTATTCTAGTGATGCGCGAAGTCCATGGTCTGACGGCCTGTCCGATGTGCGACACCCTGCACAGGCGTGTGCACCTCAAGGATGGACAGCGTGCGCGATGCCGGGTGTGCGGCTCGGAGCTGTCCAGGTCGTCGCGCCTCAATCGGGCGCGGATGATTCCGCTGGTGCTCACCTGCCTGCTGCTCTTCGTGATGGCCAACGTCTTTCCCATCGTGGCCATCGAGCTGCAGGGTACCGTCTACCAGCTGACGCTGCTGGGCGCGGTGACGACGCTGCTGCAGTCCGAGATGTTCGCGGTGGCGCTGATGGTGTTCGTGCCCACGCTCTTCCTGCCGGGGCTGTATCTGCTGACGCTCCTGTTCGTGCTGTGGCTGACCGGGCGCGATGACGTGCCGGCTGGCGTGCAGAACCGGCTGGTGCGGATGATGCAGCAGGTGTATCCATGGAGCATGGTGGAGGTGTTCCTGCTGGGGGTGTTGGTGGCCATCATCAAGCTGTCGTCGATGGCCAGCATCATTGCCGGTCCGGCGCTGTGGGCATGGATGGGCACGACCATTACGCTCACGGTGGTTCTCACGTTCCGGCTGCGGCGGCTCATCCGGCGCACCCACATGCCGGTGGGCGAGGTGCGGCTGCAGGATGACCAGGTGGTGTATGCCGGCCAGCCGCCGATGCTGGAAGATGCCGACGGGGAATGGCAGGCGGCGATGGGCAGGCATCGCGACGCACATGCCGGCGCGCTGCTGACGGCGGCAGAGTCGGCCCGGTTCTGTGGGCGCCGGCTGGGCATGATCTCCTGCCGGCACTGCGACACCGTCTGGGCTGAAGCCCGGGAAGGCGAGCGCTGCCGGCACTGTGACGCGCGGCTGTACCGGCGCAAGCCGGGGGGGCTGGGCGTGACCTGGGCGCTGTTGATCACGGCGATGATCCTCTACGTGCCGGCCAACCTGCTGCCGGTGATGACCACCAGCACGCTGTTTGGCACCGATGATTCGACGATCCTGTCCGGGGTGATCTACTTCTGGCAGGACGGAGAGTGGGCGCTGGCGGCCATCATCTTCATCGCTAGCTTCCTGATCCCGCTCTTCAAGCTGGTGGCGCTGATCCTGCTGGCGCTGCTGGTGCAGTTCCGCAGTCTGTGGCGGCTTCAGGAGCGTACCCATCTCTACGACATCGTGGAATGGGTGGGGCGCTGGTCGATGCTGGACGTGTTCGTGGTGGCGGTGACCAGCTCGCTGGTGCAGGTGCCGGGCGTGGCGGTGATCAAGGCTGGTCCGGGCATTGCCGCTTTCGGGGCGGTGGTGGTGCTGACGATGCTGGCGACGATGAGTTTCGATGCGCGACGGGCCTGGGACGCGCGTTTCCGGCTCGGGCTGCTGTACGGTCACAGGCGAAGGCGTGCGAACCCGGGCGTGGTTTCGGGGCGTGCGGGATAGAGCAATCGGTGCCGGCTTTTAGCGGGCGCCATGGTGTGGACAAGGGTTGACGGATGAGCAACGAGGAACGATCTGGTTCGCAGGGGCGCCCTGTGACGGCGGCCGGGACCGGCCGGGGGCAGGCACAGGGAGCTGCCGGCGGCTTTCGCGACGATGTACTGGTGCCCGAGGCGGTGGTGGAGGATAGGCGCTATCGCTGGCTGCCGTCGCTGATCTGGCTGCTGCCGCTCTTGGCGGCTTTGGTGGGGGCGATTCTCACCTATCGCCAGATGACGCAGCACGGTCCGACGATCACGGTCAGTTTCAAGACGGCCGAGGGGCTGGAGGCGGGCAAGACGAAGCTGCGCTACAAGGACGTGGAAGTGGGTCAGGTGAAGTCCATCGAGCTGGCCGACGACCGCTCGCATGTGGAAGTGGACATCGAGCTGAATCGCAAGGCCGGGTCTTTCCGGGCCAAGGACTCGCGCTACTGGGTCGTGCGGCCGCGTGCCGACATCTCGGGGGTGTCTGGCCTGGGCACGCTGCTGTCGGGGGCCTACATTGGCGTGGATGCCGGCAAGTCGGCCGAGATGGTCTCGGCCTTCGTGGGGCTGGAAAGCCCGCCGCCGCTGAAATACGACGAGGCGGGCAGCCAGTTTCGCTTGCACGCTAAAGATCTGGGGTCGCTGGACATCGGTTCGCCGGTGCTCTACAGGCGGGTGACGGTGGGGCGCGTGACCGGGTATTCGCTGGACGAGTCGGGTGACCGGGTGACGATCGACATCTTCGTGAACAGCCCCTATGACCGCTTCGTGGGCACGAACTCGCGCTTCTGGGAGGCCAGCGGCGTGGAGGCGAAGCTGGATTCCAGCGGGGTGTCGGTCCGCACGCAGTCGCTGCTGACGGTGGTGCTGGGCGGCATTGCCTTTGCCTCGCCCATCGAAGGCAAGGGCGATGCGGCCAACGAGCATACCGCCTTCACGCTGGCGGCCAGCGAGGCGGATGCCATGAAGAAGCCTGACGGGCTGTCGCGCTTTCTGGTGCTGAACTTCGACCAGTCACTGCGGGGGCTGCAGGTGGGGGCCATCGTGGATTTCCGGGGCGTGGAGCTGGGCCAGGTCCGGGCCATCGACGCCGTGGTGGACGAGAACACCAACGAGATTCACATGCCGGTGCTGATCGAGGTGTTTTCCGACCGCATGAAGCGGGGTCGCGGGCTGCAGGCCCAGGGGCCTCTGGGCGCCGGCATGACGCAGGAGGAGATGGAGGAAGAGGGCAATCGCTGGCTGCAGAACATGGTCAAGCGCGGGCTGCGGGCGCAGTTGCGTACCGGCAACCTGCTGACGGGCCAGCTGTATGTCTCGCTGGACTTCTTCCCGCAGGCCAAGCCGGCCGAGATGCGCAGCGTGCAGGGCGACCTGATGGAACTGCCGACGGTGGGCAATTCGCTGGACGAGTTCCAGCAGCAGATTGCCGAGATCCTTGCCAAGATCAACAAGGTGCCGTTCGATCAGATCGGGCGTGATCTGCAGCAGACGCTGTCGGGCATGCGACGCACGGTCAATGCCACCGAGAAGACCGTCAAGGGGCTCAACGACAATCTGGCGCCGCAGCTGCTGGGCACCATCCAGAGCCTGAAGAAGACGCTGGATTCGGCAGACCGAACGCTGGTGTCGGCCAACCGGACGCTGGCCAGTGATTCGCCGACGCAGGAAGAGCTGCAGCAGACGCTGCGTTCGGTCTCGAAGGCAGCCGATTCGCTGCGACGTCTGACCGATTACCTGGAGCGTCACCCGGAGAGCCTGCTGCGTGGCAAGACGGGCAACTGATTTCTTTCAAGAGGAACGGATGATCATGCGTGCTGTCTTCAAGTCGGTGGTACCGGCGCTGGCCCTGTCTCTGGCGGCCTGCGCCAGTTCACCACCGGTGCATTTCCACACGCTGTCGGCCATGGATGCGCCGGGCAATGGCAACCGGGCACAGCCTGACCTGCGCTACCGGATCGGGGCAGTCGATGTGCCGGAACGATTGAACCGCGTGGATATCGTGGTCTCGGGCCGGGGGGCGGATGCCTCCCGTGCGGCGGATGCGGCTGGTGGCAAGGCAGGCGCCGGGCAGGCGGGTACGCCGACGTTTGCCACGTCGGTGACGCTCCTGGAGAACAACCGCTGGGATGCGCCCTTCGCCGATGCGCTGCGCGATGCGCTGGGCACCCGACTGGCACTGGCCGCAGCGTCCTCTTCCGCGGCAGGCGCTCAGCCCGCGCAGTTGAGGCTGTCGCTGCAGGTCTATCGCTTCGATGCCAGCCGCTCCGGTGACGTGGATGCGCTAGTGGACTGGCGGCTGCGCCGGACGGACGAGCCGGACGATACAAATGCGGCCGAGGACGATGCGTCGGCTGGCCCGCGGATGCTGAGCTGCCGTTACCAGGGCTACGAGCACGTGCAGGCCGGTGATGTGGATGCACTGGTGGCGGGCATGAAGCGGCAGGTGGTCCAGTTGGCTGACGACATCGTGGCCAGCACGCGGCCATGGCTGCGTGATGGCAAGGCTGGTTGCGTGCAGGCGGCTGGTGGGGTGTGATGGGCGAGATGGACGAGGGGTCGCTGCCGGCGCCGGAGATGCCTTTCAGCGAGCTTGATCACGCGATGATGCGCCTGGCACTCGACCAGGCGCTGAATGCGCAGCTGCATGGTGAAGTGCCTGTGGGTGCGGTGCTGGTGAAGGCGGGGCAGGTGGTCGCCACCGGCTACAACCATCCGATCGGCAGCCACGATCCGACGGCGCATGCCGAGATCCGCACCTTGCGGATGGCAGCCGAGCAGTTGGGCAACTATCGGGTGGGTGAATCTACGCTTTATGTGACGCTGGAGCCGTGCATGATGTGCCTGGGCGCGATGTTGCACGCCCGCATCAGCCGGGTGGTGTTTGGTGCATCGGACCCCAAGACCGGCGTGTGCGGCGGGGTGCTGGACCTGCCGGCCGAGGGGCGGCTCAACCACCAGACGGCGGTGCAGGGGGGACTGCTGGCCGATGAATGCGGGAGGCTGCTGCAGCGTTTCTTTGCCGAGCGCCGTGCGCAGCGCCGGGCCGATCGGGTTGCCCTGCGAGCGCAGCAGGATGAGCTGGCGCGTTGGGTGGCCAGCCTGCCGGCCCAGGAGGAAACAGGTACGTTGTACCTGGGGGAGGAAGGAAACCCGAAAGGTTGATAGTGAGTCTCCTGCGTGAAAAGGTGCAAGAATAGTCCCCTTTCCAACTCCGGCAGAAGGCCCGTGGCTGAAGGTACCGCATGACGACCCCGTGGCATCGATGCCTGCGTGGTGTGGCTGCTGTGGCGACCTGCAGGGTCCGGATGTCGATTGACAGGGGTTTTCATGGCAAGAGAGGGGATTCTTGGAGCGTGGTCACGGTTGAATCTGGTGACCCGGATCGTCATCGGCCTGGTGCTGGCCGTGGTGGTGGCGCTGCTGACCCGGCATTTCGGCGGTGGTGTCGAAGGCTGGGATGCCGTGATCGAACGCACCGGCAGCCTGCCGGCAGGCTGGCCTTCGGACGTGATGGCAGTGGCCGAGCTGCTGGGCAGTCTGTTCGTCGGCGCCTTGAAGGCGGTGGCGCCGGTCTTGGTTCTGGTGCTGGTGATGGCGGCCATTGCGCAGCATGAGCACGGGACCGAGACGAACATCCGCCCGATCCTGGTGCTGTATCTGGTGGGCACCTTCGCGGCTGCGCTGGTGGCGGTGGCCGCCAGCTTCATGTTTCCGTCGAACCTGTCACTGGAGGGCGTCAAGCACGCCACTGAGGTGGCGCCCGGCGGTATCGGCGTGGTGCTGAAGGACGTGCTGATGAAGCTGGTGAGCAACCCGATCAAGGCGCTGCTCGAGGCCAACTACATCGGCATCCTGGGCTGGGGCGTGCTGCTGGGGCTGTCGTTCCGTCATGCCAGCGAGCACACGCGGACGATGCTCAATGACGCGGCCGAGGCCGTGTCCAAGGTGGTGCGTTTCGTGATCGGCTTTGCACCGCTGGGCATCCTGGGCCTTCTTCTGGCCACGCTGCTGTCGCCGGATGGCTTCACGAAGCTGCAGCAGTACCTGCACCTTCTCCTGGTGCTGGTGGGCGCGATGCTGTTCGTGGCGCTGGTGGTCAATCCGCTGATCGTCTTCAGCCAGACGCGCCGCAATCCCTATCCGCTGGTGTTCACCTGCCTGCTGGAAAGCGGCATCCCGGCCTTCTTCACCCGCAGCTCGGCAGCCAACATTCCGGTGAACATGGCGCTGGCCAGGAAGCTGAACCTGCACGAGGATACCTACTCGATCTCGATCCCGCTGGGCGCGACGATCAACATGGCAGGGGCTGCCATCACCATCACGGTGCTGACGCTGGCGGCGGTGCACACACTGGGCATTCAGGTGGACTTTGCCACGGCGCTGCTGCTGAGCGTGGTGGCTACGCTGGGCGCCTGCGGTGCTTCCGGGGTGGCCGGTGGTTCGCTGCTGCTGATTCCGATGGCCTGTGCGCTCTTCAGCATCGACAACGACGTGGCAATGCAGGTGGCAGGCGTGGGCTTCATCATCAGCGTGATCCAGGACTCTTCCGAGACGGCGCTGAATTCGTCGACCGACGTGCTGTTTACGGCAGCGGTGGACCAGTCGCACAAGGCCTAGGCCCAGAAGTGCTGGTGGCCCTGTGGAGGTTTCCGGGGCTGGGGGGGAGGCCCTGTCCGCATCCTGTGGCGGCGGGCTTCGGCGGACACACAAAAAGAAGGGGCGATGCCGGCAGCCGGTATCGCCCCTTCTTCGTTGGGCGCAAGGCCAAGGCCCGGCGCCTGGAACCCTGGATGAAGGCGGGGCCGAGTGTGCCTGGCGCCGCCTTTGCCAAGGTTCCCGGTCTTACTGGATCTTGGCTGAAGCGCGCAGCTTTTCCTGCAGGGCCTGGACCTTCTGGCGCTCCAGTTGCTGCTTCAGCTGAGGCTTGACCTGGTCGAACGGGGGTGGCTCGGCGGCGCGCACGTCGTCGAGCTGGATGATGTGATAGCCGAACTGGGTCTTGACCGGGATGAGGGTGTATTCACCCTTCTTCAGCTTGGTCATCGCCTCGGAGAACTCCTTCACGAAGGTGTCGGGCGTGTTCCAGCCCAGATCACCCCCGTTGGCGCCCGATCCGGGATCCTTCGACAGCTTGGCCAGCGACTCGAAGCCCTCGCCCTTCTTCAGACGGTCGATGATCTGCTTGGCCTCGTCTTCGGATTGGACCAGGATGTGGCGGGCCTTGTATTCCTGTGCGCCGCTCTGGGCCGAGTCCTTGACGAGCTTCTCGTACTCGGCCTTGACTTCAGCGTCGGTGACGGGCGACTGCTTCAGTTCGTTGGCGATGAGGGCGCGGATCAGCACGTCCTGGCGGATCTGTTCCAGCTGCTGCTTGACCTCGGGGGTCTTCTCCAGGCCGCGCTTGTCGGCTTCCTGCACGAACAGCTCGCGGGTGATCAGCTCGTCGCGGATCATCTTGCGGGTTTCGGGGGTGTCCGGCCGGCCTTGCTGGGCCAGGATCTTGACGAATTCATCGACGCGCGAGGAGGGGATGGCCTTGCCGTTGACGACGGCGGCATTCTGCGCCATAGCGGAGCTGCCCAGCAGCAGGCCGGCCGACAGCAGGGCGGCCGCGCCGAGGGTGCGCTTGGAGAAAAGACCGGAAGAGGATTGGGTCATATTCGGTTCCAGAAAGAAATCGGGTTGGAAGAACGAACCGTGGTCGGTCCTTTCCTAACGGGTGCGGAGCCGACACGTTGACAGGGACCATGCGTCAGACGCCGGAAGGCGCGACCGGCAAGGCGGCTGCACTCTCAGTTGCCAGGCACCTCGGCCCGGATGCTGAGTGCATGGATGCGGTGTGGCATCCAGTCGGCGACGGCATCATACACCAGCCGGTGTCGGCGCACGGTGGACAGGCCGGCAAACACCGGCGAAACCAGCGTGACGGCAAAATGCCCGGCCCCGCCGGCGGCACCGGCATGGCCTCTATGATGATGGCTGTCGTCCTGAACGGTAATGTGGGCGTCGGGAAAATGTTGTTTCAGACGTTGCAGGAGTGCTTCAGGCGTTGGTTTCATCGGACGGGTCTTCCTGAATATGGCGGCTGAGATAGAACCCCTGGGCGAGGATGAACACCAGTGTGGCTCCGGTAGTGCCGAAGAGCTTGAAGTTGACCCAGGTTTCGGTGCTGAACTGGTAGGCCACGTACAGGTTGACGATGCCCATCAACGCAAAGAATGCGCACCATCCCAGGTCCAGCCGTTTCCAGATGGGATCGGGCAAGCGCATCTGCTTGCCCATGAGCTGCCGCAGCGGCGCCTTGCCCAGCAGCGAGGCGATGCCCAGGGCAGCCGTGAAGCACCAGTACAGGATGGTGGGTTTCCACTTGATGAAGGACTCGTCGTGCAGCAGCAGCGTCATGCCGCCGAAGACGACGATGATGGCCAGCCCCACCCATTGCATGGTGTCGATCGGGCGCCGCCGGACCAGTAGCCAGCCGATCTGGGCCGCACTGGTGGCGATGGCCACGGCGGTGGCGACGTAGATGTCGGCAAGCCTGAAGGCAACGAAGAACAGGATGACCGGCAGCAGGTCGAACAGCCATTTGTTTTTCATGGGTTTTTCATGAGCAGGGCAGCAGCGGGGACAGGAGGGGATGATAAAGGATCATTCCGCCAGGGCTTGTAGGCAGGCGCAGCACGGAACGGGATGCAGGCAGATGCACTATTTGCCGTCAGGAACGGGGCTGTTGAAGGCCAATGCCCTCAAGGTGATCTGCCTTTTCCGGGATGCGAGCGCCGCGCGGGCCGCTTCAGAGGGGTGAGCGGGCGTGCCTGTCCGACAGGTGGATGGTCGCTGAGGGCAAGGTAATGTTGAATCAATGCAAAAAGTAAAAATTATTTGTGTATTTGCAACAGATATTGCGTATTGTGGCGTTAGACTGCCCTCATGAAAAGGAGCATGCTCTCTAGGCGGAATCTGGACTTCCTACTGCATGAATGGCTGGATGTCCAGTCGCTGTGCGACCGCGCGCGTTTTGCCTCGCTGCGTCGTGACCATTTTGATGCGGTGCTGGCGCAGGCGTCGCAGCTGGCCCGTGGATGTCTGGCGCCCGCCAATCGGCAGCTGGATGAACAGGAGCCCCGGCTGACTGCCGAGGATGTCTGGACGCCGCCGGTCCTGTCCGAGGTCATGGCGGCGGTCCGCGATGCGGGATTGCTGGCCGTGTCGCAGGACCGGGCTTTGGGAGGCATGCAGCTGCCGGTGCTCATCGAGAAGGCCGTCACGGCTTGGCTGTTTGCCGGCAGTGCCGCCGCCACGGCCTATCTGTATCCGTCGCAGGCCGGCAGCCGGTTGCTGCAGCGCCATGCCGGCCGGGCACTGACGTCGGCCTGGCTGCCGCTGCTGCTGGATGGGCGAGCCACCTGCACGTTCTGCATCTCCGAACCGCAGGCCGGATCATCGTTGTCGGACATCCGTACACGGGCGGTGCGCCAGCCGGATGGCAGCTTCCGGCTCTATGGCAACAAGATGTGGATCGTCGGTGGCGATCATGCCGTGACTGACAACATTGTCCATCTGGTGCTGGCCCGGATCGAGGACGAGTCGGGTGACATCATGCCTGGGGTCGAGTCGCTGTCGCTCTTTCTGGCGCCCAAGTACCTGCCGGCCGACCCGGCGCCTGCCGGGGGCGGTTCCGAGGGGCGCGAGCGCAACGACATCGTGGCGGCGGGCATCTATCCGCAGATGGGGCAGCGCGGTGCCACCAGCTGCCTACTCAGCTTCGGCGAGGGCAATCATCTGCCCCAGGGACAGGCCGGCGCGGTGGCCTGGCTGGTGGGCGAGGAGAATGCCGGCATGGTGCTGGTGAACGAGGCTGCGCCCGAGATCCAGATCGACATCGGGCTGTCGGCGGCGGCATTGGGCTATACGGGGTATTCCCATGCGCTGGACTACGCGCGCGAGCGTCATCAGGGGCGTTTCCCGGGCATGACGAGCCGGGCGGGCGGCCAGATTCCGATCATCGAGCATGCCGACATCAAGCGCATGCTGCTGATTCAGAAAAGCTATGTGGAAGGTGGGCTGGCACTGGGGTTGTGGTGCGCGCGCCTGATGGACGAGGCGGACACGGCCGAGACGTCGACGGAGCGAGCTCGGGCCCGTGACCTTCTGCTGCTGCTTGCGCCGGTGGCCAAGAGCTGGTCGGCACAGAACTGTCTGATCGCCAATTCGCTGGCCATCCAGGTGCTGGGCTGCTATGGTTACACGCGCGACTATCCGGTGGAGCAGCTCTACCGGGACAACCGGCTCAATGCCATTCTGGAAGGCACGCACGGCATTCTGGCGCTGGAGCTGATGCGCGATCGCCTGCTGGCCGACGATTTCATGGGCTTTCAGCGCTTCGCCCACGAGGTGGAGCAGACCCTGGGCCGAGCAGCGGCCCGGTGTGGCGACGTGCGCCACATGGCGGTGCAGCTGCAGAAGTATGCGGAGCGCTTCGGCTGGGTGATCAACCGCATGCGCCAGGAACCCGAGATGGGGCGGCGCCTGGCCAATGCCAGCATCTTCATGGAGGCCTTCGGCCACTATGTGATTGCCTGGATCTGGCTGGAGCAGGCGCTGGTAGCCGAGGTGGCCTATCTGTCGGCTTACGGGGCCGAACGCAACTTCTATGCCGGCAAGTGCCAGGCGGCGCGTTTCTTCTACCAGCACGAGCTGCCGCGCATCGAGCCGCAGCTGACGCTGCTGGAACAGATGGAGATGTGCACAATGGAGATGCAGCCGGGCTGGTTCTGACGCGTGATCAGCACTCGGGAATGTCGTAGGGTAGCTTCAGAAGGCCGATGGCGGCGTTGCCGATGCGCAGGCTGGTGGCGATCATGCCGGCGGAACGGGGCTGGGCGCCGATGGCCTCGATGCGTGCTTCGAAGAGCAGCAGGAAGCGCCGTCCCACCAGCACGATGGGCAGCTCTTCCTGGTCGGGGTCCATCACCAGGTCGTTACCGGCGATGACCTCGTCGTCGGTGTCGGCCGAGAGACTGGCCACATCGATGACCTGGCCGATGGGGGTACCGTCCCATGCCAGCACGTCGGTGCCGAGTTCGGGCAACGGGCCGCTGCACATGCCGGCGAACATCCGGCGCTTGACCTTGCCCCGATATTCGCTGCGGGCCACTACTTCCTGACCGGGGTAGCAGCCTTTCTTGAAGTTGACGCCGCCCACCAGTTCCAGGTTCACCATCTGCGGAACGAAGGTCTCGGATGACGCAGCACGGATCCAGGGAATGCCGCTGGCCACGTCCAGCTGAAGCCAGTCGCTCTCGCTCATCCGGAAGCGGTGGGCAGGTTGCGAAGCGTCGGTTGCCGTGCTGTTGTCGCCCTGGGTGGTGTTACCGGAGGCGGTTTGCGTGGCGCCGGGCACCTGTGCCGTGGCCGCCTGGTCGTCACGGGCGCCTTCGGCAGCGGATCCGGCTGCCTGGGGTGTGTCGCTGGCCGATGCGCCGCTGTCGACCGGAGCGTCCGCCGTTTCGACAGCCGGAGTCACCAGTGTACGGGGCACCACCAGCAGGCTGCGGACCAACAGGCGGTCGCTGCCCAACCGATGGCGCACCGAGGTGGTTAGCATGTCGGCGGTGGTCTCGGTGAGCATCACGTCGGGCAGGGCGGCGGTCACCACCGCGTCCTCGTGCCCGGCCAGTGCCTGGATGGCGCGGTGGGCCGGGCCCACGAAGCCCAGGACCGCGTGGTCGGCACTGGCGTCCACGATCTTGCACTTGGCGCGCAGCACGTACATGGACAGGCGCTTGGCCATGGCCGCAGCCAGATCGCGCGAGCAGACCAGCCAAAAGGTGGGAACCGCGGGCTGTTCCGAGGCGGACGGCATGTCGTGGCGGATGACCCAGAAGGTGGCCAGCAACCGTCCGTTGGGGGTGAGATAGCCGGCCAGGCGGGCATGGCCGGGCATCAGGGTGAGGATGTCGTTGCTGAACTGGCCGTGCAGGAACGAGGGGGCATCAGGGCCCTGGGCCCGGAGAACACCTTGGTTCTGCAGCAGGGCATAGGGCAGGGCGGCTTCGCCGGAAGCGGGGGTGGAAGACTGGATGTCGTTCATGGGAAGGGTGGATTCGGAGCCGGTGTGCGAGACCGTTCGCCCACAGGTGGGAGGCCAGCCGGCATACTCTGTATATCATAGCGTGTACCGTCGTTTTCTTTTGGCGCACAAGACCGCCGGATGAGTCGAATCATGCGCATGTTGGGCCGTATCTTTCTTCTGCTGCTGGTGCTCTGCCTGGGGGCGGCGGGCTGGCAATGGTGGGGCTATGCCCATCGCCAGCTGGTGGCGCCGAATGCCGAGGTGGTGTTCGATGTGCCGCGCGGCCACGCGGGCGCACGCCTGGCCGAGGTGCTGCAGCAGGCCGGTGTCGATGTCCCGTCGTGGAAGATGGCCCTGGCGCTGCGGCTGCGGGGGGATGCGGCGCGGATCAAGGCGGGCAACTACCTGGTCACCGGGCCGGCCACATTGCAGGGGCTTCTGGACGAGCTGGTGAGCGGCCAGCAGGAAAAGGGCAAGCTCATCACGCTGGTGGAAGGCTGGAACATGCGTGATCTGCGGGCAGCCCTGAAGAAGGCTCCTGATCTGAACGACACGCTCTCGGGCCTGTCCGATGCCGCGCTGATGGAGAAGCTGGGCATGCCCGGGGTCAACCCCGAGGGACGCTTTGCGCCGGACACCTATGCCTACCGGCCCGGCAGCGATGACGTGGAGCTGCTGCGCCGGGCGCTGGCGCTCCAGCAGCGCCGCCTGGATGCCGTCTGGGAGAACCGTGCCACCGATTCGCCCCTGAAGACGCCGGCCGAGCTGCTGACGCTGGCTTCGGTGGTGGAAAAGGAAACCGGGCACGCGCTGGACCGCGAGATGGTGGCCTCGGTGTTCATCAACCGGCTGCGCAAGGGCATGCCGCTGCAGAGCGATCCGACCACCATCTATGGCCTGGGCGAGCGCTTTGACGGCAATCTGCGCAAGAAGGATCTGCGCGACCCTTCTCCCTACAACACCTATGCCCACCGGGGGCTGCCGCCTTCGCCGATCTCGTTGCCGGGGCTTCATGCGCTGCAGGCCACGGCGCGTCCGGCACAATCGGACAAGCTGTATTTCGTTGCCCGTGGCGATGGTCGCTCCGAGTTCTCGGCCGACCTGGCCAGCCACAACCGGGCCGTCGACCGCTTCCAGCGTCGTGCCGGCGGAAAGCCGCTGAAAGGCACGGCAGCGGCCGGCGAGAACCTGGCGGAACCCAAGAAGGCCGCCTCGGGTGCAAAGAACAATGAATCGGGCCAGAGCCCGGGGGCGCGGCCGTGACCGCGAGTGATTTCATGCAGGGCTGTTTCATTACTTTCGAGGGCATCGACGGTGCGGGCAAGAGCACGCACGTGGGCGCCTGTGTGGATTGGCTGCGTGCACAGGGCGAGACCGTGGTGCTCAGCCGCGAACCGGGTGGCAGCCCGCTGGCCGAGCGGCTGCGTGAGCTGCTGTTGACCGAGGAGATGCAGCCGCAGACCGAGGCGCTGCTGGCCTTCGCGGCCCGCAGCGACCATCTGCACACGCTGATACGGCCGGCGCTTGCAGCCGGCCAATGGGTGGTCTGCGACCGTTTCACCGATTCGACCTTTGCCTATCAGGGCGGGGGCTCGGACGTGGACACCGCCTGGCTTGCCCAGCTGGAGGCGCAGGTCCAGGACGGGCTGCAGCCGGTGCGGACCTATCTCTTCGATCTGCCTCCCGAAGTGGCTGCAGAGCGGCGTGCCGCCGTGCGCAGTGCCGACCGCTTCGAGGCCCGGGCGCTGGACTACTTCGAGTGCGTGCGCCGTGCCTACCAGGCGCGGGTGGCAGCAGACCCGGGGCGCTTCTGCGTGCTGGATGCCACGGCCACGCCCGAGCAGATCAGTCGCTGGCTGCAGGATGACCTGGTGAAGGTCCATCGACGCTGGCACGAGATGGCCGCATCGCGCACAGGGGCTGCCGACAAGGCAGGGGCGAGGCCATCGTGAGCACCGTCCTGCCGTTCTTTGCTGCCCAGCAGGCCTTGCTGCGACAGCTGCTGGCCGAAGGTCCGAACCTGCACCACGCGCTTCTGCTGGCCGGCCTGCCCGGCATCGGCAAGGGCGAGTTCGCCCGCGCGCTGGCTCAGGGGCTGCTGTGCGAACAGCTGCCCCGTCCGCCTGCGCCGGTGCAGGCCTGCGGGCAGTGTGCGGCCTGCAAGTGGTTCGCCTCCGGCCATCATCCCGATTTCCGGTTGCTGGAACTGGCACCCGCCGAGTCCCGTTCCGCCAAGGGACGCGAGGCAGGGCAGGGTGCGCGGGCCTGGGAAATCTCCATCGACCAGGTGCGCGAGCTGGAGAGCTTCATCACGACCACCAGCGTGCGCGGCCACGCCCGGGTGGTGCTGGTCGATCCGGCCGAGACACTGTCCATGCCGGCGGCCAATGCCCTGCTCAAGATGCTGGAGGAGCCCGGAGAGAATACCTGGTTCCTGCTGGTGACCCACCTGCCGGGGCAGATGCCTGCGACCGTACGCTCGCGTTGCCGGGCCGTGGCAGTGCCGCAGCCGCCCGAGGCCGAGGCGCTGCAATGGCTGGTCCGCTCGGCGGGGTTGTCCGACACGGATGCCCGCCAGTTGCTGGCCTGGTCCGGCATGGCGCCGTTGCATGCCCGCGATCTCGCCGACCCTTCGCACCTGACCGTCTATCGGACATTGCTTTCGTCGCTGTCAGCGTTGCCCGACACTGGCCTCGATACGGTGGCCGACAAGGCGACGACGGTGCCTTCGGTAACCTGGTACTACCTGCTGCTTCGCTGGATCAGCGATCTGCTGCGGGCCCACGCCGGCGCTGCGCCCCGTTTCTTTCCGGAGTCTGCATCCCGGCTGGCCAGTCTTGCGCAGCGCAGTTCGCTGGCACGGCTGGCCGAGGTGTCGGCGGCGTTGCAGCGGCAGGCGGTGCTGGTCCGGCATCCGCTCAATCCGCGCCTGTTCATGGAGTCAGCGCTGGCGACCTACCTGGATGCGTTTTCCACCCGTCGTCCAACCCCAAGACGCGCAAATCCTCGATGAGCACACAGCACCAAGGCCTGGCGGGCGGCATGGCCGGCAACAAACCAGCTACCCGGCCTGGCGTCATTCCCTTGTCGATCAAGGAGAAATCGGCCCTGCTGGCCGCCTACATGCCGTTCCTGGAGAACGGTGGCCTGTTCGTGCCCACGGACAAGAGTGCGCAGCTCGGCGACGAGCTCTACATCATTCTCACGCTGATGGATGACGCCACCAAGACGGCGATTCCGGGCCGGGTGGCCTGGGTGACGCCGGCAGGTGCCACCAACCGCCGCCAGGGCATCGGCATCCAGTTCAGCAAGACCGATGCCAGCGTGGTGGCGCGGGAAAAGATCGAGACGCTGCTGGGGCCTGCACTAAAATCGCCCCCATCCTCGTACACGATCTGACCGGGCTGCATGTTCGTCGACTCCCACTGCCATCTGGACCTTCCCGAATTCCAGGAACGCCTGCCGGACGTTCTGGCCACCATGGCCGCAGAAGGGGTTGAGCATGCGCTGTGTGTGTCGATCGCGCTGGAGGCGTGGCCGCAGGTCCGTGACCTCGTCCGGGCCCATCCCGGCCTGCTGTCGGCGTCGGTGGGCGTGCATCCCGACTGCCTCGACGTGACCGAGCCCACGGTGGTGCAGCTGGTGGAGCTGGCCATGCAGCCTGAAGTGGTCGCCATCGGCGAGACCGGGCTGGACTACTACCGCATGCCCGGCGAAGAGCTGGACTGGCAGCGTGAGCGTTTCCGGGTTCACATCCGGGCCGCTCGCGAGGCGAGAAAGCCGCTGATCATTCACACCCGCGCGGCGGCCCAGGACACCCTCCGGCTGCTGCGCGAGGAACGGGCCGGAGAGGCCGGCGGCGTGATGCACTGCTTTACCGAGGACTGGGACATCGCCCGCCAGGCATTGGACATTGGTTTCTACATCTCCATGTCCGGCATCGTCAGCTTCAAGAACGCCACGATCGTGCATGATGTGGCGCGTCGGGTGCCGCTCGACCGCCTGCTGATCGAGACCGACTCGCCCTACCTGGCACCGATGCCTTACCGGGGCAAGACCAATCAGCCCGGCTGGGTGGTCCACGTGGCCGAGGCTGTTGCCAGGCTACGACAGATTCCTGTCGAGGAAGTCGGGCGGATCACCACCGAGAACTACGATCGGCTGCTCGGGCGTGCCCGCTTGCCGGCCGTACAGCCAGTGCCCGCGGCCTGATGGGCGGCATTGGGGCGCGTCGCAACACCCTGGCACGTTCCAGCTGCCCGCAGATGCCGCTCATTCCCGAATTGACGCAGCACACCAGCCATCCGAAGATACTCAGGCACGTATCGAGACACCGGCCCTTGCGACATGAACAGCGCCCATTCCAAGCCTTTGCCCCCGTCATTTCCGACCGATGCCGTCCGCGGCCACGATTCTGCCGGCCCGGGGGCGTCTCCTGAAGAAGGGCGGCTGGCAAGGAGCGTGCGCGGTGCCACCGTGGCCATGGCGCTGGCTGCGCTGGCCGCCTGTGGAACCACCTCGTCCTCGGGGCCGGGTGCCGACTACAGCAGCAATTCCTCGGTCTCCACGTCGGGTGGCAACGTCAGCAGTCCGGCGGCCGAGCGCGTGGTAGACGGCGTGGCGGAGCTGGCCCTGACCGATCAGCTGCTACCCGATTTCGATGCTGCCAAGGCACGGAAGCTGGGCACGGTGCATGATGGCCAGCAGCTCTATCTGTACCTGCGTTCCACCCGGCCGCTGGGCGAGATCGCCCACCCGGTCGATCCCTACGGCAAGAATTCCTTCTCGGGTTATCCGCACCTGTTCGTGCAGATCGGTGACAACCAGAGCCTGCGCATCATCAACACCTGTTATGTGACGCTCACGCCCGCTGAGGCCGAGGCCACCGAGCTGATCGTGCCGCTGGCCCCGCTCACCAACCGCGTGGGTGATCTGCCCACCGATTGCTGGCTGGAGACCGTTACCCGGGCTGAATCGGTGCGCCAGACCCTGGAAGTGCGGCTGGCGGGTTTCCCGGGCAAGTTCGAGAGCTGGCTGCCGGTGCCTGATCTGCTGGGCGTCGTGGCCGTGGATACCGACCTTTCGCAGGGCAGCAATGCCTGGGGTCAGATGCTGCGCGCCAAACCCGGCAAGTCGCCGGAGTTGCCGGCCAAGGGACGCCAGGGCGTGCGCCAGACGAGCGAGCGCGATGAGGCCGCCAGCAAGCCTGCGGCTGCAACGACCGAGAGCCGCGGACCTGCGCAGGCCGGATCCGGCGCTCCCACTGCTTCCAGTGCGGACGCCGCAGGCGAGGCCGGCCGAGCCCAGACCGAAATCAGCCCGCGCTCCCAGGCCGCTGCTGCCGAGACGCCTGATCGCTCGGCTGCCCAGGCAGCTGTCGCGGCCCGCGGTGTGGTGCCCTCCGAGGCGGATGCTCAGACGGCTGCCATGGCTGCCGCCGGTGTGACCGGTGGAGTGGCCGCTGCCGCCTCCGGCAGTGCCGCCACCGCAGCGCAGTCGGTCGGAAGTACTGCCAATGCCCCGACTGCCCAGAACACCATCAACCGCAACGAAATCGTCTCCATGAATCACGGTGCCAAGGCGGGTGAGTCTTCTCAGGCACAGGGCACCCAGGCCCGGCAGCGGCAGCAGGCTGCTGCGCAGGCCGAGGCCCCTGAGCGGTCGTCGGAAGACACCCGGAAGGCTGCGGCAGAGCAGGGCGCTGCCATGGTTAGGAACGAAGGTCGTGAGGCGGGGGCCTCCCGCGCCACGGCAGCGGCTGCCGCCACAGTCGGTACTGCAGGCGCTGACGCTGGTCACGTCGCCGGTACCAGCGCTGCCGCTCGCTCCTCATCGCGTTCGGAACGCTCACG
>CALIXC010000274.1 GCA_938046755.1 uncultured Lautropia sp. | reverse complement strand
CAATAAACTATAACAAAAATTTTGTTTTTGTGTAAAATTGTATTTTAAAAATATAGAAGGAATAACAAATCAAGGACAAATATTAGATTATTCTTTAGTCTGGAAATTTGCTTTGTGTTTAGGCATAACGAAAGGGATTTGAGTATGGAAACGATGTTTGGGTCGCTCATAGAGTAGCCAAGAAATATCACGGGGTGTTCCATAAACATAGTCGTGAGTTTTGATGCTAGGTACTTGCTTTTTTTGTTGAAGGTCTTGTAATCGCTGGAAGTGAGAACGAGAGATTGTGGTTTTGATGCGCATCCGTGTATCTTGTATATCTCTGCAATCCATTGCGGATTTTCAAGTATGAGCTCGTCTTGCCCGATATAGGTTTTATAGTCCGGGAATATAGATTCTAGAAGCATGTCCCAGTTTGTTGTAATTATTCCTCCTATGTTTGCCTTTCTCAGGTCGGAGATTTCGCCTTGATTGTTGTTGGTGATCTTTGATTCTATTTCAATTCCTTTTAGATAATTTGCTATATCTATTTTAAGCGGGCTTGACATGCTCGTCATTGTGTCGGACTTCTCCTCGGTAATATTGTCCGGGCTGTTTTGTGCCCACCAGTATCTGTGATACTCTTTTGCGAGTAGCTTTGCAGCTTTTGGCATGTTGCCTTCGGTTTTTGACAGAAAGTATTCGAATGGTCTTGTGTTTTTGCTGAACTGTTTTAGAAGGCCTTTCCAGTCAGGAAGGTCTAGGTACCGGCGAGATAGTCCGGATCCTATGAAGAGGAACGGGGTTGTGTTTCTCTTGGTTATTAGTTCTTTGAATTTCTCTTCGATGCTCATTTTTGGTGTTCGCTCTGTTTGTTGTTGGGCTTTGTTGAATGAATGTTTGGTTCTTGGTGTTTGAATTCGATTCGTTTTCTGTTAATTATTCAAGGGAAAGATCCTTGATTTCCTGTGATGCGGGGCAGGCACATAGTAAGCCTCGTGATGCTTCTCATTGGAAGTGTCTGCGCTTGCCGCCGAGGATGCTTCGATCAGCTGTATAGATCGTCCAGGTTCTGTACGCTTGGTCCCTGATAGCTGCGCCAGTACATCAGGCCGCTTTCGTTTGGATAGACAGACCGGTCGTCCACGACGTATGACTCGGGGTCCTTGAGTTCCCGGCCCCACTTCCAGTCAGCAGGGATATGCCAGACTACGCACTGCAGCCGCTTGACATCAATTGTGTTGACGTTGAAACAGAGTTTTGCTTCGTCGTCTCTGCTGCCTTTTACCAGCATTGTCTGGAGCCCAGGGCTGTCTCCAAGGACCCCGAAAGGTACTTCCTCGTCTCTCATGATGGATAGTCTTCCGTTGAAGCCGGCATAAATCGAATTCGCTCTTCCCTGGGGAGGGGGCGTTTCCCTGTCCTTGGCCTGGTATCCGAGGTCTTCCTCGCCGTAACCGCGGATGTAGGGGCCAAATTCAAAGCTGTCTTCCTTGATGTTGATGACATAGGTTAAGGTCATTTTATTGAAGCCGCGAGTAAGCCAGGGCTCTCCGTACATGGCAGGATTACGGTCGCGTTGATATTCAGCGCCGCTTTCGACTGTATATTTATAGGTTCCGGGTAGTGCTGCGTGGTAATACCGTTCTTTGCAAAGGTTGTAGTGGTCGTAAAACGGCGCGCGAATCCAACCCCATAGATTGGGATCTACGGTATAGTTTTCTGCTGACAGCTTTGCAGATATGCGTACTTTCGCAATTCCCAGAGATTTCTGGTTTTCCAGATATGGCTTGTCAAAGGACTGGCTTGCGTAGGCTCTTGTCTGACAATAGTTCTGCTCAATCATCGCCAACAACACATCCCCACGCACGCCCTTGCTGGAGATATTGGGCACCGTCTTGGGTTCCGGAGCTGTTGCTGGTGTCGGTGTGGGGGCCGGCTGGGTGTCTGCCTGTGCGACGGGCTGCGTAGGGGCCAGCGTGGTCGGCGGCAGGGTCGTCGTCTGGTTTTGCGATGCGCCCGGTGTTTGTGGTGCGCTCGGTGCCGGCTGTACAGAGTTGGGCTGTCCAACGGCAGGCGTGTTCACCTGCCCAGAGGGTACCGGGTTGCTCTGTGGCGTGGTGACGGAGGGCGTGGAGGGGGCGGTGGCGACGAGGTTCTGTGTTGGCGTGGGGGCCACGGGGCTGGCGGATACGGCTTTGTCCCGTTCGCTGCCACCGCCGCCGCCGCAGGCGGCGAGCAGCACGCTCAGTGCGGTGGCGGCGCAGGTGGTGCGAAGGATGTGGGGATGTCTGGCTGCCATGTTGCGTCTCCAGGGTGCAACGTATTGCACAAGATGGACCATGGAGAAATCATATTCTTGGCCTTGGGCGGTGCCAGATGTTTCGGCCAAAAAGCATCAGTCGCAGCAGGGCGAGGGGCGCTGTCTGTCGTGCGGCAGCGACGAAGGCTGCCGCAAGTCGGTGCCGTCAGGGAGTGTGTCGTGTCGGGCTTGGGCGATCAGGCAGCGGCAAGCCGCAAAGGGCACGTCCGTATATTTGCCTCCACGCGCTGCATCAGCCCCGCCGGCACGCCGTTACCTTCATAGAGCCCTCCCCAAACATCCAGCACCCGGCGCGTCGTTGTACGCACTTCCGCCAGCAGCTCTTCCCGAACCTGTCCTGCTAGCCCCAAGCGCTGGAAGAAGGCGTTGAAGGTATCCAGCCCGATGGCATCAAAGCGCTTGGTGCCTGCCATGTTGAGGGCGATGGTCTGGTCGTGCTGGGTCCAGGCGACGGTGGATACCAGGTCGTAGGCGGGGGCCAGTCGGGGTTTGTTGGGGGTACGGTAGATGAGCGACCAGTTCTTGATGTGGGCGTCTCCGTTGCCCAGCAGGACGTTGAGCGCCAGGCGGCGGGTCATTTCCTTCAGGTCATCGATGCCGCCGGCGTATTGCAGCAGCGTCATCGCCATCATGTCGTAGTTGACGCGGTTGTATTTCTGGCTGGTGCGTAGGCTGAATACCTGGGCGAAGTCTTCGACGTGGATGCGTTCCTTCAGGGCCGGGGTCGCAGTGCTATCGTTTAATGGGCTGGTGGCATCGTTCCGGTCGAAGCGGCGAATGGCGTAGAAGGGTTCGTCGGGTAGATGACCCAGAATATTGGAAAGGCCGTCCAGCTGGTCGGGGTGCAGCAGCAGGGTTTCAGGTACGTCGATGCCCACGGCGCGGGCAGTGGCCATGGCGGCGGCTTCCACTTGCGGCAGGCCAGGAAAATCGCGGGAAGGGGGCTTGATGATGTAATTGCCCAGCCGGCCGCCGGTATTGAGGGTGTAGCGTTCCCCCTGTCGCAGCATGGAGAATTTGAGCTGCATGCCGCCCAGCGAGAATTTCAGGTGGGCTGAATCTGGCGTCTGGGGTACGCCATCATCAGCTGCATTTGCGTCGATGGGGTGTGAGCCGACTTGTGTTGCGTGATGCCGATGCCCTGGAGGCGGTGCGTCGACCGGCAGCAGGATGACAGCGCCCGGCAGGTCATGGCCCAGTGCTTCCAGCAGCAGGAACTCGCGGTCTTCGTGGACTTTCAGCTGCTGGGCGATGCGCGCGCGCATGCCGCCTTCGGGCAGCAGGTTGGAGAAGAAGGGCGGCGCCTTGATGGAGGCCGACTTGTGGCGCGGGTCCAGCAGCAGGCAGCGTGTCTGGGCTTCATCATCTGGATGGGTCCATGCCAGCGACAGGATCGGCCGAGCAGGGCCAGCGTCCAGATATTCCTCGCTGACGCTGAAGACGGTTCGTTCGTCCGGGTAATGGGTCAGGTAGCCGACGAGGGTATCTGCCAGCCATACGCCCAGGGTGCTCGGCGCTTTCATTCCGGATCCGCCAGATAGGCGTAGCGGGTCATCAGGTCCATCGGGCCGAAGTCCTCGTCTGGCTCATGCGCCGGGTCTTGGGGCGGCAGCCTGCCTCGGTCGCGCAGGTTCTGCTGGATGAGGGCGGCCTGGCCGACGGGGACGAGAGCAATCTCCAGGCCCAGTGCCGACACGTAGCTGATGAAGCTGTCCAGGGTCACGTCGTGGCCGTTCTCGATGTGCGAGACAGTGGCCTGGCGCAGGGGGCGCGGCTGGCCTTGGCGGTAGTGGCGCAGGCCGCCTTGGCTGTGGCCGGTGGCTTCACGTATCTGGCGCAGCTGCTGGCCCAGGTGGGCCAGTACGTCGGCGTTGTGGGTGGGGCGTGGGGTGGGCATGGGGTGGCTGGCGATGGATCATGTATAGTATACGTTATAGCGTATTCCGGTAGGATAATTTATACGTTATTTCGTATGGATGTTGGTCTGGGGCTGATTTCCTATCTGCAGGTTCCAAGTCAGGGCCGCCATCCGTCAGTCGTGCACGAAAGGGCCCCAAAACTCACGAAACTTTCTTATTCGCAGCAGATAAGTAAGGTGTACTTGTCTTATTTGCTGCAAATAGTGCAAGTAGCCATGATGTGGGGCGCGAATCCGCACGGCCGCCTCACGCCTGCGGGCGGGATCTTTTCTGCTGCTGTGCCGGCAGCGCATGGGCACGCCAATCAGTTCGTGGCGCGCCAGTACAGCATCCCGCTTTCGTTCGGGTAAACCGAGCGATCGTCGACGATGTAGCCTTCCGGCGTCTTGAGTTCCTGCCCCCACTTCCAGTCAGCCGGGATGCGCCACACGGTGCATTGCAGGCGCTTCACGAATGACTGGTCTGCGTTGGTGCAGAGCTTGACTTCGTCTTTCTTGCCGCCTTTGATGAGCATCAGGCGCAGGGCGGTGCCGGTGTGGTCGGTCCATTCCTGCAGTGTGCCGAAGGGCACTTCTTGGTCACGTCTGAAGATGACGCCGCTGGAGCCGAACCAGGGCTGCGCGGAGTTGCCTTGAGGAATGGGGGAGTCCCAGCTTGTGGCGAGGTAGCCCAAGTCTTCCTCGATCTTCACCTTGGGGTACGGGCCTATTTCAAGGGTGTCAGCCGTGATGTTGATGGTATATGACACTTTTCAAGGCTGTTGAAGCCGCGCTTGATCCAGGGTTCTCCATACAGCGGCTTGGAGCGGAGCTGTGTGTAGTCGTTCTTGCTGTAAAGGATGTATTGGTAGGTGCCGGGGACGACAGGGCTGTAATAGCGTTTGCCGCAACGTTGGGATTCTTCCGGAATCGGCACGGGAATCCAGAAGTTGGGGTCTGAGGTGTAGTTGCTCGCCGTCAGTGTGGCAGCCATCCTGACGTTGGCGATGCCAATGGCTTGGTAGTCTTCAATCCTGGGGCCGTCGTAGGATGTGGTGCTGACAGTCCATGTCGCGCAGCGGTTCTGCTCGAACATGGCCAGCAGTGCATCACCGCGCACGCCCTTGCTGGAGACGTTGGGTACGGTGGCAGGGGATGGTGCAGGCGTTTGTGCGGGTGGGATGGCGGGCAGGGTTTCGCTCTGCCGTGGGGCAGGTGAGGCAGATGGCGGATTCGTTGCCGTCTGGTTGGGGGGTACGGCCGGGGCCGGCGGGGATGTGTTGGGTACCCCGTTGGTAGGGGTACTTGGCTGGCTGGTGGGCGTCGCGCCGTTTCGGGCTGGCGTGACAGCGGGAGGGGTGGCCACCGCCGTGTTCAGTGTCGTGGGGGGACGGGGCTGGACGACACGATCTTGTCCCGCTGGCTGCCGCCTCCGCCGCCGCAGGCGGCCAGTAGTGCGACCAAGGCGGTGGACGTGGTAAGCAGGTTGAGCGAATGTCTTGCTGCCATGATGCGTACTCATTGTGCAACGAAGTGCACGGAATTGGTCATGCAGCAATCATATTCTTAGCGCTGAACAGCGGTAGATGCTTCGATCAAAAAGCATCAGTGCGGGCGGGCTACAGGGGGCGGCCGTTGCCCGGTGGCGACAGTGACCACCGCAGGGCGGTGTTGGCAGGGGCCTTGTCGCCCGCCTCAATCCTTCCCGCCGCGCTTGCGACCGGGGCAGAGCTGCTGGAAGAGCTGGCGGTTTTCCAGGCGGATGGCGGTGAGGTTGCCGCCCCAGACGCAGCCGGTGTCCAGGGCAATGAGGTCAGGCTGGAGTTTCAGGCCCAGGGATGACCAGTGGCCGAAGATGATGGGGCGGCCGGCGGAGCGGCGGTTGGGGGCCTGGAACCAGGGGATGAGGCCTTCGGGGGCATCGGCCGGGGCTTCGGTGCATTTGAAGTCCATGCGGCCGTCGGTGTGCAGGTAGCGCAGACGGGTGAGGCCGTTGACGATGCAGCGCAGGCGGTCGTCGCCGCGCAGGCTGTCGCTCCAGCGGTCGGGGGTGTTGCCGTACATAACGGACAGGAAGTCTTGCCAGTGAGGGCCGCCCAGGACTTTTTCCACTTCGTGAGCCAGGTCGCGGGCCTGTTCGAATTCCCATTCGGGGAACAGGCCGGCGTGCACCATGAGGAAGTCGCCCTGGCGCAGGGCCAGGGGGCGGGTGCGCAGCCAGTCGATGAGTTCGGGGGCGTCGGGGGCGCGCAGGATGGGTTCCAGGGTGTCGCCGGGGCGCGGGGTGCGGATGCCGGCGTACTGGGCCAGCAGGTGCAGGTCGTGGTTGCCCAGGACGGTGCGGGCGCGCAGGCCTAGTTGGCGGATCTGGCGCAGGGTGCCCAAGGAGTCGGGGCCGCGGTTGACCAGGTCGCCGCAGAACCAGAGCGGTTCGGTGGGGGCGGCGCCGATTTTCTTCAGCAGTTGTTCCAGCGGCTGGCGGCAGCCTTGCAGATCTCCAAAGGCCAGTGTCACGTCGATGTTTTCCGTGTCAGTGTTTTGCGCTTGCGGCCGCGCCGGTTGCCACCTTTGGCGGCCTTGGGGGCTGCCTTGGTGGTGGCTTTGGGGGCAGTGGGCTTGGCGGGGGTGTCGTCCGGCTCACTGGTGTCCACTTCCGCCTCGGGCTCGTTGGCGGTGGCAGCGGCCGTCTGTTCGGTGTCGGCCGCTTCGCCCGCGGCAGCCGCCTCCTGTTCGGGGGCGTTTGCGTCTGCCTCGCAGGGCTCGCTTTCTGCCTCGCTGGCCTGAGCCTCGGGCTGGGCCTCGGTTTCGGCGGCCTGTGTGGTCGGGGCCGAGGCTTCCTCGGCAACCGGGGTTGCTGCAGGGGCGGTAGCCGGGGATTCCACAATGGCGGCTTCCGTAGCTGGCTTGGCAGCCGGGGTTGCGGCTGCTTCTGCGGCCGGCGCCGTGGTGGACGCAGCGGCGGGCAACTCAGCTGACTCAGCCGACGTGGCAGACGTGGCGGCTGCCTCGTCGGCCGGCTCGGTGCGGGTAGCCACCTGAGCCAGGTGCTTCAGGCGTGCTAGCAGGGCGTCGTTGTCGGGCAGCAGGGCGGCCAGTTCTTCTCGGGACTGCACGGAGTCGTCCAGGCGGGTTCCTTCCTGAGCGGGCGGTGTGCTGGCGGTGGCCAGTGCCCGGGCCAGGGGAGAGCCGGTGGCTACGCCCTGGGCTGTCTGAGCGACGGGCTGCGTGCTGGCAGTGACGGCAGGGCTGGCGGCTGGCGTCTGCCGGTTGACCGGGATGGGCTGGGCCACGGGGTCACGCAGCATGGAGAGGGCGAGCGGGGAGGGCTCGATCGCCGCAGGCGCCAGGGAGGCGCCTGCCAGCCGGGCGGTGACGGTGCTTCTGGCCGTAGCGGTGGCCGGGGCGGCCGTGAATACGGCAGGCATGCTCTGGGGAGCGGTCGTTTGCCGGGCGGCAGTCGG
>CALIXC010000273.1 GCA_938046755.1 uncultured Lautropia sp. | reverse complement strand
GATTTAAATTTAACCCACTATAAAACCAAAACACATGAAACCCGCATCCCAGCCCAAAATCATCTTCTTCGACATCGACGACACGCTCTACAGCAAGCATACGGGCCTGCTGTCGCCCGGCATCGAGAGGGCATTCCTGGGGCTGAAGTGGCGTGGAGTGATTCCGGCTATCGCCACCGGGCGGGCGCGCTACGTCTTTCCTGCGCCGCTGGAGGCAGTTATTGCACGGACGGGCGTCGAGCACTTCGTCACCATCAACGGCCAGCTCAACCTGCACGGGCAGGAGGTTGTCACCGACTACCCGTTCGCACAGGCCGACCTGGAGCGCATCACCGGCTATCTCGTGGGGCAGGGTATGGGGGTGTGCTATGCCGAGCGCACCCACATGTCGGTGATCTCAATGACGCCGGCCTTCCAGGCGGCGCTGGTCCCGATCATGCGCGACCATGCCATGGACCAACCCCATGCGCCTGGCAGCCCGGTCTACCAGCTGATCGTCGGCTTCCGGGAAAGCCAGCTGGCGGGCATTGAGGCCTCGGGCATCTTGGACCATGGGCGGTTCCGCACGGTGCGCTGGCACGAGGATGCGTCGGACCTGCTGGCCACCGAAGGGTCCAAGATGCGCGGCATCCGCGACATGATCGGTACGCTGGGGCTGACGCTGGACAACGTGATGGCCTTCGGAGACTCGCTCAACGACATCGAGATGCTCTCGGAAGCGGGTTTCGGGGTGGCCATGGCCAATGGCCACCCGGAGGTGAAGAAGTACGCCGACCATCTGGCGCCGCGGCAGGACGAGGACGGGGTCTACCGCGCCCTCGTCGAGCTGGGCATGATCGACCCCGACTGAGCTGTAGGCCGCAAGAGCGCAGCAAGCGCCGTGAGGATCAGGGGCGGCACTTCCGTCTGCAACGTGCATCCCGGTAACGATGCCCCTTGGTCGCGTGGTCAGGCCGGCTGCTGCTGGGTATTGGCATACTGGAGGCTACCTCGTGGTTAAAAATAAACCATTTGATCGGGACTGCATCTTTTGCAAGATTGTTGCGAACGAGTCGCCCTGTCATCGAATATGGGAGGATGAAAATCATCTTGCCTTTCTGTCGATTTATCCGAATACACCAGGGGTGACCGTTGTCATTCCCAAGGCTCATCGTCCAAGCTATATATTCGATAACGATGATGAGACTGTCTGTTCACTGATGAAGGCCGCAAGGAAAGTGGCCGGAATGCTTGATCAGCGTCTCGAAGGCGTTGGACGGACAGGTGTGATTTTTGAAGGGTATGGCGTGGATCATCTGCATGCCAAGCTCTTCCCCATGCATGGTACGGGGGCCGGGTCTTCTTTCAGACGCATCGAGTCGAAAGGGATGAACAGATTTTTCGAGCGTTACGAAGGTTATCTGTCTTCCCATGATGCCATGCGCGCCGATGATGATGCGCTGGGTGCCATGGCGCGCAGGATTCGGGGCGAATGACAAGCCCCGTCGCGCAGGTGCCCGCAAGCTGCGACAGGACGAGGACAGGGTCTGCCGCGCCCTCGTCGAGCTGGACATGATCGCTCCTGACTGAGTGGCAGAACCGCAGGCTGCAACCCACAGGTGCATCACACGCGCTGCAGGAGAGAGGGCGTGACCACGGCTGACAAGGCGCAGCCGGACAGTGACGCCCGGTGCCTGCAGGGTCAGGCCGGCTGCTGCTCGGGCAGGGCGGCAGCCGACACCAGGCCGGCATCCGCCGCTTCCTTGTACTGGGCGTAGAACTTCTTCTGCATGTTCTTGTAGCGTGCGGCCTTATCGACTTCCTTGCGCGCATCGAACAGTGCCCACAGCTGGCCGGCCGCCATGAAGCTGCCCCGACCGCTGACGTTGCCGGCCAGCTCCGGCCGCTCGCCGATGGCCAGCGCCTTCAGCCAGCTCTCCTCAATCATCGGCAGCAGCGATTCTCCCTGTTCGGGGCGCTTCTGCATCTGGTCCAGCAGCAGGCAGCCCACCACGAAATAGAAGTCGGCCGACCGCTCCCAGTAGGGCATCTCGTCCGAGGCGAACATCATGGCCTCTTCCAGCCGGCCCTCGTGGCGCAGGCATTCGATCGTTCGTACCACTAGGTCGTGGTACCAGGTGGGGCGGTTTCGTACCAGTTCCCGAGCGCGTTGGTAGCAGGGTAGCGCCTCGGCGTACTGCATCTGGATGTCGTACTGCTTGCCCAGCTGGAAGTGGACATAAGGGTCGTCGGGTGTCTCGGCCAGCGATTTCTCCAGCAGCGCCAGGTTGCGGCCCTTCTTGGTGTCGAGCTGCTCCTGCATGTAGCCGTCATGCCGCACCGTCACTGAGGCCTCGATGATCGGCAGGCTGTGGGCCGGCTGTTCGTGGATCCGCCCCTTGTAGCGCACACCCCGCGGTAGGATGCGCGGGATGCGGTGGCTGGAGATCAGGGTGTTGCTGCCGCTGCCCAGGTCGCTGTCGATGCGGATGTTGTGGATGGCACGGCGTGAATCGTGACGCAGTGCCTGCAAGTATTCGCCGCCGGAAGTTAGCCATTCGTCCGCATCCAGAACCAGGTTCCAGTCGGCGTCAGAGCGCGCCAGCGCCGCGTTGCGGGCGGCGGCGAAGTCATTGGTCCAGCGCCGCTCGTACACCTCGGCGCCATGGGCGCGGGCAATGGCGATGGTGTCGTCGCTCGACCCCGTGTCCAGCACGATCATCTTGTCCACCCAGGGGGCGACACTGTCCAGACAGCGCGCGAGGCTGCGTGCCTCGTTCTTGACGATCATGGTCAGGGCAATCGTTTTCATGCGGGGTCCTCCAGCGGGCATGGCAGGGGATTGTCCCGGTGGCCCGATGTTCACGATCCTCGGAACAGTGTGGCTTCTGGCAGCCTTTTCGGGCTGTTTCATGCCCATGCGCAGAGCCTGTTGGTGGTCGGGCCGTATGACTCGCTTCCGAGGTTGTGGCGGCCACATGGTGTCGTTGCACGCAGTGTCGTTCTGATCCGACACGGATGTTGCCCCTACGCCGATCCCGTCAGTGGTGAGGGGGCAGTCAGGCAGGTTGGATGAATGAGAAGTAAAATCAGCCATTGGGGTCATGGTCGCTACCGCATGCAGGCACTATGCCCACCTCCTGTCGGCTGGGTTGCCTGCCGTTCTGGCATCCCGTCCATCCCTCCGCCCAAACCGTTGGAGTCCGAACCGTGAAACCGTCCGAACGCAGCCTGGAAGGCGTGATGGCCGAGCTGAAGGCACTGAGACAGGCGTATGGGGCAGCCCAGCGGCGCTGCACGGCCACGGTGCAGCGGCTTCATGCCCGCAATCAGCTCCTGGAGGCTGAAGTGTTGCAATTGCGTGCCCAGCTGGCCGTATGTGAGCCCTCCATGGCTATGGCCGGTGACGAGCAGCGACGCATGTTGGCGTCCGCCCAGGCAACGCAGGCGGGCAGGGCCACGCTGAGCGCGCGGATCGAATCCTTGGCGCAGCGCCTGCAGACGCTGCTTCGCGGCGCTTCGGCCACACCGCCGGCTGGGGCGTGGCCTGCGGCAGCGCAGGGGGGTGTTTCGGAAACCGGCACGTCAACGCGGCCGTCGGGGCAGCCGTTGCATCCGACAGACGACGATCGTGCCGGTGGGCCGGATGCCACCGATGATGTCGAGGATCCTCCAGACCTTGAAGAACGGCTGGTCGAGGCCGATCTGGTGATATGCCAGACCGGCTGTCTCAGCCACCAGGCGTACTGGCGGGTGCAGGATCATTGCCGTCGGCACAACAAACCCTGTGTGCTGGTGGCGCAGCCTGATGCCTTGCGCATCATCCGCATTCACCAGCGTGATGATGAGGCACCGGCCGGCGTTTTCCCGGCCGATGGTGGCCCCGGAGCGCCAGACGTGAGCAGCAAAGGCGTGCCTGGCACTCCCGTGCGGGGTGCAGGGGCATCCGCTCCCCGGCAAGGTACGGACAGCGAAGCCCGGACGATGGTTCATCAACAGGAAAGCGGTATCACATGACGAATCACGGCGGCCTAAATGGTTCATAATGCTGGGATCGAGGGCGATCGCCCGGGATGTATCGCCCGGTTGCCCAGCGCCGCGAAACCGTTTCTTTCTCAGGAAGGTCAATGAGCACCCAGGATCAGGAATTGCGCAGTGTCGGTCTGAAGGCCACGCTGCCCAGAATCAAGGTACTTGAAATCATCCGTGGCAGCGAAGAGCGCCACCTTTCGGCCGAGGACGTGTTTCGGCGGCTGCTGGAGCAAGGTCATGACGTGGGCCTGGCGACCGTCTATCGGGTGCTGTCGCAGCTGGAAGCTGCCGGCCTGCTCAGCCGCAATGTCTTCGATGGCGGAAAGGCCGTCTTTGAAATGAACGAGGGGGATCACCATGATCACCTCATCTGTGTGAGCTGCGGCCGGGTGGACGAATTCACCAGCCCTGTTATCGAGAAAGTGCAGTACGAAGTGGCCGAGGCGCACGGCTATGATCTGTCCGAGCGTCGACTGGCGCTGTATGGCGTCTGCCCGGCCTGCCAGAAGAGCGCAAACGCGCCGCGTGGCCGGAACTGAACCGATGAGCGAGACGATTGACCTGGCCGAAGTCGGCGAGGTGGTCATCGAGGCGCTGAAAGGGCGCTTTTCATCTTGGCCGCTGCACGAGCCGGCACCTTCGGCCTCCGAGCTGGAGACGGCCTTCGAGCTGGCCATGCGCGCGCCGGATCATGGCGGCATGAAGCCGTGGCGCTTCGTCACCGTCCAGGGCGAAGCCCGGGCGGCACTGGCCGAGGTCCTGGTCGAGGCAGCGCGTGCGCGGGACCACGACGATCCCGAACGCTATCGCCGCAAGCAGCTGGCGGCGCCCATGACCATCGTGCCGGCCGTACACCTGATCGAGGGCTCCGAAAAGGTGCCCGTCATCGAGCAGTGGCTGGCAGCAGGCGCTGCCGTCATGAATCTGCTCAACGGCCTGTACCTGCAGGGCTACGGTGCCATCTGGGTCAGCGGCCCCAACGCCTTCGATCCCAAAGTGCGTGACGCCCTGGGCTTTGCCGCTGATGAGCATCTGCTGGGCTTCGTGCATGTGGGTACGGCCGAAACGCACGCCAAGGGCCACGAGCGCCCTGATCCTTCCGGCTTCGTACGGGCCTGGCACGGCCCGGTGGGCTGATACCCTCACGTTTTCTTCCTCGGGTTGTATGCAGGGTCGCCGGGATCCTGCCTCTTTCCTTCACTGTGGGAGTGTCAGGGGCGTCCGTGTCGATGATACCCCGATACCGGGGCTGTCCAGGCAGATGCGGGCCCGCACGCCGGAACAGGCGAGGGTTTTCCTTCGACATGCCAAGGCCTTTGGGCATGCATGCCATGGCCAGGCACCTGGTATCAAGTGAAGAGTGCCAGATGCCACCTGTCGGATTTTTCCTCGGCATCTCGCCCATTACCCAAGATACTTCTTCCGAGTGTTCCTACGCCTCATATCCTTCGTGGAGTCCAATCGCATGAGCAAGAGCGCTTTTCCCGTTCCAGCGGGTGGCATCCAGAATGTCTCCCGTCCGGCCTGGCTGGTCCTGGGCTTGCTGGCTTGCCTGGCCGTGGCACAGCCGACGATGGCCATCGCCCAGACGGCCCAGGAGAGTGCAGAGCATGCGACGGCGCATCAGGGGCATGGACACGCCCATGGCGCCCAGACCGAGGCTTCGCCCGTTGTCGTCAGCGGTGCCTACACTGCGGCGCCGCGGCCCGGCGTTCCCAATCTGGCCGTCTATATCGACCAGGTACAGAACCACGGCCAGCAGGATGACCAGCTGCTGTCGGCCAGCACTGACATCGCTCGAACTGCCGAGCTGCACGAGATGAAGATGGAAAACGACATGATGCGCATGCGTCAGGTGTCCGCCATCGACATTCCGGCCGGAGCCAGTGTGGACATGAACAAGGGGGCCAGATCGGGCTACCACCTGATGGTGCTGGGGGTCTCTCGCCCGCTGAAGGCCGGTGAGCACTTCACCATGACGCTGAACTTCCGTCACGCCGGCAGCCAGGACGTGCAGGTACAGGTTCAGGACGTAGCCAGGCACAAGAGTGGCCATGAACATCACCACGATCATGGGGGGCATGCCGGACATGCCCACGGCAACTGAGGATCCTCTGAGCAGGTCCTGAGAGCAGGACTGACTGCCGAGCAGGGGGCTGGAAGGTGCGTTCTTTCCGGCGTTCGCCACGAGCAGCCTGGCAGCATCAATGATGCGATTTCCCACGAAAAAAGGCTGGTAACTTGCGTTACCAGCCTTTTTCGGTAAGGGCGTCAACCCATCCTGGCCGAGTGATCAGCCTTCAGGATGAATATTGGACGCTTGCTTGCCTTTGGGGCCCTGGACCACGTCGAACGAGACCTTCTGGCCTTCCTTCAGGGTCTTGAAGCCTTGGGTCTGAACGGAGCTGAAGTGAGCGAACAGATCTTCGCCACCTTCATCCGGGGTAATGAAGCCAAAGCCCTTGGCGTCGTTGAACCACTTGACCGTACCCGTTGCCATACTATGAATTTTCCTGCTTGAAAGGCCGTGCGTGTGAGACTGAATAGAGGTATTCGGGCGCGGGCCTTGATTTACCCCGAAAACATCAGACCCTATTCTTTGAGAATTGGAGGGAGGCAGTCAAGTTCTATCGTGCGAACGGCAGTTTCCGGGAGTGCAACGGAATTTGTTTTCGGGTCTCAATCCGTGTCAGTACCTTGCGGACCCCCTTCGGATAAGTCTTTAACCTATTGTTTTTTAACAGTAAAATTTCATTTCTGCTGCGAGACAGCAAATTTTTGTAGTCATTGGCTCTGCTGCGGGGTGGCGGCGCCTTGTGGTTTTATTGCCTTCATGTAAACCGATGGACGACAGACGGTCGGATGTGGTTCCATCACGGCCTTGCGACCGGCAGCAGAGGCCAGGAAGACCATCCAGACGTTTCCTTCATGGGTTTTGAAGGGAAGGGGTGATTGATCGGTTTTTTATATCGGGATAATAAATCCAGTCTATTCTATTATGAACGAGGCATGAACAAGACAGGCCGGCCAGAAGAGACAGCCGCCGGGGCTGCGAGCGTCGCTCAGCAGGCGTCATGAGGTGGGATTGTCGGGTGCTACAGAGGCATGCCAACCGGCGCAAGATGGTCGCTGCAGCTAGGTTTCCAAGGTGCAATCCGGGTAAGAATGAGTCACAATTGCTCTGTTGGTCGGCGAACACTTGAATCGTCCCGGGAAGGACGCATTGTGAAATGGTCAGTCGTCAGGCAGATTCATTGACATTCGCCCGACCCGCTTGGACCATCTTTGGCCGGACGGAGTCCCTGCCCGGCACCCTTAGGGATCCTCTGAACAAGTCCCCGCGGCCGTCACATCCCCGTAACGGGCGCATGACTGCGTTGCCATTTGCTGTCAATAGCGCCGCTATTGACAGCAAATGTCGCCTTGTCCTGCATCCCGTTCCGTGGCGCGCCGGTTCGCGGGACTTATTCAGAGGATCCTTAGCGTTGTGGTGGATGTCACGATGGCAGCCGCCAGACGTCGCCGGGTCACTTGATCGGTCCGGATCAATCGCTAGAATCGGTCGGATGACACTATCCAATGATCCTTCGGTCGTCCTTGAACGGGAGCAGCTGGCTCTGAAGCCGCCTCCCTTATACAAGGTGCTCCTGTTGAACGATGATTTCACGCCGATGGACTTCGTGGTGCAGGTTCTTCAGAAGTTCTTCTCGATGAGCCTGGAGAAGGCCACCGACGTGATGCTGCAGGTCCACCACGAGGGCCGCGGCGTCTGTGGCATGTTTCCACGAGATATCGCGTTGACCAAAGTCGAGCAGGTGAGTGGATTTGCCCGTCAGCATCAACATCCGCTTCAGTGCGTGATGGAGGAAGCATGATCGCCCAAGAGCTGGAAGTCAGCCTGCACATGGCCTTTGTTGAGGCCAGGCAGCAGCGCCACGAATTTATCACCGTCGAGCACTTGTTGCTGTCGCTGCTCGACAATCCATCGGCGGCCGAAGTGCTGCGGGCCTGCGCCGCCAACATCGACGAGCTGCGCAAGAGCCTGACAGGCTTCATCAAGGAAAACACCCCGGTGGTGCCGGGCACCGAAGAGATCGACACGCAGCCCACGCTGGGCTTCCAGCGGGTCATTCAGCGGGCCATCATGCACGTGCAGTCCACCTCCAACGGCAAGAAGGAGGTTACGGGGGCCAACGTGCTGGTGGCCATCTTCGGCGAGAAGGATTCGCACGCCGTCTATTACCTGCACCAGCAGGGCATCACCCGGCTGGATGTGGTCAACTATATCTCGCACGGTATCGCCAAGGCCCAGCAGCAACAGCCCGGAAAGGATGAGCCCCAGGAGGCCACGACCGAAGGCGGGGGCGATGCCAACCCTCAGGGTGCGCTGGAGCAGTACACCACCAACCTCAATGCGGCGGCCCGCGAGGGCCGGATCGATCCGTTGATCGGCCGCGAGAACGAGCTGGAGCGTGTCATCCAGGTGCTGGTGCGCCGGCGCAAGAATAACCCGCTGCTGGTAGGTGAGGCTGGCGTCGGCAAGACTGCCATCGCCGAGGGGCTGGCCTGGCGCATCGTGCAGGGCGACGCGCCTGAGGTGCTCAAGGAGGCCACCGTCTACTCGCTGGACATGGGTGCACTGCTGGCCGGCACCAAGTACCGCGGCGACTTCGAGCAGCGCCTGAAGACGGTGCTCAAGCAGCTGCGTGCGGACCGCCATGCCATCCTGTTCATCGATGAGATCCACACCCTCATCGGGGCTGGTTCAGCCTCGGGGGGTACGCTGGATGCCTCCAACCTGCTCAAGCCGGCGCTGTCGTCGGGCGAGCTCAAGTGCATCGGCGCCACCACGTTCACCGAGTATCGCGGCATCTTCGAGAAGGATCATGCACTGTCGCGGCGCTTCCAGAAGATCGACGTGGTCGAGCCGACGGTGGAGCAGACCGTGCAGATCCTGCGCGGCCTGAAGAGCTATTTCGAGGAGCACCATGGCATCCGCTACACCGGAGCGGCGCTCACGGCTGCAGCCGAGCTGTCGGCCAAGTACATTACCGATCGTCACTTGCCCGACAAGGCCATCGACGTGATCGACGAGGCCGGTGCGGCTCAGCGGGTACTACCGCGCGACAAGGCCAAGGAAGTGATCGGCAAGGCCGACATCGAGGCCATCGTCTCCAAGATCGCCCGCATCCCGCCCACGTCGGTTAGCAGTGACGACCGCAGCAAGCTGCAGTACCTGGAGCGCGACCTGAAGAACGTGGTGTTCGGTCAGGATTCGTCCATCGAGGCGCTGGCGGCCGCCATCAAGATGGCGCGCTCGGGCTTGGCACGGCCCGAGAAGCCCATCGGCTCGTTCCTGTTCTCGGGCCCCACGGGTGTGGGCAAGACCGAGGTGGCACGGCAGCTGGCCTTCACGCTGGGCATCGAGCTGGTGCGCTTCGACATGTCCGAGTACCTGGAGCGGCACGCCGTGTCGCGCCTGATCGGTGCGCCGCCGGGCTATGTCGGCTTCGACCAGGGAGGACTGCTGACCGAGGCCATCACCAAGAAGCCGCATGCGGTGCTGCTGCTCGACGAGATCGAGAAGGCGCATCCGGACATCTTCAATATCCTGCTGCAGGTGATGGATCACGGCACGCTGACCGACAACAACGGACGCAAGGCCGATTTCCGCAACGTGGTGCTCATCATGACTACCAACGCGGGAGCGGACGACCTGCAGCGGCGTTCCATCGGGTTCTCGGACACGCGCGAGCCGGGTGACGAGATGGCCGAGATCAAGCGGCTGTTCTCGCCCGAGTTCCGCAACCGCCTGGATGCCATCATCAGTTTCCGTCCGCTGGACGAGGAGATCATCCTGCGGGTGGTGGACAAGTTCCTGATGCAGCTGGAAGAGACGCTGCACGAGAAGCGGGTGGAGGTGATCTTCACCGACGCGTTCCGCAAGTATCTGGCACGCGAAGGCTTCGATCCGCTGATGGGGGCACGTCCTATGCAGCGGCTCATCCAGGACACGGTGCGCAAGGCGCTGGCCGACGAGCTGCTCTTCGGCCGTCTGCAGCACGGCGGCCGCGTCACGGTGGATCTGGACGACGCCGGCAAGGTGGCGCTGGAATACCACGAGTCCTTCGAGCCGCCACCGTCCGAGCCGGAAGACGAGGCAGAGGTTGAGACGGTCGAGAGTTGAGGCGTCGCTAGAGCTGCCCACGGTTGCAGGGCATGGGTGCCTGCTTGGCGCGTTGACAGGGCCGGAAGGCCGATCAGGGGCAGAGGCAACCCAGGGGTAGAGCCGCTCAAGGGCAGGGCTGTTGGCCTGCTGACGGCCTGTGCGTCATGTCGGGGGCAAGCCGGAAGGTCCGGATCAAATGGGCAGTTGTGGGAGTAATCCTGCAGCTGCTTTTTTGTGCCCGATTGCGCCCGTGAAGGTATGAGGGCGTGCCTTCGGACCATGAGGGCGCACCATGGGCGTGAAGTGCCCGGGTGTCCAGTAGGGGCGTGCAGCAAGGTTGGAGCCGTCGTGTCCGGGGCACACCATTGACTGTATCGTCGTGATGGGTTGCTTGCATGCCACGTTCCGTGGTTTTATGCAAACGGGGGGCTTGCCGCCGATCCGCAGTTGCTGCCCGGGTATCCAGGGCAGCGCGGGCGTGCTTCGGGGAGACGGGATCATGCGGGCATGCGATCGAAACGAGGCATGTTCGATGTCGAGATACACCCTTACCCAAGCGGCTGCCGAGCGTCTCCTGAAGGACCTGGACATTGCGGTGGTCAAAACGATGAGCCGTGTGGTCGCGGATGCGCGCGAGCATCTGTGGTTGCTGGAAAGCATCTCCACTACCGATGTGCTGACCGACAGTGACTTCCAGCGCCGGCTGTGCCGCCATGTGGGCATGCGTGGCAAGCTTCGGATGCGCCGCGAGGAATTGTTCATGATCCTGGACGGCATCCGGCGTGTACCCCATCGCAACTATCCGGACGTGCTGATGCAGATCAGCGAGCTGACCGGGCAGGTGGAGAAGTCGGTGGCTTCGGAAGTGCTGGCCCTGCTGGAGCCGGACCAGCCGACGATCGATCGCGAGGTGCGCGAGCTGATGCCGCGCTATGGCTTCCAGCCGCTGCCCGAATCGCCGCTCTTTGATGAATGCGTGGCCTATCACCATTGCCTGCGGCAGGTGATGGAGCAGGTGCTGGCGCTGCCGCTGGCCGGCACGCTGCTGGCACGCCTGGACCAGGCCATTGGCGAGGGGGCTGGGCAGCTGTCGCCGCTGCGCAAGTTGAACCTGCTGCTGTCCGGCTCTTACCGGACCGTGGCGCTGCTGCCCAACCTGGAGGCCGTGCGGCGCGCCATTCCGCGCCACCAGCCGATGCCGGCACCGCAGGTGCCGCCGACCGTGACGGCCACGCCGTCGGTCATCAATACCCGGCCTGGCGTGCGTCTGCACCTGTGCCGTTGAGCGGCCGAATCCTGGTGGCGGAGACGATGCCGGGTCTTTACACCGGCACGCGGCCGATCACCAGGTATTCGAGCAGAGCCTTCTGGACGTGCAGCCGGTTCTCGGCCTCATCCCAGACCACCGATTGTGGGCCGTCGATGACTTCGGCGGTCACTTCTTCGCCCCGATGTGCGGGCAGGCAGTGCATGAAAAGTGCGTCCGGGTGGGCGGTGGCCATCATCGGCGCATCGACGCAGAAATCGGAAAAGGCCGCGCGGCGCGCTTCGTTCTCGGCTTCGTAGCCCATGCTGGTCCAGACATCGGTCGTCACCAGGTCGGCGCCTGCGCAGGCCTCGCGCGGATCCGCGAAATAGCGCAGGTGCTTGCGCTCGGCATCGCTGATGCGGGCATCGTCCAGCGCATAGCCCGGCGGCGTGGAGATGTGGACCTGGAAGTCCAGCAGTCGTGCGGCCTGCGCCCACGTGTAGCTCATATTGTTGGCATCGCCCACCCAGGCCACCGTCTTGCCCTGGATGGAGCCGCGGTGCTCTATGTAGGTGAAGATGTCGGCCAGGATCTGGCACGGGTGGTATTCGTTGGTGAGTCCGTTGATGACCGGCACCCGAGAGGCCGCGGCGAAGCGCTCGATGATGTCCTGCTCGAAGGTGCGCATCATGATGATGTCGCACATCCGCGAGATCACCTTGGCGGCATCATCCACCGGCTCGCCGCGGCCCAGCTGCGAATCCCGCGTGTTCATGTAGATGGCGGCACCGCCCAGCTGCAGCATGCCGGCCTCGAAGGACAGGCGGGTACGGGTGGAGGCCTTCTCGAAGATCATCACCAGAGAGCGGTCCTGCAGCGGATGCCAGGTCTCGTAGTTCTTGAAACGCTTCTTGATGAAATCGGCGCGTTTCAGTAGGTATTCGATCTCCTCGCGGCTGAAGTCGTCGAATTTCAGGAAGTGCTTGATGGGCAGTGTGCTCATGGTCGGGGCTGTCGTGTCGGCGTGGATTCAGGGAAAGGCACGTCTGGAGGGGACATGCCCGGCGAAGGCGCTGGAAGGGGCAGGCCAGCGAAAGAGCCCGGTCGTTCAGGTGTGGATGAGGTGCTCCGGGAAAGCGGGGTGAGAGGGCGGGGCGATGACAGGGCACCGCCTGCGGGCAGGCCGTGATGATGGGACCCATGAACGCGCGTGATCGGTCGCCGCGGTTAGC
>CALIXC010000272.1 GCA_938046755.1 uncultured Lautropia sp. | reverse complement strand
CGACGGCTGCGGCATGCCGGAAACCGCGCCCTGCTGGCCGCCTCCCTGCTGCCCTGCACCGGCCTGGGCTGCATTGCCCGCACCGTGTCCCTGGCGACGCGTCGCGTCATTTCCACGGGCAGTGCCTTTGCCCCGCCCCTGGGCGTTGCCCGGCTTAGCGCCACGCGCAGCATCCGTCGCCCCGACGCCCATCTCGGCCGCATGGCGACGCATCTGCTGCTGCAGCTGACGCACTTCGACCTCAGCCAGGGCGTGCAGGCGACCACGCTGCAGCCGCGGCGGCAGCGCAATCGGACCGAAACGGATGCGCACCAGCCGCGAGACGGTCAGACCCACGGCATCGAAGAGCCGCCGCACCTCACGGTTGCGCCCTTCAAGGATCACCACCCGATACCAGTGATTGGCACCTTCACCGCCGATGTCCTCGATGGACTGCAGCGTGGCCGGGCCGTCTTCCAGCGTCACGCCGGTCAGCAGCTGCTGGCGGATCTCGTCATCCACCCGCCCCAGCACCCGCACCGCGTACTCACGCTCCCAGCCATAGCGGGGATGCATCAGCCGGTTGGCCAGATCGCCTGACGTGGTGAAGATTAGCAACCCCTCGCTGTTCAGATCCAGCCGTCCCACGGCAATCCAGCGCGCCCCACGCAGGCGGGGCAACCGGTCGAAGACCTTCGGCCGCGACCCTGGATCATCACGCGTGACCAGCTCGCCGGTCGGCTTGTGGTAGAGCAGCACCTGAGGCGTCTGCGAGGCCGCACTGCGCTTGCGCGACAGCGGCTTACCGTTCACGCGGATGACGTCCTCGGGCCCCACCCGCTGGCCCACATGGGCTGGCAGACCATTCACGGACACCCTTCCGGCGATGATCAGCTCCTCCATGTCACGGCGCGAACCGATGCCGGCATCGGCCAAGATCTTGTGGAGCTTCTCGGCATCGGGCGACACCGGCCGACGGGTACCCCGACCCGAATCGCGCAGGCCGATGCTGGCCTCGCGGGCGAAGAACGGCACCGGCTCCCCGGGCACTTCCTCGCCATCATCCTCCTCGTCGAAATCGTCTTCGTCGTCGTACCGGTCGTCTTCATCGCGGAAATCATCGTCATCGAAGTCGTCCTCGTCCGCCGACGCACCGAAAGACGGCACCTCGGAAGCAGACCACCTGGCGTCCACGCCCACCCTGTCCGAGAACGACTGCACGTCGTGCCCGGAGCGGATGTCGTCGTCCGATTCAGCCTCCACCGGCGCCGCACTGGCCGACGCATCGGAAAGCCCGTCCTCGGAGACAGCGGATTCAGCCAGCGCCACGGCCTCGGCCGACGCGACCTTGCTGCGACGAGTCGACGCCCGGGGTGCCCGGGCACGACGCGGCTTGGCGGCAGCCTCGACGGCAGCCCCCTCGGCATCAGCAGACTCCGCATCGGCCGAGACGGTATCGCCCACCTCGGCGGCAACGCCTGCTTCCACCGCCGCAGCATCCGCAGCCGGCTTGCGACGTGAGCGCGTAGCCCGCTTGACCGCCTTCGCGACAGGCTCTTCGCCCTGCGCCTCGTCAGCACCCTCCGCACCGGCCTGCGCAGCCGTCACGCCCTCGGCATCATCCTTCGCAGCCGTCTTGCGACGATGGGTTCTTGGTACGGGCGTGCCCGCATCACCGGCATCCGCCTCGGCAGCCTTGCGTCGCGGAGCACGCTTGCGCGGCGTCACCGTCTCCCCGGCAGACGTCGTGCCTGCTTCCGTCCGCAGCATCGGATCGGCCGATGCACCCTGTCCCTCATGGGCAGCATCGCGCTGCATGTCTTCTTCGTACTGTTCGGTATTCATGCGATGGTCACATCACAGGGAGTTGCCTGCGGACGCGTCCGCAGCGGGTAGTTCTTCATTCACGGCCGCCCCGGCTTCGGGCGCCGCCTCTTCTTTCATGTTCATGTCGACCGACACCCCGGCCGCACTGGCACTGGCACTGGCATCAGCACTGGATTCGACCTCGGCACCGGCGTTCTCTCCGCCGGCGGACGGCACTCCATCAGTTTCGGTACCACCGGACGCTTCAGCGCCATCAGATGCTGCGGCACTGCCGGAGGCCTCGGCGCCCCCTCCCGCCTCCTCGGCAACCTGGGCCGAGGCCGCCGCACCTGTCTGCAGCGCCAGCGCCTCCAGCACATCGGCCGGCAGCGCATCATCGTCCAGCGCCGGCAGCTCGGTCAGCGACTTCAGGTTCAGGTCATCCAGAAACTGCCGGGTGGTACCGAACAGCGCTGGCCGCCCCACCACGTCCTTCACACCGATCTGATCGATCCAGCCTCGATCCTCCAGCGTCTTGATGATGTGCGATGACACCGTGACGCCCCGGATCTCCTCGATGTCGCCTCGCGTGACCGGCTGCCGGTAAGCAATGATGGCCAGCGTCTCCAGCACCGCCCGCGAATAGCGCGGCGGCTTCTCGGGATTGAGCCGGGTGACGAAGCGCGCAATGTCCGGCGCGCTCTGGAAGCGCCAGCCCGAGGCCAGCGCCACCAGGTGCAGCGAGCGATCCAGCCAGTCGTTGCGCAGGCTCTCCAGCACGTCACGCACCGTATCGGGACCGATCTCGGCCTCGCCCGCGAACAGCTGGCGCAGATCCGACACCGGCAACGGTTTGTTCGCGCACAGCAACGCGCCCTCGATGACTCGTTTGACCTCAGCGGTATTCATCAACCTGATAGAAAAGACGCCGCATACAGCCCTCTCCGAGGGGAACGGCACAGGCAACTGTCGATGGGCTGTGGGCCCTGCCGCCCGAAACGGGTACGGGGATGGCAGGCCGGACATCCGCGGCCTGCACGACGGGCATGACGGCAGACGGCCGGACAGCACGAAAAGCTTGAAAGGACCAGCCAACGGCAGGCTTTCCCGGCAGAAATCTTCGAGGACGATGTCACGGGCAGCGGGCCGGCACGAGTCCGGTCCCATCGTCCTGCCCGGAACGACTGTCTGTCACAGGAAAGGCAGGCTCAAGACCTGCACGCGAGAACCGCCACGGACGCCGGCAGGCACGCACTCGAAGGTACGTCGGCAAACCGTCAAGGGCCCAGCAATGGCCCGGCAACGCGATTCATGGCCGATTGGCTGGCGCCATTCTACCCCAAGTGCCCGCACAAAACGCAACGACGACGCAGCTGCAACACCGCAACTGTTCAGAACGTGTAGCCGACCTGCAGGGATCCGAACGACGGCACGTGCCGCTGCCCCTCGAACTCGCGCGAACGCACTACCCACATGAACTGCGCATTCCATCGTCCCGAGCGCACGCTCATGCCCGCGCCGACATCACCCACCAGACGCTTGCGCCGCACCCGGTGGCTGTCATGCCAGGTACTGCCGTCCAAGGTCAGATCCCGCACTACCGCGCGGCCACCCAGCGTCACGAACCCGGTCCAGCGGGCCACATCCGTCGCATGCCACGTCACCTCGCCGGGCTCGTTGGACCCCGGGCGCAGCGGCGCCGTACCCCCGTCGTCCTGCAGATCGGAGCCGAAGCGCCATTCCAGCCCGGCAAATGCGCTGGTCTGCAGGTTGCCCAGACGCATGCCCCAGTGTCCCAGCAGGTCCGTGCCCCGGACAGCAGCCGGCTGCCAGCGCCTCACCCGGTACTGCGCCACTTCTAGGATCGGCTCGTCGGGCAGCTGGTGCATCCAGCCGCGGAAACGGGGCGCATTGATCACCCGGTGCACCGCATTCTGCAACGACTCGCCATGGACCGACGGCCCCACCCAGCCCAGGCGCACCTCGTTGCGCACACGCTGCCCATCCAGCCAGGTACCGGCCGCCAGGGTGGCCACCAGCGTCGCCGCATAGGGACGATCCTTTACCTGCAGCCAGGTGGCACGGCTGTTCTCAGGCGTGTAGATGGCCTGATCTAGCCGGAAGCTCACGTATTCGGTGGGAACTCGCCCCGCACCCAGCGCACGCCACAGCGGACACAGCCAGCCTTCCCCGCCGGATGCCTCCCAGCCATCATGGGCCGCCGTACGCGCTGCCACCTCCAGCATCACGCCGCTGCTGTAGCCGTAGTCCTCGCCCGAAGCCAGATCGTTGTCGATCTTCAGCCGTACCTGCGTGGCCACTGTTGGCCGACATCCCCAGGGCCGAGGCGAATCCTGCCCCTCGATGTCATGCCCCTTCCCGGCCATGGACGACGCACCCGACCAGGGCACCAGGACATCCGGGACCGGCTGCGGCCTGCTGCCGGACTCGACCGGATATCCCCTGCCTGCCGGATCGTCAGCCCAATGGCCGCCTGGCCATTCGTCCTCTGGCTGGGCATCATTCTCGTAGGATACGTCCGGCTGCAGTACCGCCCCGGGATCGCCAAATGGATCGGTGCCCGGCACCGCCCGATCGGGATCGTTCCAGAACGCCGTCAGCATCCCGCCACGCGCAGCCCGGCCCGCCGTGCTGCCCGGAGCCGGCAGGCGCCCTTGCAACGAAAGCCCAGACACCGGCACCGCCCGTTGCAGCGAAAGCCCCGGCGCAACGACTGGCACCGGCTGTGCGGGATGAAGGCTGGTCGCAGCCGCCTGCGCCGTTCCGGTCGCGGCCAGCCCCAGCCATCCCAGCACCATCCCGACGGCAACGCTACGTCTGCCATTCTTGACCTTGGTTCCCTGCAAGCCGTGCCGTCTGACCACCATCACCTTTGTTTCCCTGCCTGTAAGTGACTGCAAGTATGCAAGCACACAGGCTCCGAAGGTACCCCACCTGATGGGGAGACGTCGCTGATTTGCCAACTTCCCGGACCAATCCGGTCAACGGACAATGGGCGTTGCAATCACGCAACACCCATTGTCATCGATCGAAGCGCTACCCTCGCGCCTTCGGTTGCGAGAACACCATCACGGGTGGCAACGAACCACGGAAGCGCTCCACCTCGGCCACCCCGGTCTGGCCGCAATTGCCCTGCGCCAGCTTCGATGTGGCCACACCTGTCGTCAGCACGTTCACATCTCCCCACGCGCACAGCGTGTTCGGATCGCGTGAGTTCACCGGATCGTACCAGCCGCCCTCGTTGATCCGGATGGCACCGGGCATGATCTCGTCAGTGACCTTCAGTCCCGCCAGGATCTGGCCCCGCTGGTTGAAGACCCGCACCACATCGCCGTCCTTCAGGCCGCGCGCCTTCGCATCCTGCGGATTCATCCAGCAGGGTTCGCGCCCGGACACCTCGTGACTGTTTCGGTTGATGGTGCCGCACAGCTGCGAGTGCAGCCGCATCTGCGGGTGATTGGACACGATATGCAGCGGATAGCGCGAGTCCGAACGACCCGTACGCTCCAGCGGCTCCATCCAGGTGGCGTGCGGAGGACAGTCGTCATAGCCGTATTTCTCGATGGTCCGCGAATACAGCTCGAACTTGCCCGATGCCGTCCCCAGCGCATTGAGCAGCGGATCGGCCCGAAAATCGGCATGCCGCACGAAGTCCTTGGCCTCGGCCGAGATCGGAAATGCCAGCGGCCGATTGCTCTTCCAGAACACGTCGAACACCGGCATCTCCATGCCCTTGGCGCGCGCTTCGATCTTGGCCGCCTCGTACAGGTTGCGAATCCACTCCATCTCCGTGAGCCCCGCCGTGAATTCCTCGCCCTTGCCCAGGCGAGCCGCGATGGCCGCGAAGATGTCGAAGTCGCTGCGCGCCTCGAACACCGGCTCGACGATCTTCTTCATCGCCACGATATGGCTCTGCGCATAATCGCCCATCTGCTCGATGTCGTTGCGCTCGTAGGACGTGGTGGCCGGAAGCACGATGTCGGCATGCCGCGCCGAGGCCGTCCACTGCACGTCATGCACGATGAACGTGTCCAGATTGCGCCAGGCACGCCGCATCTCGTTTCGGTCCTGCTGGTGGGCGAACGGGTTTCCACCCGCCCAGTAGGCCAGCTTGATCAGCGGCAGCTTGATCTCGTGTCCGTTGAACTGCATCACCTTGCCAGGATTCAGCAGCGTCTCCACCAGCCGCGACACCGGAATCGAGACAGCCCCGCTCTGCGCCAGCCAGGCCGCCCCCTCGTTGGCTTGCCCCGACGCATCGTCGATGGCCTTCAGGATCGGCGTGGTGGCTGTGGGCGCGCCTCCCGACGAATAGTGATAACTCAGGCCATAGCCCCCTCCCGGCAGGCCGATCTGCCCCAGCATCGCCGCCAGCGTGATCAGCATCCAGTGTGACTGCTCGCCATGGTGCTGGCGCTGCGTCGAATAGCCCAGCGCCAGCATCGTGCGGTTGGCTGCGAAGCGGCGCGCCAGATCACGCAGCGTCTGCGCCGGCACGCCACAAATTCCTGCCGCCCATTCCGCCGTCTTGGGCGTGCCGTCGGTCTTGCCCAGCAGGTACGGCAGAAACCGGTCGAATCCGGTAGTGTAGCGATCGAGGAATGCCTGGTCGTGCAGCTTCTCGGTGTACAGCGTATGAGCGATGCCCAGCATCATCGGCACGTCGGTCTGCGGGCGCGGCGCGATCCACTCGCCATCCAGTACCTTGCAGGTCTCGGTACGGATCGGGTCGATGCTGATCACCTTCGTGCCCGCCTTCTTCATGGCGGCCACCCCCGGCCAGGCACCATGGTCGGCCACCTGCCAGGAGATCTGCGAATTGTTCAGCGGATTGCAGCCCCAGAACACCATCAGCTGGCAATGCTTGGCCAGGTTCTCCCATGTGGTGCACTGCTCATAGACCTCCAGCGAACCCGACACGTAGGGAAGGATCACCTGGGCTGCGCCGGTGGAATAGTCACCGCTGCTGCTGGTATAGCTGCCCGTCAGGTTCAGCATCCGCCGCAGCAGCGTCCGGCAGTTGTGGATGCGCCCCGGGCTCTTCCAGCCATACGACCCCGCAAACACCGCCTGCTGCCCGTACTTCTTGCGCACCCGCACCAGCTCGTCGGCCACCAGCTCGATGGCCTTGTCCCAGCTCACCCGCACGAAATCACCGCTGCCCCGGCCATCCGGATCAGCGCCCGGGCCCTTGTCCAGCCAGGCACGGCGCACCATCGGATAGCGGATGCGCGACGGCGAATAGAGCGAATCCAACACGCCAGGCAGTTGTGGCGACGGTGCCGGATCACCCGACCAGGGCTTGAACTCCACCGCCCTTCCATCCTTCACGATGCCATAGAACGCACCCCAGTGGCAGCCCGACAGGATGCCCTCCTGCACCGCTTTCCCGACCTTGCCACCCACTGCGGCCGCAGGTTCTTCCCCGCTCGCCGCCGTGGGCGAATCTTTTCCGGCTGCCCGGGCCAGAATCGGCGTACCAGCCATGCCCAGCGAGGCCAGCACCTGCCCCTCGATGAACCGGCGCCGCGACAGCCGGCCGGCCGCTTGCATGCCCGTCACCGCAGCCTGCTCACGGGTTGTCTGCATACCGTCCACACGGGCATCTTCCATTCCCGCGCATCCTTCGCGTTCATTGAGCCTGTCCATCATCGTTCCTCCTGTCCAGTCCCGTAGCCGATGCTCACCCGGCCCAAAACCGCCGACAGCACCTCAGCCATCACCCCGTAATACCCTTCACCATCCAGTCGTGCCATGGCTCGACAGAAGGGCGCCACCCAGTCCATCTCCACCAGCAGCGCCTGAACCGTCGGCCAACGCGCCTGTCGCAGCGCCTGCGCCAGCGCCGCCAGCTGCACAGCCAGATGATCAGGCGGCTCATGACATGTCTGCGCAAGCTCCATGTCCAGTACCTGCAGAAGCTTCTGCATCCGCGCCACCGGGGCGTCGTACAGCCGGCCGCTGCCCTGCCAGGCGCTGGCATAGGGCAGCGCACAGCGTCGGGGGAACACGCCCTCAAAGAGGGCCGTGTACCGACGCTGCAGCGCCACCGTCACCTCTTCTTCCGTCCCTTCGGACAGATGCTGCCCCAGGCGTGCCATCAACGTTTCGTTGCCCAGCACCTCGCCCATCTCGCGCAGCAGCATCTGCCCGACCACCGAACGCGCCGCATGAACCTGTTCCCTCTGGGGTACATGGATGAACTGCGCAGCCAGCCAGTCGAGCACATCCGCCAGATCGGCAGCCGCCGGGTGGCTCACCTCGACGGCCTGCCCCTCCGGTCCGTCATGCCTCTTCAGCATGCCCCCATCTACCGGTGCGTTCATCATTTTCCTCCGTGCCCTACGCCGGATGTACCGTCGTCATGCAGGTCCTTCGAGTGATTCTGCAAGTACGACAGGATCAGGCGATACTGGTCATCGCTGAACGAGGTGAAGCGACGCATCGACTTCAGTGTGCCAACCCACTGGTTGGCCGTGAAATGTTCCTGCTGCGGCAGCACATGGCAGGCCGAACACGCCTTCTGGTAGGTATCCTTGCCATAGGCCCACACGGCCCCCCGGTCGGCATTCATGCCAGTCGCATCCGACCACACCTCCAGCGTCACCGGCATCCAACGCTGACCGGTGTCGGCATCCTGCTCCGGCTTGCCGCGCACCACCTTGGTCGAAGCCGCGTCGTCCAGCACGGCCATCATCACCCGCTGGCCGCGCGCCTGATAGATCACCGACGGCGTTTCTTCCTCCTGCCAGCCCTTCAGCATCAGCCGCAGCCGGTC
>CALIXC010000271.1 GCA_938046755.1 uncultured Lautropia sp. | reverse complement strand
CGTCAAGGAACGGGTGACGTTCCTGCAGAAGGCAGCCGACCTGCTGCGCGCCAAGCGTACCGAATACGCGAAGCTTCTCACCACCGAGATGGGCAAGCTGCTGGCCGAGGCCGAGGCCGAGGTGGAACTGTCGGCGGCCATCCTGGAATACTACGTCAAGCATGCCGAGGCGCAGCTGGCCCCGCAGCCGCTGCCCTGCGAGGATTCCGTCGTGTCCGAGGCCCAGCTAGTCCACGAGCCGCTGGGCATCATCCTGGCCATCGAGCCCTGGAACTTCCCGTACTACCAGATTGCCCGCATCATGGCGCCGCAGCTGGCCGCGGGCAACGTCATCCTCCTGAAGCATGCCTCCAACGTGCCGCAATCGGCCGCCGCCTTCGAGAAGCTGATGCAGGAGACGGGGCTGCCGGCAGGGTGCTTCCAGAACCTGTACGCCACGCGCGGCCAGATCGAGACAATCATCAACGACCCGCGCGTGCAGGGCGTGGCCCTGACGGGTTCCGAAGGGGCCGGCGCCCTGGTGGCGGCCCAGGCGGGCAGGGCGCTGAAGAAATCCACGATGGAGCTGGGCGGTTCGGATGCCTTCATCGTGCTGGACGACGCCGACCTGGACAAGGCGGTGAAGTGGGCCGTGTTCGGGCGTCACTGGAACGGGGGGCAGGTCTGCTGCTCATCCAAGCGCATCATCGTGCATGAATCGATTCATGACGAGTTCGTCCGGCGCTACACCGAGGGTGTGGCGCAGCTGAAAGCGGGCGATCCGATGGAGGCGTCCACCACGCTGGCCCCGCTGTCGTCACAGCAGGCGGCTGATGACGTGCGCCGCTGGATCGATGAAGCCGTGGCCCACGGTGCCACGGCCACGGTGATCGGGGCCGACGTCCCGAAACAGGGTGCCTTCGTGCGACCGGTGCTACTCACCGGGGTGAAGCCAGAGAACCCGGCCTACCACCACGAGTTCTTCGGTCCGGTATCGATGATCTTCAAGGTGAAGGACGAGGATGAAGCCATCCGGCTGGCCAACGACTCGCCGTTCGGCCTGGGCGGCTCGGTGTTCACGCAGGACATCGAGCGCGGCAAGCGGGTGGCCGCGCAGATCTCCACCGGCATGGTCTACATCAACCATCCCACGGCGGTGAAGGCTGATCTGCCCTTTGGCGGGATACGCCGTTCGGGCTATGGCCGCGAGTTGATCGGCCTGGGCCTGAAGGAGTTCGTCAACCACAAGCTGGTGGGCGTCACCGACATCAACGGGGCGTTCTGACGCCAACCCTGCCACTTCGTGGAGGCCGGCGGCGCATGCCGATGGTTCGCTGCCGGCCCTGGAGTGTGGTGTAATGCAGGCCGTGCTGCCCGAGTGGTGAAACTGGTAGACACAAGGGACTTAAAATCCCTCGACTTCGGTCATGCCGGTTCGATCCCGGCCTCGGGCACCAACCTCACATCGCATCCTTCAGCACCGTCCAGACGGTCTCCAGCATGCGCGGGTGGGCCCGCGCCTGCGGGTGAATGCCGTCGGGCTGGAACCAGGCCGGATCATCGCCAAAGCCTTCCAGCAGGAAGGGCACCAGGGGGCTTCGGGTTTCGTCGGCCACCTTCCGGAACATCCGCTCGAACTGCCGTGCATAGGCAGGCCCATAGTTGGGCGGCACCTGCATGCCCACCAGCACGGCGCGCGCGCCTGCCTTCTGCACTGCATCCACCATCTGCCGCAGGTTGTTGGTGGATGCTTTCAGCGGCAGGCCGCGCAGCGCGTCATTGCCGCCCAGCTCGATGACCACCAGCGCCGGACGATGCTGCTGAAGCAGCTGCGGCAGCCGGGCCAGGCCGCCCGCCGTGGTCTCGCCGCTGATGCTGGCGTTGACCACCTTCCAGCGTGACAGGGCAGCATCGTCGGCCAGGCGCTTTTCCAATAACGCCACCCATCCTTCGCCACGCGACAGGCCGTATTCGGCCGACAGGCTGTCACCCAGCACCATCAGCACGGGGTTGTCTGCCGCCTCTGCCGCACCGCCAGCCGCCTGCAAGGGCAGGGCAGCCAGCAGCGCCGGCATGGCCATCCATGACAGCACCTGCCGCCGACGCGGGTTAGCCGTTACCATTGCATCCGGTGCCGTGCCCAGCCGGCAACCGCATCCATCCTGTCCTGCCTGGCCACGTCGTGGCGCCACTGTTCTCATGCCCCTCATCCAAGTCCAGAACCTGAGCAAGAGCGTACCAGATAGCGGACGCATGCTGACGATCCTCGACGACGTGAGCTTCGACGTGCAGGCCGGCGAGACGGTTGCCATCATCGGCGCCTCGGGCTCGGGCAAGTCCACGCTGCTGGGCCTGCTGGCCGGGCTGGACCTGCCCACCGGCGGCGACGTGCAGGTGGACGGCCAGTCGCTGTTTGCCTGGGACGAAGAGCAACGTGCCCACTGGCGGGCCGAACAGGTGGGCTTCGTCTTCCAGTCCTTCCAGCTGCTGCCGGCCATGACCGCGCTGGAAAACGTCATGCTGCCCCTGGAGCTGGCCGCCCACCCGGAAGCCCATCGCATCGCCCGCGAGCTGCTGGGCCGCGTGGGGCTGGCCGAGCGGGCCGGACACTATCCGCGCACCCTGTCGGGTGGCGAGCAGCAGCGCGTGGCCCTGGCCCGCGCCTTCGCGTCCTCCCCTCGGCTGCTGTTTGCCGACGAACCCACCGGCAGCCTTGATCACGCCACCGGCGAGCGCGTCATCGACCTGCTGTTCGAGATGAACCGCGACTTCGGCGCCACGCTGATCCTGGTCACGCACGACCCGCGCCTGGCCGCCCGCTGCGGCCGACGGCTTGAAATCGAACGGGGACGCCTAAAGGCCGGCTGACGGAGCACTGCGCGCCGTTCGACGACTGGTGCGCCCGCATGTTGCTCTAAAGTCGCCGGGTCACTCAGGTTCACGACGATTTCAGGTAGATCGCGAGTCTGTCTTGCTCGTTGCCGAAGCAATCAGCATCTGCGTACCAAACCATCCCCAGTAGATGCGGTGGTGGCTGATCAGTCCATCACGAACCTGCATCAACTCCAGGATATCCACCTGGTCGCCTTCGGGCGTCTGACGCGGGTACTCCCACACCAGCGTATCACCCGCCACCAGATACTGACCGTTGCGGTACCAGCGTACCAGTTCGTTCGGGCGCCGCCGGGTGCCTTCTTCCAGAAAGGCCAGAATTCGTGGCCGTCCGCGCAGCACACCACTCTCGGTCCCCATGATCACCGGCACCAGCGGACTCTCGAATACGGCATCTTCGGCGTAGAGTCCGATCAACGCCGCCGTGTCACGCCCCTTGGCGTATTCATGCCATTGGTGGTAGATGCGTTCCATGTCGTTCACGATCGCTCCTTCCTTGAAAAGGGTATCGACAGGCTGCCCATGATGCCCGGGTACTGCCCCGGTAGCGCCCCGGCAGGCCGCTCGCTCCGTTCTCGTCCCTGCTGGGGCGCGAGCAACGCGCGCCTCACCCCCCAGTACCGCTCGTAGCACCAGGTGCTACACTGGATACGATGATGTCCATCGGCCAGCGTGAACTGCGCAACAACAGTGGTGCGATTATGCGGGAGCTGAGCGGGGGGAAGAGCTTCATCGTGACTCGGAACCAGGTCCCGGTCGGCGAGCTGCGGCCGCTGCGTCGCAGTCGAACGGTGAACCGGGAAGTGCTCCTGGCCGCTCTCGCCGGTGCCCCGGTGGTCGATGGTCGGCAGGTGGTCGCCGATCTGGACGCCGTCATCGATCAGGATCCTGAGCCCCGTGCCTGAGTCGCACCGAATCGGCCTTCTCGATACGTCTGTCGTCATTGACCTGCCGCAGATCGACTCGGCCCTGCTTCCCGAGGAGCTCGCCATCAGCGTCGTGACACTCGCCGAGCTGAGTGCCGCTCCTGCTTGCGCATCTGATCCGATGGAGCGCTCCCGTCGGCAGGCGAGACTCCAATTGGTCGAGTCCCTCATCGAGCCGATTCCTTTCGGGGTCGAGGCTGCGCGCGCCTACGGGCTGATTGCCAGTGCAGTCTTGGCTGCGGGCCGTCTTCCTCGCAGTCGTGCAGCGGATCTGATGATCGCTGCGACAGCCCTGGCGGAGGATCTTCCGCTGCTGACCAGGAATGCGGGCGATCTCAAGGGGCTTGAGGGCCTCATCGACATCCTCCCCGTCTAGCGGAACCCGAGCTGGCGGATGCTGGGTCGGTCTTTGCGCCCCGGTCATCGTCTGCGCCGCCTGTTG
>CALIXC010000270.1 GCA_938046755.1 uncultured Lautropia sp. | reverse complement strand
TCCTCGGCTCATGCTGTCCGCTGACGCTTCCAGAGATCGCCTGCGGAGGCACCCCACCCCGAAGCGCTGCGATTGTTGCAGGACAGCTTCGCTGGAGGACGCCCCGTGACCGGGCACCCTCCTCGGCTCATGCTGTCCGCTTCGCTCCCAGAGCGCCTGTGGGGGTACCCGCTCCCGGTGCGCTTCGATGATTGTAGGCTTCCGCCCTGGTGGGAGCGGCCTCCGCTGAAAGGCTTCTGCCAGACGGAAAGCTGCTTCGTTGCGGCGACGTGCCTGTTGCAGGACGACTTCGCTGGAAGACGCCCGGTCACCGTCGAGAATCTCTGACGAGGAATCCATGATGAATATCCCTTTCCTGGCAGCAGCCCTGCTGCTAACTGTGGCCTTTCTGGCGCATCTGTTGGTCGGAACACGCGAGACCCAGAGTCTCTCTCCTGCCGAGGAGAAGCAGACCGAACAGAAGAGACGGAACTGGATACAGGCGCTGTGCGCGTTCCAGCTGGTCAGTGTGGATCTACTGCTGCTGGCGATCGTCGCCTATCTGCTTGCGGCGACGCAGATACTGGAAGCCAGGCGCGAAATCGCCTGTTTCATGGCGGCCTATCTGGGCACATGGGGCGTGGCCTGGCTGGTGCAGCTCAAGGCAGTCGGCGCGTGCGGCAAGAACTACTATTTGCTGGGCCAATGGATCCTATTCTTCCTATGCGCCGCCCTGATGGCATGGGGTGCGCAGCAGGTCTGACGCCAGCAGGACACCCAAAGGGTGTCCGCGGGACCGAGGATGGGTGATGGGGTGCCCGCCGGCATCAGTGCCCCCATCCGGACAGAGGCCCGCTTCCGGAACCCGAAAGTCGCCTCACTCCCCGGCAAGCGCTTCTGCCTTGGCGCCGTAGCGGCGCTCGACGTAGTTCTCGACGATGGCCTGGAACTCTTCGGCGATGTGGTCGCCCTTCAGGGTCACGGTGCGCTCGCCGTCGATGTAGACCGGCGCCACCGGGGACTCGTCGGCACCAGGCAACGAGATGCCGATGTCGGCGTGCTTGGACTCGCCCGGACCGTTGACGATGCAACCCATGACGGCCACGTTCATGTTTTCCACGCCCGGGTACCGCGTGCTCCAGACCGGCATCTGCTCGCGCAGGTAGCGCTGGATGCGGTCGGCCAGTTCCTGGAAGAAGGTGCTGCTGGTGCGACCACAGCCCGGGCAGGCCACCACCATGGGGGCGAACGAGCGCAGGCCCAGCGACTGCAGGATCTCCTGTGCGACCACCACTTCCTTGCTGCGATCGCCGCCCGGCTCGGGCGTGAGCGAGATGCGGATGGTGTCGCCGATGCCCTGCTGCAGCAGCAGCGACAGCGCGGCGGAAGAGGCCACGATGCCCTTGCTGCCCATGCCGGCCTCGGTCAGACCCACATGCAGCGGATAGTTACAGCGGCGGGCAAGTTCGGTATAGACGGCCACCACGTCCTGCACGTTGGAGACCTTGGCCGACAGCACGATGGCGTCGCCGGGAAGGCCGATGCGTTCGGCCTCCTGAGCGCTTTCGATGGCAGAGGTAACAAGCGCCTCGCGCATGACGGCCTGGGCATCCCAGGGCTGGGAGCGGGCCGAGTTGGCGTCCATCAGGCGCGCCAGCACGGACTGGTCAAGCGAGCCCCAGTTGACGCCGATGCGCACCGGCTTGCGGTAGCGGCAGGCGGCCTCGACCATGGCGCGGTAGTTGTCGTCGCGCTTAGCGCTACTGCCCACGTTGCCCGGGTTGATGCGGTACTTGGACAGTGCCTCGGCACACTCGGGGAAGTCGTGCAGCAGCTTGTGGCCGTTGTAATGGAAGTCGCCCACCAGCGGCACCTTGCAGCCCATGCGATCGAGCTGCTCACGGATGGCTGGGACTTCGGCTGCAGCGGCCGGGGTGTTGACGGTGATGCGGACCAGCTCGGAGCCGGCCTTGGCCAGCGCGCGGGTCTGGATGGCCGTTGCGATGGCCTCGGCGGTGTCGGTGTTGGTCATCGACTGCACGACCACCGGCCCGTCGCTGCCGATCAGGACCTGATTGTCATCCCAGCGAACCAGCACCTGGCGGGTACGCCGACGCTGTCCGGGGCCTACCGGCATGGGATCGGGATGGGTGGTCGAGGGCCGTTCTTCGCCTGCGTGTGCAGTCATCTTCCAGTCTGGGTAGCTTCACTCCGAACCTGCCGCGCCGGCAGCAGGTACCTGCTCTGCGGGTGCCCAGCTCCAGGTGACCGATTCGGTGACCTTGCCGGAGGCGCGGCGCACAGAAGGCAATGATTCTACCGGCTTGTCGGCCGACATGAAGCCATCGAACCATTGGCGGTGCTGCCAGCGTCCACTGTCGGTGCTGCCATACCAGACGCCCAGCGCCACCACGACCGCCAGGCTGGCCATGCCCCAAAACCAGCGGCTGGCGTGGCTGCGGTTGGCAGGCTCGTATTCAGCGCCCATGTCAGCCTGCAGGGCCGCCTCGGAATAGCGCAGCCGCACGGTGAGCGGCGCCGGCTCAGCATAGCCACCGATGCTGGCCAGAAGCGGTGTGACATCCACCTCCAGCACGGCCGCGTAGCTGCGCAGCGCCGCGCGCACGAAGGCACGGCCAGGCAGCTGCTCGAAATGTCCTTCTTCCAGGGCGGCAATCTGCCGCACCTGGAACTTGGTCAGGCGGGCCACATCCAGCCGGCTCCAGCGGCGCGCCTCGCGGGCGGCCTGCAGATCGGCGGGAATGGACACGCGGGGCAAACCGGCGCTCTCGGGCGCCGGACTGTCGATCCTTGGTTCGGCCGGCATGTCACTGTCCGTTCTCGGGGTCATGCGGGCCGTTGCTGGAATGGGCCTGGCCGTGGTAGGTCTGAGGCTCGTTGTCGCGCTCGCCACCTCCCTTCTGACCCAGGCGCGCCGCCTCGGGCGACTGCGGATAGCGGGTACGCAGCTGATCCATCAGCTGATGGGCAGAGGTGGTATCGTTGCCCAGTCTGGCCACCCGAATGCCCTGCCACAGCGTCTCGGCCGTAGGCTGGTAGGTGGCCAGCAAGCGGTCGGAGTAGAACTTGGCGCGATCGTAGGTGCCGCGCTTCAGATACAGCTCGGCCAAGTTGTACATGGCCACCGCGTTGGACGGATCCACCTTGAACGAGCGCAGCAGATAGCCCTCGGCACCGCTCTCATCGCCCACCTGCATCAGGCAGATGCCGGCGTTGTGCAGCGGCTTGGCAGGCGTGGTGTAGGCGTGGTCGGCGGCCGCCACGTCGAAGTAGCGGATAGCTTCACGCTGACGGCCTGTCTGGCACAGATACCAGCCGTAGTTGTTGTTCAGCTCGGGATCCTTCGGCGACAATTTCAGGCCCTGACGGAAGTTCGCGTCGGCCTTCTCCGGGTCATTCATGGCTGCGTAGACCAAACCACGCATGCCATGGGCTGCCGCATAGTCGGGATCGATCCGAATGGCCTGGTCGATTTCCTGCAGTGCCAGCGGCATGTTGCCGCCCTGGTAGTGATTGACCGCCAGCTCCAGACGGATGCGAGCACGACGGCGCTTCTCTTCGGCAGGCGAGACCTGGCTGCTGACCGAAGAGACGCTGTCGGCCGAGGTTCCGCCGGCAGGACGGCCACCGCCCTTGTTATCGACGGTCTCGGTGGTGACGCATCCGGCCAGGCCCAGACCCAGAGCCAGCACCAGGGCCAGCTTGCGGCCAGCCAGGGCACGTCGAACGCGCATCGTGGTCATCGTGCGGGCGGCTGCCATGCCCGTTCCGGCCAGGTTGTCGGTTCCGATCGATTGTGCTTGTTGCTTCATGGTCCTATCCGAGAAAAATTTCGTTGCGTCCTGCCGTTGCACCCTGCGCGCCTGGCCCAGGCCCCCGAGCCAGCCAGCGCGTGACTTCCGATCCGGACCCTCAGGCTCTGGCCCGAACAGCGGTCACGAGTGCGTTCAGGCCCGTGCCAGCTGCCCGTTTCCGACAGGCCGGCCGCCCTGATGCGCTGCAGGCCGGTGGAACTGCACCGTGCGCTCACGCAGCCGCGTGCGGTCGACCACCTCGCCCGCCAGCTGCCCGCAAGCAGCATCGATCTCGTCGCCACGCGTGCGCCGCACCGTGGTGACGATGCCCGCCCGCAACAGCACGTCACCGAACTGACGGATAGTCCGGTCGGAAGACCGGGACAGCCCGGAGTTCGGGAACGGGTTAAACGGAATCAGGTTGAACTTGCAGGGTACATCAGCCACCAGCGCCGCCAGTTCCCGGGCATGCGCCACCGAATCGTTGATATCCTTGAGCATCACGTATTCGAAGGTGATGAAATCCCGCGGCGCCACTTTCAGGTACCGCTGGCAGGCAGCCAGCAATTCCTTCAGAGGATACTTGCGATTGAGCGGCACAAGCTGGTCGCGCAGCGTATCGTTGCTGGCATGCAGCGAAACCGCCAGTGCCACCGCGCAGTCTTCCGACAGACGGTCGATCAGCGGCACCACACCGGAGGTGGAAACCGTGACCCGACGGCGCGAAAGTCCGTAACCGTGGTCGTCCAGCAACGCCCGCAGGGCTGGCAACAGCGCGTTGTAGTTCAGGAGCGGCTCGCCCATCCCCATGAAGACGATGTTGCTGATGGGGCGCAGCGCGCCGGCATCGTCCACGTCCTCATCGAGCTGCGCCATGTCGTCGGCACCACTCCAGCGCGGCTGCGCGCCGGGCTGGCGCAGCAGCTGGTTGGCCAGCCAGATCTGGCCGAGGATCTCGGCCGTACTGAGGTTGCGCGAGAACCCCTGCTTGCCGGTGGAGCAGAAACTGCAGTTGACCGCACACCCGGCCTGAGAGGACACGCAGAGCGTGCCACGACGTGCTTCGGGAATGAAGACGGCCTCGACGGCATTGCCGGCCCCCACGTCGAAGAGCCACTTGCGCGTGGCATCGGAGGCGGTGTGATCCTTCAGCACCGACGGTGCCTGGATCAGGGCCTTGTCCTGCAGGCGCTCGCGGAAGCTGCGGGCCAGGTCGGTCATGGCCGACCAGTCGGCCACGCCGCGCTGGTGCACCCAGCGCATCAGCTGGTGGGCGCGGAAGGGCTTCTCGCCCATGCCACCGCAGAAATCCAGGAAACCCTGGCGATCGAGTCCGAGCAGATTGACGGGCCCGGCAGGAGCCTTGACGGCGGAAGGGGCCGCTGCCGGCGCAGTGGTGCTCTCCCCAGGCACGACAGTCGCGGCTGGCTGCGCCGGCGCGTCGCCCTCCTGCCCGCCCAAAGGCGAAGCAGATGGATCCATGAAGGCGGAAGCGGGCTCCAGGCGGGTTTCCCGCTGGGCCAGGGGGGCTTGCATGCAGTATCTCCTGACATCAGACCCGGGCGCCTGCACCTTGCGCGGCGCCGGGAGACCGGGTGACCGGATCACCCCGGCAAGGATGAAGCGATGTGTTCAGCGCGAGCAGATCTGCATCGAGGGAAAGAAGAAGGCGATCTCGGTGGCAGCCGTTTCCGGAGCGTCCGAACCGTGCACGGCGTTGGCGTCGATGCTGTCGGCGAAATCGGCGCGGATCGAGCCCTTCTCGGCTTTCTTCGGATCGGTGGCACCCATCAGCTCACGGTTGCGCAGGATGGCGTTCTCGCCTTCCAGCACCTGAACCATCACGGGGCCGGACACCATGAAGGCGACCAGATCCTTGAAGAAGGGACGCTCCTTGTGAACGGCGTAGAAGGCCTCGGCTTCGGCCTTGGAAAGCTGCATCATGCGAGCAGCCACGACCTTCAGGCCAGCGGACTCGAAGCGGGCGAGGATCTGGCCGATGACATTCTTGGCCACGGCATCGGGTTTGATGATCGACAGGGTTCTTTCAACAGCCATGGGTAGCTCCGTTGCGCCAGCGCCGCGGGACGCAGGCAAATGAGGGTTGTGCGAGGGCACGAATGCCATTCGCAGGATCAGAACAATCGTTCATTATAGCGGATTGCCAGCCGATGGAAGGTGGCCTGCGGGCGAACACCGGTTAGCCACTCTAGCCGCCGCCCTTGCAGCAAAGCCCATCCGCCCCCACCTGAGCCTCAACGACAGAAGGTTGCTCCGGCAGGCCGGAAAGCGCATTCCGTCAACCGGAACAACCACTCGGGCGTCTATAATCCGCAACAGCCCATTGTCCGACCTTGGCCCCCTTCCCTTTCCGGAGACCATTCAATGGCGATCGACCAACTCTCACCTCAGTATCAGAACACTGCCGTCGGCACCGAAACCCGCAATCGCGTGCTGCGCAACACCTATGGCCTGCTCGCCCTGTCCATGATCCCCACCGTCATCGGTGCCTGGATCGGCGTGGCCACGCGCTTCAGCTTCTTCTCGGGCAGCCCGGCCATCAGCTTCATCGCCTTCCTGGCCATCGCCTGGGGCTTCATGTACGGCATCAGCCGCTATCGCAACAGCAGCGCCGGCATCCTGCTGCTGCTGGGCTTCACCTTCTTCATGGGGCTGATGCTCTCGCGCCTGCTGGGCTTCGTACTGGGCATGAGCAACGGTGCTTCGCTCGTCATGATGGCCTTCGGCAGCACTGCCGTCATCTTCGGCGCCATGGCCACCATCGCCACCGTCTCCAAGCGTGACTTTTCGGGCATGGGGCGTTGGCTCTTCGTGGGCATGATCGTCATCCTGCTGGCCGCGTTCGCCAACATCTTCCTGCAGATCCCGGCGCTGATGCTCACCATCTCGCTGCTGGCCACCGTCGTCTTCTCGCTGTTCATCCTATTCGACCTGAACCGGGTCGTCACCGGCGGCGAGACCAGGTCGCGCGAGCGCGTCAAGGTCGTCTCCCGCGACGCCATGACCGCGATCTCCCGCTCCACCGAGGTCCCCGAGGACCTCATCGGCCAGCCCGAGGCGGACCGCGTCCCCGAGCGCGTCGCCCACCGCCTGGCCGACTGAGCCGACTGGG
>CALIXC010000269.1 GCA_938046755.1 uncultured Lautropia sp. | reverse complement strand
CCGTCGTCATGAGGTACTGGCAGGCATAGGAACTGGAGCGGTCTTAAGCTTGTGGCGATTCTCCGCACTCGACCCTCTACACTCCGCCCTCTACACTCCGCCCTCTGCCCTCTCGCCGGACAGCCCCACGGGCTGCAACAGCAGCACCATCGTTTCCGTCACGCCGCCAGAAAGTGATAGAAATTGCGCAGCATGGTGGCGGTGGCTCCCCAGATGAAATAGGTGTGGCCCGCCGGTGCCTGCCAGGGCATGGCGTGAAAGGCACGCTGGATGAGCTGCCCGTCCTGCTGCCAGCGGCCCAGACGGCGCTGGTGATTGGCCGGATTCATCAGGAAAGCCAGCGGCACCACGAAGGCTTCCTGCACCTCCTGCGGCGACAGCACAAGTGACTGGGGCTGCACCGCGGCATCCAGCAGTCCCACCACGGGATTGACCCAATAGCCCGTGCCGGTGGCCATGCCAGGCAGGCTGCCCAGCACCTGTACCTGATGACGCGCCAGGCCAATCTCTTCGGCTGCCTCACGCAGGGCGCCATCGGTGGCCGAGGCATCTTCCGGATCCAGCCGGCCGCCCGGAAAGGCAATCTGCCCCCGGTGGTGGCGCAGCCGGTTACTGCGCACTGTCAACAGCACACCCAGCCCCTGGGGCGTGGGCAGAAGCGGCACCAGCACGGCAGCCGGGGTCAGCGGGCGCGTCGCCGTGGTGTCAGGGTGAGAAACGCGCCCGTCCACACGGACCTGCTGTGCCGGAACGGACGCCGATGGAAAGGCAGACGATGGGGACGCAGAAACGGCCGCCGCACCTGAGGAAGGCCCCGACGGCGCCTCGGCATTGCTCTCGGCCTCGATGCGCCAGCTGGTGGGCGGATGCAAAAACCGCTGCCGGATCCAGTCGCCCTGCAGGCGCTGGTCGGACAGCGGTTGTTCGGAAGATCCGCCGGCTGCCGCCAACACGGGGGCAGACGACGGATCGAAAGGCGGGACGGAGACATCGGCCGATGCCGGCGCAGGCATGGCCACCCCTCGTGGGACAGGTGACCAACGACCGGGCATGGTCGGAACCGATCAGCCCTCGGCGCCTTCCGCAGCGGTCTTGGCGGCCTGCGTGCGGGCCGGCAGCTTCTCCTTGATGCGGGCCTTCTTGCCGGACAGGTTGCGCAGGTAGTACAGCTTGGCGCGGCGCACGTCGCCACGGCGCTTGACCTCAATGCCAGCGATCAGCGGCGAGTACAGCTGGAAGGTACGCTCGACGCCCTCGCCCGAGGAGATCTTGCGGACGATGAAGGCGCTGTTCAGACCACGGTTGCGCTTGGCGATGACCACGCCTTCGTAGACCTGCACACGCTTGCGGCTGCCTTCAACCACATTGACGGCCACGGCCACGGTGTCACCGGGCGCAAAGGCGGGAATCTGCTTGCCGAGGCGGGAAATCTCTTCCTGTTCGAGCTGGGCGATGAGGTTCATGCTAGAGGGCTCCAGGCATCGTGTGCGGGGCTGTTGTTGGGATTGGAACCGATGGCACCGAACCTGGCCAGCGGCGGATGGTCCCGCCAGAGGATGCAAGCTAAGCTTTTGATGATAGCACGGATTTTGCCGAAAGCAGCTCCGGGCGCTTGCGCTGCGTGGCCTCCAGCGCGGCGGCATGACGCCAGCGTTCGATCTCGCGGTGGTTGCCCGACAACAGCACGGGCGGTACCCCAGCCGGCACGTCGCGCGGCAGCCCCGGCAGCTGCTCGGGGCGGGTGTAATGCGGGCAGTCCAGCAGACGCTGAGCCGGCGCTCCCTCGGCAAACGAGTCCTGTTCGGCCGATTCGCCGTGGTTGAGCACGCCGGGCAGCAGTCGCACCACGGCATCCATGACAAGCATGGCCGGCAACTCGCCCCCCGAGACCACGAAGTCACCCATCGAGATTTCCTCGTCCACCACCGCGTCGAGGAAACGCTGGTCGATGGCCTCGTAGCGGCCAGACAGGAAAATGGCGCCGTCGGAAGCCGCCATTGTCTGGGCGCGCGCCTGCGTGAAATGCTGCCCCTGCGGGGACAGATAGATGACAGGCAGCTCGGGACGCCCTTCAGCGACACGGGTCTCGCGCAACGCCGTCAGGCAGCGCAACAGCGGCTCGGCCAGCATTACCATGCCGGGTCCGCCGCCATAGGGACGGTCATCGATGCGCCGGTAATTGTCGAAGGTGTAATCGCGCGGATTCCAGCAGCGCAGAAAATACGCCTCATTGCGCGCGCGCCCGACCACGCCGTAAGGTGCCACTGCCTCGACCAGGTCGGGAAAGATGGTGATGATCTCGAAGTCCATGGCAACAAAAAGGCGTCAGGGGATGAGATGGCCTTCCCTTTCGCCACGCACGGCGGCGTGCCGCAGAACGTACAGGTCGTGGGATCAGAGCCAGTCAGCCGCCCAGTCCGCCTGGATGCGCCGGGCTGCAATGTCCACCGATTGCACGATGGCCTCGACGAAGGGGATGAGCATGCCGTCGTCCAGACGCAGCACCTGCTGCGCGCCGTGGTCATCGACGGCCACGACCGTGCCCAGGCGAGCCCCCTGCTGGCCGATGACTTCGCAACCGATCAGGTCCGCATGGTAGAACTCGTCATCCTGGGTGGGGGGAAAGTCGGCGCGATCGACCTGGATCTCCACGCCCTTGAGGGCCAACGCCTGTTCTCGGGTGAGCGGCGGCTGGCCGTCCAGCAGCACCAGCTCGGCCACCAGCGCATCGCCCTGCACCCGACAGCGGCCCCGCCGCACGACCTGCGGCAACGCCAGTGGACGGGTCGCGCGCCTGGGCGCGGATACCGCCCCCCCATGCGCACCGTCCGAAGACGGCTCGACCGCCTCGACCAAGCGCCAGCGCCGGGCATAGCGCAGCACCGATTCGGACGCGGCGGCGTAAGGCTCGATCTTCAGCGCGCCCTGGACACCATGGCTGCCCCGAATGCGGCCGACGCCGATCCAGTGGGGATCAGCCACAGAAACTGCTCTGGAAGGGATTAGGCAGCGGCGGCAGGTTGCTGCTCACCGACCTTCTTGGCCAGGCGGGCCACGCTGGGCGAGAGCTGTGCACCTTGGCCGACCCAGTGCTGCACGCGGGCCAGATCCAGGCGCAGGGCCTGCTGGTCCTTCTCGGAGGCCACCGGGTTGTAGAAACCCAGGCGCTCAATGAAGCTGCCATCACGACGGTTGCGCTTGTCGGTGACGACGATGTTGTAGAAGGGGCGTTTCTTGGAACCACCACGCGAGAGACGAACGACGACCATTGAGATATCTCCGAATACCAGCCGATGCCGCAGAACTGGCACCCGAACCCCGGGCCTGGCCAGAAACTGCCTGCCGGGCCCCAAGGCCACGCTGTGGCGTGCCTGAAAGAAACCCGATGTTGAGGAAACTCTTGATTATATAGCGCAAGCGTGCCGTTGTCATGCAATGGACATCCATCCCCGGTACATACCCAAGGAAACCAGCCGCCCTAGAGAAGGAAGCTGCTGTCCCGGAATATATCCAGACCATGACAGCGCTGCGCCAGGAACGACAAACACCCAACGTTGATCAGCCAAAAGTGGCTGAAAACGCACAAAGTGGGTAATCTTTGAGTTCAAAGCACTCGGGAAAGTCCGAAAAACACGAGACGCGCCATCACGGAGCCTGTCCAGACCGTCCCCTGTGCGGCTTCGGAGCCTGCTTTGCATCTCAGCCTCAGTCCCACCCAACAGCTTCTCGTCCTGCTGCTGCTCATCCTGTGCAGCGCCTTCTTCTCCGCTGCCGAGATCTCGCTGGCCGCCTCGCGTCGCATCAAGCTGCAGGTGATGGCCGACGAGGGCGACGAGCACGCCAGGGAGATCCTCGCCCTGCAGTCGCGCCCCGGTCAGTTCGTCACCGCAGTGCAGATCGGCATCAATGCCGTAGCCATCCTGGCCGGCGCCGTGGGCGAATCGGCGCTCGGCCCCACGTTCCGCGACTGGATAGGCCCCTTCTACAAGGGCCCCTGGCTGGAGCCGCTCACCACCACACTCTCTTTCCTGATGGTGACGGCCATGTTCATCCTGTTTGCGGACCTGCTGCCCAAGCGGCTGGCCATGCTGGCCCCCGAGCGGCTAGCCCGGCGGCTGGTGCGCCCGCTGCACGGCTGCATCGTGCTGTTCAAGCCCATCGTCTGGATCTTCAACAAGCTCTCGGACAAGCTGATCTCGCTGTTCGGGCTGCCGGCGCAGCGCACCGACGAACTCACCTTCGACGACATCTCGGCCGTGGTGGATGCCGGTGCCGAGGCCGGCGTGTTGCCCGACACCGAGTACCACCTGATCGAGAACGTGTTCGAGCTGGAATCGCGGCTGGTGTCGTCAGCCATGACCACGCGCGAGAGCATTGCCTACCTCACGCTGCAGGAGACCGAGCAGGAGATCCGCGAGCAGATCGCTCAACTGGCCCATTCGCGCTTCCTGGTCTGCGACGACGAGATCGACCGCATTGTCGGCTACGTGGAATCGAAGGACCTGCTGGCCCGCATCCTGAACAACGAGCCGCTGACGCTCAAGGGTGCGCCGTGGATCAAGCCGGTGCTGACCATCCCGGATTCGCTCACGCTGTCCGAGCTGCTGAACCACTTCCGGGCCAGCCGCGAGGACATCGCCATCGTGCTGAACGAATACGCGCTGGTGGTGGGGCTGATCACCCTCAACGACGTGATGAGCACCGTGATGGGCGATCTGGTCAACGACAACCAGCGGCAGATCGTCAAGCGCGACGACAACAGCTGGCTGATCGACGGTCTGACCCCGGTGGAGACCGTGCTGCGGGTGCTGGACATCGAGGCACTGCCCGAGGACAGCAACTACGAGACGCTGGCTGGCTTCATGATGTACAGCCTGCGCCGCATGCCCAAGCTCACTGACGCCGTGACCTATGGCGGCTACAAGTTCGAGGTCGTCGACATCGACCACCATCGCATCGACCAGCTACTGGTGACACGACTGAAGGAACCCGTGAAGGAAGAGGCCGTGCCGGCCGTGGAAGCCTGAATCCGGCAGCGCCCCTGCCCCACCGACCAGGCCCTGCGTGGCTGCGCCCGCCAACCGCCCCCGGCCCCGGCATGGATGCCCTGACGAGGCCCCAACAAGAGAAGCACCGACAAAAAACCCCGACAGCCTTGCGCTGCCGGGGTATTTTCATGAGGAATGAGCGGGTATCAGTACGCGGGATGCGCCTGGAAGCCGCTGGACAGGAACGGTGCGCCACGGCCGTTCACGGCACCGGGCGAGCTGCGATAGACCGCGCCTCCGGGCTGGGCCATGGGCGGCATGGGACGGATGTGCGGTGCACCCCAGACCACGGGCGCCCCCCCGTAGACCAGCGTCTCGGTGGGCGCGGCAGCGCCGGCAGCGCGCAGCATCAGGGTTTCCAGCTTGCGCTGGCGTTCCTGCATGGCCTCGATGGCCAGGCGGTCGGTATAACGCTGCTCGAAGGCCCGGTTCTGCTCGGCCCAGTTGCGACGCTCGGCTTCCAGCACGGCGGCCGGCGGGGCGTCGGGCAGCCGGTAGTCACGGCTTTCGGTCTCGATGGCGCCCTGGGCGGGCTTGTCGCCGAAGCTCAGCGAACCATCGTGCATGCGCGACTGATAGACCTTGGTGACGCTTTCAGCCTGGGCGGCGCCCGCCGCCAGCAGACCACTCATAGCCACGGCGGCACAGGACAGCACCAGACGGCCCACCGCAAATTTCGTTTCCATTTCCACGTCTCCTGACGAAAGGCGCCCGGCAGGGCACCAGCGGCAGGCATTCTTGATCGGCGCCCCGCCCCACGGCAAGCAACCAGGTCTCAAGAATCGACAAAACGTCGGAGTCCTTTTCATGGTCGGAAACGACGACGGCGGAACGTGACGAGTGTCACGCTCCGCCGTCCGGTGAGGCGATCGGGCGATCAGCCCAGCTTGGCGGTCAGCGCAGGCACGGCCTCGAAGAGATCGGCCACCAGGCCATAGTCGGCCACGCTGAAGATGGGCGCCTCTTCATCCTTGTTGATGGCCACGATGATGCGGCTGTCCTTCATGCCGGCCAGGTGCTGGATGGCACCCGAGATGCCGGCCGCGATGTAGAGCTGCGGCGCAACGATCTTGCCGGTCTGCCCCACCTGCCAGTCGTTGGGCGCATAGCCGGCGTCCACCGCGGCACGCGAGGCTCCCAGCGCCGCGCCCAGCCGGTCGGCCAGCGGCTCCAGCACGGCCTGGAACTGCTCGGCGCTGCCCAGCCCTCGG
>CALIXC010000268.1 GCA_938046755.1 uncultured Lautropia sp. | reverse complement strand
CCCCCCCAAAGGACGGCCGCGCCGCGCCACCAGGTGCCGCCATGCCACGCGCTGCCGCCATGCCATGGTCCGGCGCTGCGGCGCCATCGACCACGGCAGCCAGCGAACCCAGCGCCAAATTGTCGGCACGGAAAGCCAGCATCCGCAGCAGGGTCATCATAAAGCCAGTCTGGGCATCGGGCGCCAGCGGCAGGTCACGCACACCATGGATGGCGATCTGATACCAGACCTGCACATCGGAAGGATCCATCTGTGCCGCCAGCACATGCGGCTCGCCCTGGCCCACCTGGGCCAGCGCCACCCGTTGCAGCTCGGCGGCCATGGCCATCAGGATCTGGGCATGGGCCACGTTGCGGGCCGCCAGGCTGTCGGCCTGCTGCACCACGGCAGCGGCATCGCCGGCGGCCAGCAGCGCCAGCAGTTCGGGGGCCAGGTCTTCATCGACCGTGCCGAGCATCTCCTGCACGGTGGCCTGCTTCACCTGACCAGCCCCCAGCGCGATGGCCTGGTCGAGCAGCGACAGACCGTCGCGCATGCTGCCGCCGGCGGCCTTGCCGATCAGCTCCAGGCCCCGTTCCTCATAGGGAATGTCTTCGGCCTGCAGGACGTTGGCCAGGTGTCCGGCCACGGTGGCCGGGCTGACGTTGCGCAGACCGAACTGCATGCAGCGCGACAGCACGGTGACCGGCACCTTCTGCGGATCAGTGGTGGCCAGCACGAAGATGACGTGGGGCGGCGGCTCTTCCAGCGTCTTCAGCATGGCGTTGAAGGCGTGGGTGGAGAGCATGTGGACCTCGTCGATGACGAAGACCTTGTAGCGGCCCACCGTAGGCAGGTAGGCGGCGTTTTCCAGCACCACCGCCATTTCCTCGACCTTGCGGTTGGAGGCCGCGTCCATCTCCAGATAGTCAGGGAAGCGCCCCTCGTCCACACCTCGGCAGGCCGAGCATTCGCCGCAGGGATGGGAGCTGACGCCCTTTTCGCAGTTCAGGGCCTTGGCCAGGATGCGGGCGATGGTGGTCTTGCCCACGCCCCGGGTGCCCGTAAGCAGGTAAGCGTGGTGAAGCCGCTGGTTGTCGAGTGCGTGGCGCAGCGCGCGCACGACCGTGTCCTGTCCGACCAGGGAATCGAAGTCGCGCGGGCGCCATTTGCGGGCCAGCACCTGATGGCTGCCGGAGGGAGAAAGTGACTGCACCGGGTTCCTTGCCGGAGCCACGGGGGCGCACCGGGCGGAAAGACTGGAAGACGGGATGCGCCGCAGGGCCTGCGTGCACCCTGTACCGGCGAGATATGAGGGGGACGAGCCGAACCCTCGGCACTTGCGGGATTCGGTTATGGCTGCTTCCTTCCGGACCTGACCAGGTTCCCGAGCCACAATGCGAGGAGGCCCGTCCGCTGGCGATTGTATATCAAGGCGCCGCAACGACAAGTTCGGGCATGCCCGCACGCATCTGCCGCGGGATCTGCCGCGGGATCTGCCGCGGGATCTGCCGCCGATCCCCCGCTGCATGGGGCCGTCCCGGCACACCCGCCCGTCCCTCAAAGACGGCCGCGCCAGCACGGCATCATGTCGTATCGACATATGTGTCATTCCCGAGACGATGCATGCGGCCGTCGGACCGACGGATGGCATTGATTCCATGCCATCCACCCCGATCTGACGGAAAGAGGCCTGGATACGGGCTTTGGCACGGTACGGGGCAACGGCATTCGCGCCCCCGCCCCCGCCCTCCGGCGGCATCCAGGCTTGCGTGCCCTGCGCCTCCCGGTGGCCAGCCGTGTTATTTTTAGCGTCCGAACAGGAGAGTTCCAGAAAACCCATGGGTATCAAAAACGTTTCCGCCGATTCCTTCGACACCGATGTGCTGAAGTCCGACGTGCCGGTTCTGGTCGATTTCTGGGCCGAATGGTGTGGCCCCTGCAAGCTCATCGCCCCGATCCTCGATGAGGTCTCGCACGATTACTCCGACCGGATGGCCGTGGCCAAGGTCAACGTCGATGAGAGCCAGGCCATTGCCGCCAAGTACGGCATCCGTGGCATTCCTACGCTGATGCTGTTCAAGAACGGCACGCTGGTGGGCACCAAGGTGGGCGCCGTCTCCAAGGGCCAGCTCACCGCCTTCCTCGACAGCAACCTCTGATCCCCGGTGCCGGCACGCTGCGCCGGCCCGGCCGGCCATTCCTGCAGCCGCACCGCCCTGGCTCTGCTCCTTCGCACGGAGCTTCCCGCATGTCTGGCCTTCAGCCGGCAGCTTCATCGCTCCCCTCGTCGCTCCGTGTGACAGGCATGGCAAAATCTACGGCCGGTTTGTGTGATTTTTTTGCACATGCGGGGCATTCGTAGTACAGTGCGAACCCGATCCTGATCGGGCACTCGCCCCTGACAGACCGGCACTGCATCTGCCGGCTGCGGGTCCGATGCGCAACGGGCCATATGCCGCAGCGTTTTGCACCGCGTGCACGCGCTGCCTGCCCGGATCCTCCGGAAGAACCGACCGCCGAGCCAGAAGCCCGGCAGGAACGGCGCATAAAGGTGCCGGCACGGTTTTCCGGGCCCCTCCGGAACATCCTGGCTCTGCCCGTCGGCTTTCCAGCCATCGCGCCCAGCAGGCAATCCCCCGACCACCGAGCCATCGTTTCCCGGTCGGCCTCCGCTCTTGTCGCCGTCGCCCACAGGCGCTCCTGCTCTGTCAGGTCCGCCCGGCGCGCGGCCACCCCCATTCCATTCCCCGAAATCTTGCCATGCCGGCGGCGTTTCCGGCGGGGCCGATTCCGACCAACCCTCATCCGTTCCAACCTATGTACCTGTCCGAGCTGAAGGCCCTGCATATTTCGCGCCTGATCGAAATAGCGCAAAGCCTGGAGATCGAAGCCGCCAACCGCCTGCGTAAGCAGGAGCTGATGTTCGCCATCCTCAAGCGCAAGGCGCGCAACGGCGACCAGATCTTCGGGGACGGCGTGCTGGAGGTCCTGCCCGACGGCTTCGGCTTCCTGCGCACCCCCGAGACTTCCTACCTGGCCAGCCCGGACGACATCTACATCTCGCCCTCGCAGATCCGCCGCTTCAATCTGCACACCGGCGACTCGATCGAGGGTGAGGTGCGCACGCCGAAGGATGGCGAGCGCTACTTCGCGCTGGTGAAGGTGGACCGCATCAACGGCGCCCCCCCCGAGCACTCCAAGCACAAGATCCTCTTCGAGAACCTGACGCCGCTGCACCCCGATGAGGTGCTGCGCCTGGAGCGCAGCGACCTGCTGACCGACGAGAACGTCACCGGCCGGATCATCGACATCATCGCCCCCATCGGCAAGGGCCAGCGTGGCCTGATCGTGGCGCCGCCCAAGAGTGGCAAGACGGTGATGATGCAGCACATCGCGCATGCCATCACCACCAACTACCCCGAGGCCGTCGTCATCGTGCTGCTGATCGACGAGCGCCCCGAGGAAGTGACCGAGATGCAGCGCTCGATCCGTGGCGAGGTGGTGTCCTCCACATTCGATGAGCCGGCCACCCGCCACGTGCAGGTGGCCGAGATGGTCATCGAGAAGGCCAAGCGCCTGGTCGAGCACAAGAAAGACGTGGTGATCCTGCTGGACTCCATCACCCGCCTGGCTCGTGCCTACAACACCGTGGTGCCCTCCTCCGGCAAGGTGCTGACCGGTGGTGTGGACGCCAACGCCCTGCAGCGGCCCAAGCGTTTCTTCGGCGCAGCCCGCAACATCGAGGAAGGCGGTTCGCTCACCATCCTGGCCACGGCGCTGATCGACACCGGCAGCCGCATGGACGAGGTGATCTACGAGGAGTTCAAGGGCACCGGCAACATGGAGATCCACCTGAACCGGCGGATGATGGAAAAGCGCATCTTCCCAGCGATGGACATCAACCGTTCCGGCACCCGCCGCGAAGAGCTGCTGATCAAGCCCGACATCCTGCAGAAGGTCTGGATCCTGCGTCGCCTGCTGCACGACATGGACGAGCTGCAGGCCATGGAGTTCCTACTGGATAAAATGAAGGCCACGAAGAACAACACCGAGTTCTTCGACATGATGAAGAAGTGAGCCCCATGCATATCCGCCTGAAGGACCTAACCTATCCCGCCATTGCCCTGGTGGTAGCCCTGCTGCTGCGCTACCTGGTGGTGGAATCCACCGACCTGGCCCTGCACTGCGACATGCACCGATGGGAAGGCTGGTGCGGCGTGCGCACGGCGCTGGTGCTGTCTTTCTTCCGGCAGGACCTGGGCTGGGTGGCACTGGTGCTGTCGCTGCTGGCCTGCTGGCGCCAGAACCTGCTGATGGCGCGGCTGTCACTAGCCCTGGCCGTGGCCGGACTCATCCTCTATTCGTATGAACCGGCCGCCGTCGCCTCGCTGGTGGCCGCCATGCTGCTGGCGCGCCTGGACGTAAAAGTACGCCGGCAGGCGCAGCCCGCCTGACCGGCATCATCCCAGCGATACTTCCGCTTCTGGGCCTCAGGGCGGAAGAAGGGCCTCCAGCGAGGCCCTTCTTCATGTCCGGGCAACACCCGGCTCAACCGCTTTCTCAGTGCTCGTCCTGCGCCGACATCCAGAAGCGGCCATCGCTGGCCACCGCGGCCAGCGCCACCACCGTGGCGCCAAACGTCAGCGACTGACCGTTGGCAAAGCCCTCAATGAACACGAAAGCGATGCTGCCCAGCACGCAGACAGCGGCCAGCACGCGCTCTTCCACGGCCCCCGCCAACCGCAGGCCGGCCAGCCGCGCCATGGCCAGACCCAGCAGCGGCAGCATGTACAGCACCGTCGGGAATCCCCGGTAGCGGGCATCAAAGACCAGCAGCAGGGTCATGATGGCAGCCGCGAACAGCAGGAAGCTGCGGCACACGCCCAGCCAGTCCAGCGCGTCGAAGTGCGCGCGCCGACGCCGCCACAGCGTGTTGAACGACGGCACGGTCAGGCCCACCAGCGACGAGGCGCCCTGACCGGCCGGTCGATCGGAGCGGCCCAGGGCCGCCAGCTGCACCACCCGGAACATCAGCAGTAGCGATGCAGCCCCCAGGAGCACGGAGGCCCCCCATTCCAGCACGTTGCGGTTCCAGACCATGCCATAGCGCAGCTGCGCCACTACGAGGCCTCCGGTTGCCGCCCCCAGGGCCAGCATCTGTACCTGCGGCAGTCGTTCTGTCAGCTGCCAGCGGCGGGCCAGCCCCAGAGCAGCAGCCAGGCCAACCACAGCACCCAGCCAGCCCAGGTACCAATACGGATCTTCGGCGACCGGGCCGGTGGCGGGAAACTTGGCCTGGCCATCACTGTCGAAGACCCCCCAGTTGCCGCCCATGGCGCCTTCCTGACCCCGCTTCCAGGGCTGGTCGAAGCCCTCGATGAAGTTGTAATTCAGATGGTGGTCAGCCGCTGCCTGGCTGAACTCGCGCATGAAGCGCGCCTGATTGACGTGGCTGGCCACGGCAGCATCCCGCTGGCGGCCTTCGCTGGGCCAGCCGGTCTCACCGATCAGCACGTCCTTGCCATTGAACATCTGACGCATGCGCTCGGCCGTGCCGGTGATGTGGTCGATGGCGGCGTGGATACCCACCGGATGATCCTCCCAGTACGGCAGGATGTGGACGGTGACGAACGAGACGTGCCTGGCCAGCTCGGCGTTCTCGCTCCAGAACTCCCAGACATCGGCATAGGTCACGGGCACGTCGACGGCACTGCGCACCTGATCGATGTACTTGGCCATCTGCTGCGCCGACTGCTCACGGCGCAGCAACACCTCATTGCCCACCACGATGCCGCGGATGGTGTCGGGGTATTCACGAGCCAGCTGGATGGCACGCTGGATCTCGATGTCGTTCTTGTCGCGCTCACGGCCGATCCAGACACCCAGCAGCACCTTCATGCCCAGCGACTTGGCCACCTCGGGCACCTTGTCCAGCCCCTGGATGACGGAATAGGTACGCACGCACTGCGAACGCGTGGCCAGGATGGAGAGGTCTTCGCGCAGCCGTGCCTCCGAGACCATGGCGCTGGGGTCCAGCGGAGTCTCGCCGGGCTTGCGGAACGGCGCATAGGAGACGCACTGCAGCTTGTCGTCGGCCGCATCGACCATCGGCTGCGGCGTGCCCTGGGCGCGCCACCAGGCCAGCACCAGCAGGGCCGCCAGCACGCTCAGCAGGGTCATCCAGCGGGAACGGTTGCGGGACAGAGAATCGAACATGGGAATGGACTGTGACGGTCGATGGGAAGCTGCGCCCGGCGGGCCCGAGGATGCCGGAACGGCCAGGCGGACACAGGAGAGGATGATACCGGCCTCGCCGAGGAATCACGCGGCCGAAAAACGCGCCGTTTGTGCCATGTGTATCAGGCTGCAAAGGGACGTGACAGTCTCGTAATTCTGCCAGAGCCGACAACGCATAGAATCTCAGGTTGTTCGCGCACAGATCGTGTCGGACGTTCTGTATGCCATACATGACATTCTGCACGTACGGCAGACTTTGACCGGCCTGCTCCGTCCCGTGAAGGTTCATCATTGCGGGATCGGGCACAATGCTCGGCGTACGTCCGCCTCCGGCATGTCCAGGGCGTGCCGCGTCAACGCATCGCATCTCGTTCGTCAATCCCGACAGGAAGCCTCCCCCTATGTCCGGACCGGACTCCCCTTCGTCCACCCAGGCACCCAGCCACCCCATTCCCGACAACCCGCTGGGCGAGCATTTCCGCAACCACCATCCGGTCACCTTCGGCCGCGTGGTGGGCGCGGCGTTCCTCGCCCTGTCGCTAGCCGTGCTGAACTTCGTGACCTGGGACAAGATCAACCCGCTGGTGGACGCGCCGGCCTTCTACGGCAAGATCAGCGGCCTGGCCTACAACTCCGCCCAGCGCTGGGACAACCCGCTGGATGGACGCAACGCCGATGAGTCCTCGATCGAGAAGGACTTCCAGATCCTGTCCGACTACACGACGCGGGTGCGGACCTACAGCAGCGGCGACCAGCCCAACATTCCCGCCCTGGCCGAGAAGGCCGGCCTGCACCTGACGGCCGGCGTCTGGGTCAGCAAGGATGAAGAGCGCAACCTGAAGGAGTTCGACGCCATCGAGAAGGCGGTGCATGACACCAGCTCCATCGAACGGGTCATCGTCGGTAACGAACAGGTGCTGCACGCAGGCCGCACCCCGGCCGAGCTCATCCAGAACATGCGCGAGGTCAAGCGCCGGGTGCGCAAGCCGGTCTCCACGGCCGAGCCCTGGCACATCTGGCTGCGCTACCCCGAGCTGGCCGCCAACGCCGACTTCATCACGGTCCACCTGCTGCCCTACTGGGAAGGCCTGCCGGTCCAGCAGGCGCTGGAGTACACCTTCGGGCGACTGCACGAGGTGCAGCGCCGCTTCCCCGACAAGAAGATCGTGATCGGTGAGGTGGGCTGGCCCAGCCAGGGCGACCGCCGCGACTCCTCCCGGGCCTCGCCGGCCAGCCAGGCCGAGTTCATCCGGGGCTTCCTGGTGCGCGCCGCCGCCGAGAACATCGACTACTTCCTGATGGAGGGCATCGACCAGCCCTGGAAGATCGAGCTGGAAGGCCGTGCCGGCCCGTACTGGGGCTACCTGGACGCCTATCGTCAGCCCAAGTACAGCCTGACCGGCCCCATCGAGCGTGACCCCAACTGGGAGACCAAGGCCGCCCTGGCATCGGCCATCGGCGTGGTGGCACTGTTCTGGTTCATGTTCAGCTTCTCCAACCTGCAACTGCCCAGCCGCATCGCCTTCGGCCTGGTGCTGCAGGCCGTCATCTCGCTGTTCGCCTGGCTGGTGGCCCTGCCCTTCGACTACTACATGCGCCCGATCGACTGGACCTTCCTGGTGATTCTGGTGCCGTCGCTGCTGGCCATGTCGACCATCCTGCTCACCAACTTCTTCGAGTTCGTCGAGATGTTCTGGCCAGGCAACCTGCGTCACGTCTACCGCCCACGGCCGCTGGCCCCCGGTGCGCGTGAACCCAAGGTATCGCTGCACCTGGCCTGCTGCAACGAGCAGCCCGACATGGTGATCGCCACCATCAAGAGCCTGGCCGCGCTGGACTACAGCAACTTCGAAGTGCTGGTCATCGACAACAACACCAAGGACGAGAAGCTCTGGAAGCCGGTCGAGGCGTTCATGGCCACGCTGCCCGAGAACTTCAAGTTCTTCCACCTGCCCAAGTGGCCCGGCTTCAAGGCCGGCGCTCTCAACTACGGGCTGACGCAGACGGCACCCGATGCCGAGATCATCGGCGTGGTGGATGCCGACTACGTGGTGGTGCGTCGCTGGCTAAAGGATGTGGTGAGCTACTTCGATGATCCGGACACCGCCGTGGTGCAGTCTCCGCAGGCCCACCGGGGCTGGAGCCGCCACACCTTCCGGCGGATGATGAACTACGAGTACGACGGCTTCTTCCGCATCGGCATGCACCACCGCAATGAGCGCAACGCCATCATCCAGCACGGCACCATGACGCTGGTGCGCGCCCAGCCGCTGCTGGAGGGCAAGTGGTCGGAATGGACCATCTGCGAGGACGCCGAGCTGGCCCTGCGCCTGATGAATCAGGGCTACACGCTGCGCTACGTGGACGTGGTGATGGGTCGCGGCCTCACGCCCGACACCTTCTTCGCCTTCAAGAAGCAGCGCAAGCGCTGGGCGCAGGGTGCCATCCAGATCATGAAAGCGCACGCGAAAACCCTGTTCGGTCGCAGCAACCTGACGGCGGCGCAGCGCTACCACTTCATCACGGGCTGGTTCTCGTGGATCGGTGACGCACTGCACCTGCTGTTCGCGCTGGCTGCCATCGCGTGGAGCATCGGCATCATCGCCGCGCCCCACCTGTTCAGCCTGCCCATTCTACTGTTCATGATCCCGCTCATCGCCTTCTTCTTCTTCAAGGCGCTGATGGGACCGCTGATGTACATGCGCCGCGTGCGCTGCGAGCAGAAGGATGTCTGGGGCGCCGCGCTGGCCGGCATGGCGCTGTCACACGGCATCGCCCAGGGCGTCTTCTCCGGCCTGTGGAACAAGACGGCCGTCTTCGAGGTGACCGAGAAAGGTGGTGGCGCCGGTACGCAGGCAGCCGATACCGAGTCGGGTTCGCCC
>CALIXC010000267.1 GCA_938046755.1 uncultured Lautropia sp. | reverse complement strand
CACGGCCCATCAGCCGCTTGACCGAGCTGATGACATTGCGGCTGTCGGCCAGCATGGCCTGCTGGGCCTCATGGCCCACCACAGGTGCGCCGTCGGCCCGGTACTGCACCACGGAAGGCAGCAGTCGCCGGCCCTGCGCATCAGGTAACGCCTCGGGTACGCCGGAGCGGCTGACCGCCACCAGCGAGTTGGAGGTTCCCAGATCGATACCGATGGCATACCGGCGCTGGTGAGGATCAGGACTCATGCCAGGCTCGGAAATCTGCAGCAGCGCCATATAGAAGATGTAGAAAGAAGAATATCGGTTGAAACGAAACTGCACCGCCGGAAAAACGGCCCCGCCTGAACGATTGACGGCTTGCGCCGCGCTTGGGGCGTTCTGTCCAACGCTCACGCGGCCGCCATGCCGCCATCAGGACAAGGGAAAGGCGGCCTCATGGGGGCGACCACGCCCCGGGGAGAGCAGACCCCGTAGTCAGGGCATTAACCCTGCCCCATCTGTCGCACCACGTCAGCAAGGCTCGTGCGCAGCCGCTCGAAGAACATCAGCTGCCGTACCTGCATGGCCGCAGCCGGGTAGTCGGCCTGTTCGTCGATCAGCGTTGCAATACCCTCGATGACATGGTTGCGCTCGGCCTCCAGGCGCGCCTGCAGGCGGTGTGCCGCCTCGAGGTCGCCCATGTCGCGCACCTCGTCGATGTCCTCGCGCCAGGCCATCTGCTCGACCAGGAAGGCCGACGGCATGGCCGTGTTGCGCTCGGCATCCACCGAGGCACCGTGGCGTTCGCACAGGTAGGCAGCCCGCTGGCACGGGTCGGACAAGATCCGGAAGGCCTCGTTGCCCTGGGCCGCCAGCTGCAGCGCCAGTCGGCGGTCGTGGTCCGAACCGCCAACGTGCCGGTCGGGATGCACGACAGCCTGGAAACGGTGATGGCGTGCTTCCAGGTCGGCCGGGTCGAGCGCGAAGCGCTCGGGCAGGCCCAACAGCTCGAACAGCGAACGGTCAAAGGCAGATCGGGCCGTCATTTCGGTCAGTGCGTGGGGTGTCGAAGGGGATTAGATGTTGAACGACTCGCCGCAGCCACATTCGTTGCGCACGTTGGGATTGTTGAACTTGAAACCCTCGTTCAGTCCTTCGCGCACGAAATCCAGCTCGGTGCCATCGATGTAGGCCAGACTCTTGGGGTCGATGAAGACCCGCACGCCATGGCTCTCGAACACCAGGTCGGATTCTTGCTGGCTGTCGGCGTACTCGAGCTTGTAGGACAGGCCCGAGCAACCGGAGGTCTTCACCCCCAGGCGCAGACCGATGCCCTTGCCCCGACGGGCAATGTAACGGTCGATGTGCCGGGCTGCTGCTTCGGTCAATGTCACGGCCATGATGTCGGCTCTCCTGCTCAGACGGATTCAGTGCAACGCGAATGGGGAACGCCCGCCCCATGCAGGACGGACGGGCACAGGTCGGGGAGATCTCAGGCGTGGGTTCCCTTAGCCTTGTCGGCTGCCAGCTCGGGATGCTTGCTGCGATAGTCCTCGACGGCCGCCTTGATGGCGTCCTCAGCCAGAATGGAACAGTGGATCTTGACCGGCGGCAGCGCCAGTTCCTCGGCGATGGCCGTGTTGCGAATGGTCAGCGCCTCGTCCAGCGACTTGCCCTTGACCCATTCAGTGACCAGCGACGACGAGGCAATGGCCGAACCGCAGCCATAGGTCTTGAACTTGGCATCCTCGATCACGCCATTGGCGCCGACCTTGATCTGCAGCTTCATCACGTCGCCGCAGGCAGGCGCGCCCACCATGCCGGTGCCCACCGAGGCATCGGACTTGTCCATGGAACCCACGTTGCGGGGGTTCTCGTAGTGATCCACAACCTTGTCGCTGTAAGCCATTTCAATCTCCTGGATGCGCCCGCCATCCGGGCGGGCCGCAAAGATGCATGTCGGGTGTCGGCGGCGCGTGGGATGTCGCGTGAGCATCCGCTGTCTTCGGGCATCACCCGCGCCAGGAATCGGGGGTCAGTGGGCGGCCCACTTGACGGTATTGAGGTCGATGCCTTCCTGCACCATCTCCCACAATGGGGACATCGAGCGCAGCTTTTCAACCTGGGTCTTCATCACGCCGATGGTGAAGTCGATTTCCTGCTCGGTGGTGAAGCGGCCGATGGTGAAGCGGATGGAACTGTGCGCCAGCTCGTCGCTGCGGCCCAGGGCACGCAGCACGTAGGACGGCTCCAGGCTGGCCGAGGTACAGGCCGAACCGGAAGACACTGCGATTTCCTTGATGGCCATGATCAGCGACTCACCCTCGACATAGTTGAAGCTCATGTTGAGGTTCTGCGCGACCCGGTGCTCCAGGCTGCCGTTCACATAGGTCTCGGGGATGGCGGACAGCCCTTCCAGAAGACGGTTGCGCAGCGCCAGCGCATGGGCATTGTCCTTGGCCATTTCGAGGCGGGCAATGCGGTAGGCCTCGCCCATGCCGACGATCTGGTGGGTGGGCAGCGTGCCCGAGCGCATGCCGCGCTCGTGCCCACCACCGTGCGTCTGCGCCTCGATGCGCACCCGGGGCTTGCGCCGCACGAACAGCGCGCCCACGCCCTTGGGACCATAGGTCTTGTGAGCCGAGAAGCTCATCAGGTCGACCTTCAGCTTCTGCAGGTCGATCTCGACCTTGCCGGTGGCCTGGGCTGAATCGACGTGGAAGAGGATCTTGCGCGCACGCAGCATCTCGCCGATGGTGGGAATGTCCTGAATGACGCCGATCTCGTTGTTGACGAACATGACCGAGACCAGAATGGTGTCGGGCCGGATGGCGGCCTCCAGGTCCTTCAGGTCGATCAAGCCGTCTTCCCGCACGTCCAGCAGCGTCACCTCGAAGCCCTGGCGCTCCAGCTCGCGCATGGTGTCGAGCGTGGCCTTGTGCTCGGTCTTGACCGTGATGAGGTGACGGCCGCGCTGCTTGTAGAAGTGGGCAGCACCCTTGAGTGCGAGGTTGATCGACTCGGTGGCACCCGAAGTCCAGACCAGCTCGCGCGGATCACAGTTGACCAGGGCCGCGACTTCGGCACGCGCTTCCTCCACGGCTTTCTCGGCCTCCCAGCCATAGGCGTGGCTGCGCGAGGCGGGATTACCGAAGAGTTCGCAGAGATAGGGAATCATCCTTTCCGCAACCCGGGGATCAACAGGGGTCGTGGCGGAATAATCGAGATAGATCGGTCGGGTCATCGAAGTGGGGCAGCGTGGCTGCACGATGAAGTCTGTGGGAAAGAGCGGTGAATTCAAGGGAAAAAGCGTCAGGGCGTCAGTGAGGGATCAGGCAGGGAAAGATACCGGCATCCGATCCTGGGATGCCTGGCCCCATTGGACAGCTCGGCACGGTCAGCTGGCCGCGCTCCAGCCGATGAGCGGCTGGAGACGACGGCAGGATTCCGAAAAACGGGCAGCGACGAAACCGGTTCAGGCCCGGGTGCCGTCGCTGTCGATGCACTGCAGCGAGGACGTGGGCAGTTCGAGCGCTGCCTTGTGCTCGCGGGTGATGGAAATCTGGCGGGTGGCGGGCTGCTGCTCGCGCATGCGCTGCTGCTCCACCAGATCCTGCAGGCTGACCGAATCCAGGTAGTCGATCATCCGCTTGTTGAGCGAAGTCCAGAGCTCGTGCGTCATGCAGGGGCCGTCCTCGAAGCAATCCTGCTTGCCGCCGCACTGCGTGGCATCCAGCGGCTCGTCCACCGCAAAGATGATGGACGAGACGTTGATGTCCTGGCTGGGACGGGCCAGCGAATAACCACCACCAGGGCCCCGGGTGCTTTCGACCAACTGGTGGCGGCGCAGCTTGCCGAAGAGCTGTTCGAGATAGGACAGGGAAATCTTCTGCCGCTGGCTGATGCCCGCCAGCGTGACCGGGCCATTGTGCTCGCGCAGGGCCAGGTCGATCATGGCGGTTACGGCAAAACGGCCCTTGGTGGTCAACCTCATGACAACACTCCGATGTCAGGAATCCGAGTACCGAGTATACCTGATTACCCGAGTTGATTAGTCGAGAAAGTGTGAACCGAACGATTCAGGCCGTGAATAACAAAGATAGGCGAGCAAGGTCATGCGTTATCCGAATGATGACCCGTTCAGATGAATGATACCGCAACCCGGCGCCCATCCCGTCCGGACGGCTCACGGCCTTCAGGCTGCCGCCACCTGGGTGGCGCGACGCCGCACGATCTCCAGCAGGCCCGAACAGGCGTCCTCGACATAGTCCAGCGCCTGCTCGAAGGCCTGACTACCGCCCTGATAGGGATCGGGCACCGTAGCCGATTCATGATCGCCGGCAAAGCGCATCAGCATCTGCAGCTTGTGATGGAAGCGCTTAGGAGCCTGGTTCTGAAGCAGGCTCAGATTCTCCCAGTCCATCACCAGGATCATGTCGTAGTTCTCGAAGTCTTCCATCGTGATCTGGCGGGCGCGCAGATCAGCGATGTCATAGCCACGCCGCGACATCGCCATCAGGGCGCGCGGATCGGCCGGCTCGCCCTGATGGAAGGCGTGGGTGCCGGCCGAGCCGACCCCGACCACCGATTCCAGCCCTGCCTGGCGGACCTGCTGGCGAAACACCCCGTGCGCCATCGGCGACCGACAGATGTTTCCCATACAGACGAACAGCACCCGAGTGACCATCGCCATGGCCAGTGGTTCTCTCTTTCCCATTTCTGACTACCTGATATCTATCTGGAATCTGGATTGAAGTGTTGGCATTCCCGTTGCTGATTCAAGTCCCCGGCCTTGCGGCCCAGCACCGGGATCCCCGATGCTGATGTGGGCGGACATCACCTGGATGCCTTTGTGCCGGATCATGAGGGTTGCCCTCCGGAACCGAACAGCAGTTGCTTGAGGGCTGCCAGCTCGTCGCGTACCTGGGCGGCCTTCTCGAAATCGAGGTTGCGGGCGTAGGTGGCCATCTGCTTCTCCAGCCGGCGGATCTCGCGCGAGACCTGGACCTCGTTGCGGGTGTCGATGCCCTGCAGCTTCTCGGCCGTGCGCTCCAGCAGGGCCTTATCCACCCCGCTGACGCCATGGCCTGGCGCCGCGCCGGGAGCAGCCGGCCGCGACTCGGTGCCGGAGAGGTCGTAGACGCCGTCGATGAGTTCGCGCACCTGCTTGACCACGCCACGCGGTACGATGCTATGTTCGGCATTGAAGTCGAGCTGCTTCTGGCGGCGACGGGCCGTCTCGTCAATGGCGCGGCGCATGGAGCGGGTGATCTGGTCGGCGTACAGGATGGCCTTGCCTTCCAGGTTGCGGGCCGCGCGCCCGATGGTCTGGATCAGACTGCGCTCGGAGCGCAGGAAACCCTCCTTGTCGGCATCCAGGATAGCCACCAGCGACACCTCGGGGATGTCCAGACCCTCGCGCAGCAGGTTGATGCCCACCAGCACGTCGAAGACACCCAGGCGCAGATCACGGATGATCTCGACGCGCTCGACCGTGTCGATGTCGGAATGCAGGTAACGTACCCGCACCTGGTGATCGGCCAGGAAGTCGGTGAGATCCTCGGCCATGCGCTTGGTGAGCGTGGTGACCAGCACCCGATGCCCCCGGGCCACCCGGGCCGTAATCTCGGAGAGCACGTCGTCGACCTGGGTGGTGGCTGGCCGCACCTCCACTTCGGGGTCAACCAGGCCGGTGGGACGCACCACTTGCTCGACCACCTGGCCGGCGTGGGTGGCTTCGTACTCGGACGGCGTGGCCGAGACGAAGATGCACTGGCGCACCTTTGACTCGAACTCCTCGAAGGTGAGAGGCCGGTTGTCGAGCGCGGAGGGCAGCCGGAAACCGTACTGCACCAGCGTGTCCTTGCGGGCGCGGTCACCACGGTACATGCCGCCCAGCTGGCCGATGGTGACGTGGCTCTCGTCGATAAACATCAGCGCATCGGGCGGCAGGTAATCAATGAGCGTGGGCGGCGGCTCGCCGGGCCGTGCGCCCGACAGGTGCCGCGAGTAGTTCTCGATGCCCTTGCAGAAGCCCAGCTCCTGCAGCATCTCCAGATCGAAGAGCGTGCGCTGCTCCAGCCGCTGCGCCTCGACAAGCTTCCCCTCGGCATGAAAGAACGCCAACCGCTCCTTCAGCTCGGCCTTGATGGTGTCGAGCGCACGCACGATGGTGGCACGCGGCGTGACGTAGTGCGAGGCCGCGTAGACGACGAAGCGCGGGATCTGCTGGCGAATGCGCCCGGTGAGCGGGTCGAAGAGCTGCAGCATCTCCACCTCGTCGTCGAACATCTCGACGCGCAGCGCCAGCTCGGCGTTCTCGGAGGGGAACACGTCGATGGTGTCGCCGCGCACGCGGAAGGTGCCGCGCGCGAAGTCGGTGTCGTTGCGCTTGTACTGCATGGCCACCAGCTGTCTGAGCAGGTCGCGCTGCGCGATGCGGTCGCCCTTGCGCAGCACCAGCCGCATCTCGAAGTAGTCGGCTGGGTTGCCAATGCCGTAGATGCACGAGACGCTGCCGACGATGACGGTGTCACGCCGCTCCAGCAGCGACTTGGTGGCCGACAGGCGCAGCTGCTCGATGTGCTCGTTGATGGCAGAATCCTTCTCGATGAAGAGATCGCGCTGCGGCACATAGGCTTCCGGCTGGTAATAGTCGTAGTACGAGACAAAGTACTCGACGGCGTTTTCCGGAAAGAAGTCGCGCATCTCGGCGTAGAGCTGCGCCGCCAGGGTCTTGTTGGGCGCCAGCACCAGCGCCGGTCGCCCCAGTCGGGCGATGATGTTGGCCATGGTGTAGGTCTTGCCCGAGCCCGTCACGCCCAGCAGCGTCTGGAACGACAGGCCGTCCTCCACGCCCTCGACCAGCGCGTCGATGGCACCGGGCTGGTCACCGGCCGGCGGGAAAGGCTGATGCAGCCGGTAGGGACTACCGGGATAGGTGACGACCCGCGAACCGGGCGCAGCAGGTGCGGCCGATGACGCAGGCGCCTTTTCAGGCGCCTTGCGCTTGTCTGCCCTGCCCTCTGCTTGACCGGTCTGTGACAACATGCCTTCCGTCCGTCCTGTACCATCCGGGCCATGCCCGGTACGCCCTTCCTTTGCCGTTCGTGCCCTGCTTTCCTGCAACGCCGTCGCCACCGCCGGCGCTGACCGGGCCAGGGACCCAGAAGTGTATGGAAATGTAAGCGCATCCTTGCATCATTTGACAGACTAGACGCAACATGCGTCATGCTGCCTTGCAACTGGCATCCGGACGCCCCGAAAGCCGCACGCAAGCGGGCTTCAGCCCTGGCCACGCACGTGCCGGTCATGGCTGTTAGAACACGCAAGTCGGGCATTATGGACCGCTCATCGGGAAAATAAAAGACTTTTCGGCAGTAACCGACAGTTGCCTTGCGTGACCCTTCCGGAGGCTTCGTGTCGGTGCAATCAAGCATGCAGCAGGCCCTCCCGTGCGTGGGAAGATGCGTCGCAACACAGGCACTTCACCGGATTTCTCAGGTCATGACGGCAGCCTGATCGTAAACAATTGCAACACACCTTTCCGTACACAGCGATCCGGCATGAGAGCAGCGGTCACGGACCATGCGCCGGGGCCGACCATGGCGATAGAATCGACGGCATCGGCCGGGCACGCCGGCCCGGCTGGACGTCGGCACCCCGGGCCTTTCGCATAGGCACATCTCCGGTCCGGCGTCCGTTCGCCCCAACCCTTTCCGGCCGCGGCGTCCCGGTGCCGGAAAGCATCCAGGAGTGCCGCGCCGTGGCCAGTTCGCTGTTTTCCTCCGTCCCCCTCGCTCCCCGGGATCCCATCCTGGGCGTGACCGAAGCCTTCAATGCCGACACCCGACCCACCAAGGTCAACCTGGGCGTGGGCGTCTATTACGACGAGAACGGCAAGCTGCCGCTGCTGGACTGCGTGCGCCAGGCCGAAGACCAGCTCAATGCCACCCATGCCCCCCGGGGCTACCTGCCCATCGATGGCGTCCCCGCCTATGACCAGGCCGTGCAGAAGCTGCTGCTGGGCAAGGACTCGCCCGTCATCGCCAACAAGCGCGCCGTCACCGCACAGGCCTTGGGCGGCACCGGCGGCCTGAAGATCGGCGCCGACCTGCTGCGCCGCTTCAGCCCCGAAGGCACCACCGTCTACATCAGCGATCCCAGCTGGGAGAACCACCGCGCCATCTTCGAGGCGGCCGGCTTCAAGGTGGAAACTTACCCCTACTATGACGCCGCCACCCACGGCGTGAACTTCCAGGGTATGCTGGACTGCATCAAGGCAGCCCGTTCGGGCTCGGTATTCGTGCTGCACGCCTGCTGTCACAACCCCACCGGCGTAGATCTGGACGCCGCCCAGTGGGATCAGGTGCTGGCCGCGCTGCAATCGGCTGGCCAGGTGCCCTTCCTGGACATTGCCTATCAGGGCTTCGGTGACGGCATCGAGGAAGACGGCGCCGTCGTGCACAAATTCGCTGCCTCGTCCATCACCTTCCTGGTCTCCAGCTCGTTCTCCAAGTCATTCTCGATGTACGGCGAGCGTGTGGGCGCCCTAACCGTCGTGCTGCCCAGCGCCGACGAGGCCACCCGGGTGCAGAGCCAGCTCAAGCGCGTCATCCGCTCCAACTACTCCAACCCGCCCACACACGGTGCTCAGGTAGTTCAACGCGTGCTCAACGACGAGGCCCTGCGCCAGGGCTGGGAAGCCGAGCTGGGCACGATGCGCGTGCGCATCAAGACCATGCGCAAGGCACTGGTCGCCGGGCTGGCAGCGGCCGGCATCCAGCGTGACTTCTCCTTCATCGAGAAGCAGCGCGGCATGTTCTCATACTCGGGTCTGACGGCCCAACAGGTGGAAGCACTCAGGGCCGACCACGGCATCTATGCCGTCAGCAGCGGCCGCATCTGCGTGGCCGCCCTCAACCAGAAGAACATCGAGCACGTGGCCAAGGCCATCGCCCAGGTGCTGAAGCAAGGCGCCTGATCGTTCCCGTGTGTCCAGTCCTTCACGCCGAAACGCGTTTTTTGCAACGCCCGCGTGAAGGACTTGCTTTTTTCAAATTCCCGCCTATAATGGCGTTTTCAGTTCCCCGATAGCTCAGTCGGTAGAGCGACGGACTGTTAATCCGCAGGTC
>CALIXC010000266.1 GCA_938046755.1 uncultured Lautropia sp. | reverse complement strand
GGTTGTCGTGGGTTCGAGTCCCATCAGCCACCCCATCCCTCCCTTCCATCTTATCCATCTCCCCCGCCTTGTCCCATTCTGCCCGTAGTGGCAGCGTGTGGTCTGCGTATCGTTCGTGCGTGTTCGTCCAACGTGGCAGGCGCAGCGTGACAGTCCGGTTTGGGTCCATGTCGCTTTCCCCGGAAGAGTGCCCCTGCACGGCAGAGCGCTGCATGCCCAAGGCATCTTTCCGAGATGCAGGATAACGTGAGTTGTCACTAGGTCCTGCCTCGGGTATCGTCGCTGCCAACAACGACCTTATCCACCCAACGAGGAGACCCGTCATGAGCGAGAAATCCCTGTCCGAACGCCGGGCCGCTGCCATCGCCCGCGGCGTGGGGATGGTGACCCCCCTGTTCGCAGAACGTGCCAGCAACGCGGAACTCTGGGACACCGAAGGCCACCGCTACATCGACTTTGCGGCCGGCATTGCCGTCGTCAATACCGGTCATGGCCACCCCAAGGTCATCGGGGCTGCGCGTCAGCAGCTCGAGAAGTTCACGCATGTGTGCCACCAGGTTGCCGCCTATGACAGCTATGTGCGCCTGGCCGAGCGCCTCAATGACATCGTACCCATCGAAGGTCCCAAGAAGACCATTTTCGTCACCACGGGTGCCGAGGCTGTCGAGAACGCTGTGAAGGTCGCCCGTGCCGCCACCGGTCGCAGTGGCGTCATTGCCTTCAGCGGTGCCTTCCATGGCCGCACCTTCATGACCATGGCGCTTACCGGCAAGGCCGCGCCCTACAAGACTGGTTTTGGCCCGCTCATGGGGGATGTCTGGCGCATTCCGTTCCCGGCTGCCTCGCAGGGCGTCAGCGTCGAGGAAACCCTCAAGGAGCTGGATCGCCTCTTCAAGACCGACATCGCACCGTCGCGGGTCGCCGCCATCATCGTCGAGCCGGTGCAGGGCGAGGGCGGTTTCAACCCCGTACCGCCCGAGCTGATGCGCGCCCTGCGCAAGGTGGCCGATGAGCATGGCATCGTGCTGATCGTCGATGAGATCCAGACCGGCTTTGGTCGTACCGGCAAGCTCTTTGCCATCCAGAACTACGACGTCAAGCCTGACCTGATCACCATGGCCAAAGGCCTGGCCGGCGGTTTCCCGCTGGCTGCCGTCACCGGTCGCGCCGACCTGATGGATGCGCCTGTGCCCGGTGGCTTGGGCGGCACCTTCGCCGGCAACCCGCTGGCCACTGCCGCCGGCAATGCCGTGCTGGACGTGATGGAAGAAGAGACGCTGCCCGAGCGTGCCCAGAAACTGGGTGACCAGCTGCGGGCGCGCCTGGAAAGCCTGCGTGCCAAGGTTCCGCAGATCGTCGACGTGCGCGGCCTGGGGCTGATGATCGCCGTGGAGTTCAACAAGCCCGGTACCGCCGAGCCCAATCCGGAGTACGCCAATGCCGTGCGCCTGGCCGCACTGGAGAAGGGTCTTATCCTGCTCACCTGCGGCGTTTATGGCAATGCCATCCGCTTCCTGCCGCCGCTCACCATCGAGCAGAAGACCTTCGACGAAGCCCTCGACATCCTCGAAGCTGTCATGCTCGAACAGGCCAGCAAAGCCGGCTGATTACACCTGCTGCTTGCGCGGTGCCAGGCATCGCCAGGCAGGTTCCCCGGTACAGGGCAGGGCGGCCATCCCGGCCAGCAATCGCGTCGGCTAGGGGACATGGTGGAACTCTCGGGAGAGATCCAGCGGGGATCGGGGGCGATCAGTTAAAGGTAAGGCGGAAGGGAATCTTCGCAGCCGGCGCGTGGCACTGCGGGTGCAGCCTCAGATGCGCTGGCCGCGATTGTTGACGATAATTAGTCTCCCTTGCAACATTCGGGACATGTTGCCACCCCCTGGAGGCAATCGTTCCTCACCGATCGTCGGAGAACACTACAGCCATGGCTTTCATCCATTTTCTCGCGCTGCTGGCGGTGCTGCAGTACCTGTATTTTGGCGTCCTGGTGGGGCGCGCCCGCCTGCGCTACCACGTCAAGGCGCCAGCCGTCACCGGCGACGAGAACTTCGAGCGCGCCTACCGGGTGCAGATGAACACCCTGGAACAGCTCATCGTCTTCCTGCCCGCCCTGCTCATCGCCGGCCACTACGTCCCGGGCGTCTGGGTATCGGCGCTGGGCGTCGCCTACCTGGTGGGACGCATGCTGTACGGCCGTGCCTACGTGCGGGATCCTGCGTCACGCGGGCCGGGCTTCATCATTGCCATGGTTGCAAACGTCCTGCTGCTGCTCACCGGGCTGCTCGCCATCCTGTTCTGACTGCATCGGCAGCAGGTCCAGCTTCTGCATCAGCTGCCGGTCGGTGTCCTCTTCCGGGTTTTCCGTGGTCAGCAGCTTGTCGCCATAGAAGATCGAATTGGCGCCGGCCATGAAGCACAGCGCCTGCATGCTCTCCGGCATTTCCTGCCGGCCGGCCGACAGGCGCACCAGGCTCGTAGGCATCGTGATGCGCGCCACCGCAATGGTGCGCACGAACTCGGTCCAGTCCAGTGGCTCGGCATCGGCCAGCGGGGTGCCGGGCAGCCGCACCAGCTGGTTGATCGGCACCGACTCGGGCTGCGGGTCCAGGTTGGCCAGGCTGGCAATCAGCCCCGCCCGATCCTTGCGGGTCTCGTTCATCCCCACGATGCCGCCGCAGCATATCTTCAGCCCCGCGGCGCGCACCTTGCCCAGCGTGTTCAGCCGGTCGTCGAACTGGCGCGTGCCGATCACGTCGCTATAGTGCTCGGGTGCGGTGTCCAGATTGTGGTTGTAATAGTCCAGGCCCGCTTCCTTCAGATCTTCGGCCATGCCTTCTTCCAGCAGACCGAAGGTGCCGCAGGTCTCCAGTCCCAGGTCCTTCACCGCGCGGATCAGCTCCTGCAGCTTCT
>CALIXC010000265.1 GCA_938046755.1 uncultured Lautropia sp. | reverse complement strand
CGGGGATGCGACGGCCGCGGGGACTTGTTCAGAGGATCCCTAGGGTGGGTACGCCCCGCTCCCTGGAGAGCCGATGCGGTACGTCATTGTGTTGCCTTGGCCAATAAAACGTCTGTCCGGGCGCTTCCAAGCCTGTGCAAAGTGCAGCCGATTTGGCGGCCATGCCCCGCATGGTGTATATCTGTGAGCAGATACGCCGCCGGAGTGCTCCATGACTGACGCCCCCAAAGAAGAAATCCTAGTCAGTACCACCTCACCAGAGACCCGGGTGGCACTCATCCAGCAGGGGGTTCTGAAGGAGTTCAACCTCGACCGGCAGGCCAGTCGCGGGCAGGTGGGCAACATCTACGCCGGCATCGTCAATCGCGTGCTGCCGGGTATGCAGTCCGCCTTCATCGACATCGGCCTGGAGCGTTCAGCCTTCCTGCACGTGACGGACCTGTGGCAGTGCCGGATGGATGGCCACAAGACCACTCCCATCGAGAAGCTCCTGTATCCGGGACAGCCGCTGCTGGTGCAGGTCATCAAGGATCCTATCGGTAGCAAGGGCGCCCGGCTCACCACACAGATCAGCATTGCCGGGCGAATGCTGGTTTATCTGCCGCACGACCCCCACATCGGCATCGCACAGCGCATCACCGACGAGGCCGAGCGCAGCCGGCTGCTGGAGCGCGTGAAGGTGCTGACCACCCAGGGGCACGACGGCAAGGCATCGGAAGGAGGCGGTTTCATCATCCGCACGGTGGCCGAAGGCGCCGAGGACGAGGTGCTGATAGCCGACATCCAGTACCTGCGCCGGCGCTGGGCGCAGATCCTGGAAGCCGCGCAGGCCAACGCCAGCGGCAAACCGGCCGGCAGCCGCCAGCCCGAGCAGCTCTACCACGAGCTGCCGCTATCGCAGCGGGTGCTACGTGACATGGCGTGGGCAGGCACGCAGTCGATCATCGTGGACGATGCCGAGACGCTGGCCACAATGCGCACCTTCTGTCAGACCTACATGCCCAATCTGGAAGAGAAGCTGCGCCTGCACGAGGGCAGCCGCTCGCTCTTCGACCTGTACCAGGTGGATGAGGAAGTCGAGCGCGCCCTGGCCCGCCGGGTGCCGCTGAAGTCCGGCGGATACCTGATCTTCGATCAGACCGAGGCGCTGACCACCATCGACGTGAACACGGGCGGCTACATCAGCGGCCGGAATTTCGACGACACGGTGTTCCGCACCAATCTGGAGGCCACGCAGACGCTGGCGCGTCAGCTGCAGCTGCGCAATCTGGGCGGCATCATCATCGTCGACTTCATCGACATGCACAGCGCCGAACACCGCGAGACCGTGCTTCAGTCCCTGCGCAGCGCGCTGCAGCAGGACCGCACCAAAACCACCGTCAACGGCTTCAGCTCGCTGGGGCTGGTGGAGATGACCCGTAAGCGCACCCGCGATTCGCTGGAAAGGATGCTGTGCGAGCCCTGCACGGCCTGCCATGGCAAGGGCACCATCAAGACGGCCCGCACGGTCTGTTACGAGATCATGCGCGAGATCGCCCGCGAAGCGCGACAGTTCGATCCGAAGGAGTTCCGCATCCTGGCCTCGCAGCAGGTCATCGACCTGCTTCTGGACGAGGAAAGCCCGCACCTGGCCATTCTGGGCGAGAACGTCGGCAAGCCCATCACCCTGCACGTGGAGCCTGCCTACGCGCAGGAAGACTACGACATCATCCTGGCGTGAAGTGGCGCAGCTTCTTGGGAGGCAGCGCCCAGTCGATCACGGCCTTGAGGCGTAGCACCCAGCGCCGCTGCCGGTGCTCCAAGGGCAGTGCCCGCCAATCCACCTGCCCCACCCGGGCCACCGCCTGAGCCACAGTCTCATCCTTGAGCCGGGCCTCGACCAGAAAACCGGCAATCAGCCGGTTCCAGGCCGGCTTGTTGCCCCAATAATGGCCGATGACATCCTGGCAGGAATGCAGCGTGCCTTGCTGCAGCGCCAGCGAGAAGGCAAACTGCTCGATGAGCCGACGCGGGCAGTCGGTAGCACACATCGCGTCGCACAACTGCAGCGCCAGCGCCACGCGCTCTGCAGCCGTACTGGCCGGCAAGCCGATCACGCCGGCATTCCACATCTCATGCCGACCCGAGAGCGTGATGCCTTCCAGCGTCCTGCCCGCCAGCGCCCGGCGCGTGCGGGTCAGCGTCCGACTGTTGCGGTCGCCCAGCCGGTCCTCGAAGCAATGCATATAGGCGGCACCCGCATCCAGCTGCCGCACCATGTCTGCCAATGACCCCGCCAGGAAGGTGTCGGAATCCACGTACAGCAGATGCTGGTCAGGGTACTGGCGCACGGCCATGGCCACGGCCTGGATCTTGATCCGCCAGAAGAACTGCTGCGGCCCCTGCCACGCGCTCAGGGTCTCGGCCGTGATGGGAAGAATCTCGACGGGCGCCGTGCCATGCTTCCCGGAAGTGTCCCCGCCGCCATCATCGATGGGCGGCGCGTTCCGTGCCATGCCGCTGAGCCAGCGATAGAAATCCGGGCGGTCGGTCACCACCAGCGCCCGCCTGATGTGCGGGTCCCGCATGAAACTGAGCGCCGCGAAGACGGCCTGCTGATGATTGTCGGTGTTGTCACCGAAGGTGAGCAGCAGCAGATTCATGATGAAGAGCGAGCGTTCGAGACGAAGGGAGCGTTCGGCTCGCTGGCGCTCAGCGACGCACGCAGCAGCTCCCACTTCGCCTCGGGGAGTGCCGCCCAATGGTATTTCCAGAACGTGCCGGCTGCATTGAGCCGGGCCAGCGTCAGACCAAAGCGCCCGTCCAGGAACCCGGCCCGCAGCAGGTAGCCACGCACAAACGACCAGCCTGCATGGACGCCCCCCTGCAGGGAACCGCCACGCCCGCGTGCACGCAGCGCCTCGGCCCCCAGGAAGGCATAGCGGCGCGCCTTGCTGCGCGCGTCTTCCGGAGAGTCCACACTGTCATGCACCAGGATGCCCTCCAGCACACGGGTCTCGCCGTCGCAGACCAGGCTCTCGTGCACCCGTGCGTCGGTGAAACGGCCACGCTGTCGCTCGAAGAGCCGCAGCACCCGGTCATTGCCCCACAGGCCATGGCGGATCACTTGGCCGCAGTAGCGGCTGCTGCGCCGCAGCCAGTAGCCGGCCACCGTTGCCTCGGAGGATGCCTCACACAGCACCCGCAGGATTTCGGCGGCCAGCGCATTCGAGACCTGCTCGTCGGCATCGATGGACAGGACCCAGCGGTACCGGCAGCGTGCCAGCGCCCGGTTCTTCTGCGGCCCGAAACCCGGCCAGTCGGGCGTCACTTCCACGTCGGCGCCCAGACCGCGAGCAATGGCCACCGTGTCGTCGGTACTGCCTGAATCCAGCACCACAATCTGATCGGCAAAGGCCACGCTCTGCAGGCAGCGCGCGATGCGATGCGCTTCGTTGCGGGCGATGATGGCCACCGACAGGCCACCGGGAACCGACAGGCCGTCGGCAGTCACGGCCTCCATCGAGGCACCGGCCAAAGATGCCACCGCAGGCACCTGCACACCAGCAGCGGATACCGAGGAGGGGCCAAGTACGTCACCCTGCTGCATCGAGCGTGACGCCCGTTCACCCCCATCCGGGCGAAGGCTGTCGGGCGAAGCGACGCCTGATGGACTGGCAGCATTTGCAGCGGCCCCTGACGCACTGGCCGACATCAGCCAGCTGGCCAGCAGCACATAGGCCAGCAGCGAGATCTGCCGGTCCAGCAGTGAATCGGTCATCGTGAAGGCGGCATAGCTGGCGCTGAACAGCACCAGCATCAGGGCCGTCTCGGTCTGCTGGCCGCGCAGGAAGCGCCGGCAACCCACCACCAGCGGCGCCCAGAAGAACAGCACAATGACGACGAGCCCCGGGATGCCCGCTGCCGACAGACCGGCCAGATACTCGTTATGCGGCCCCTGGTAGAGCACCAGCGCATCGCGCGCCAGCTCGCCCGTGTCGCGCTGGCGCTGCGTCTCGGCACCGAACCCGTCAAAGCCCACGCCGGTGAACGGCGCATGCCGGGCTGCCCGCAGCGCAATGCCCCACAGCGCCAGCCGCTGCCCCACCTCACTGTTGTTGTCGCCCGCCTGGAAGCGCTCGTACTGCGGACCGATGTCGGCAAAGCGTGCACCCATGTAGTCCGTGGCGCCGGCCAGCACAACGAGGCCCATCACTGCGGCCAGTATCGGCTGCCGCTGACGCCACCAGGGTCGACGCCCCTCGCGAGCATTCCCTCCTGCCCCTACGGCTCTGCCCCCTGAACCTCCGGTCTGCTCGCTCGACTGCGCCCGGCGACGCAGCCACCACAGCAGCCCCAGCACCACCAGCGCCAGCGCCACGCCCAGCAGCGCACCGCGCGCCTGGGTCAGCGCCACCGCCCCCAGACCGGCCATGAAGCCCACACCGCCCAGCACACGCCGCCAGGCCTGCGGTCCGCGCAGCACCAGCTGCAGCGAAAACAGCGCCAGCACCGCGGAAAGATCCCCATACTTCAGCGCGCCGCTCCCCACCACGCCGGCCCCCAGGTGCCCGTGCGGCCGGGGGATGCCCAGCTGGAAGTACTGCCAGCTGGCCAGCCCCAGCGCCCCCATGACCACGACGA
>CALIXC010000264.1 GCA_938046755.1 uncultured Lautropia sp. | reverse complement strand
AAAGCTTCCGCTCAGGGGGGCGGGATAGCCGTGCTGTTGCAGGATACGCTGCATCTCCAGTACCTTGTCGGTAATCGTCAAGGCTGCGCTCCCGCGAACGCCTCTGTCACCTGTCGGGTTCGCCTGGGGAGCGGTTCCGTGTTTAGGGGTTCCGCGGTGGGTAGAATTCGATGCTGTGCCGTCTTGCCCGATAGGTGAAGTCGTACGGCGTTGTTGGCTGCGCCCATTGCGGGCCGGCATTTTCGTTTCGTCGTCCGGTGCTGCTGTCCACGGCATCCAGCTGGTCAGTTTTCCCAGGTTGGGCAGTTCCTTTCGTGCGCTGTCCATCCATGGTTGGGCATGATGCCGGGCCTGTATGGCCAGCTGCTGGACGGGTGGCAGGGAGGGGGTGCGGCTGGCGATCAGGAGGTAGATGCCCAGCAGTATCGAGGCCAGGATGGTGATATGCAGCAGGCGTGCAAACCATCGGCTCAGAAAGCCACGTTTCTGGTTGTAGCCTGGTGTACGTCGCAAGTAGCTGGGAAGAAAAATGTCCGTCAGCGTTTGCAGCAGCAATAGTGGCTGTGCCAGGATGAAGCCCAGGGCCCGGAAGGGCATCAGCAATATGCGGGCCAGCCGGTTGTCGCGGAATCGACGCTGGGTAAGGTCGGTTGGTGCAACATGGGTGGGCGCCGTGTTTCCCTGGTGGGGCGCTGGCGGCTGTCCGGTTTCGCCGGGTCGGGGAAACAGCAGCGTGCCGAGCTGCCTTTCCATCTGGCACCATGGGCACGCGACGGCATCGCGGGGGTAATGGTGCCGGCGGTTGTCGCGGCAGCGACGCAGCCTTTTCTCGAAGCGCTCCAGCGCAGCTACCCATTTCGTGGCATCCGGACGCTCGGCCTTGTCTTTTGCCATGAAGGCGTGGGCAAACAGGGTGGACAGCTCGGCGGAGAATTCCGGAAGCGCAGGCAGGCCAGGCGGGGGGCGGATCCGTGTGGTAAGCCCGGGGATGTACGGATACTGGTATTGTTGGATGCAGGTGGCGATGGGTGGCGTGTCGCCGGATACGGGGATGCCCGAGAATGGATGGCGTCCCATCATCAGCGTCTGGAACAAGATGACGGCCAGGCCGAAGGCATCATGCTGCTGGCTGCGTACCACGCCATGGAAAGATGTTTCTTGCAGCTCGGGCGGGGTGTAGTCCGGCACGCCCACGGCGCACAGGAACTGCTGGCTACCGTGGCTGAACTGGAAGCTGTCGGCATCCACCAGGGCCACGGTGGCATCCTTCGCCACCAGGATGCCGGGTGGGTTGATGTCACCGATGACACAGCCCGTACGATGGATGGAGGCGATGGCGCGGGCAATGTTGGTGGCCGTGCGGGCCAGGAATCGGTAGTCGATGTCAGGGAAATGCTGCTTCCGTGAGCCTGGGCCGTACAGGTCATGCAGCGGCCGGCGGCCACGTATGGCCTTCATCATGAAACCGGCAAAGCGTCCATCTTCGGTGCGCACCACATCCGTGGGAAAGGTGGCAAAGGGCGATTGCCGAGCCAGGCCTGCCGTCACCATGGCGGCAACCTTGTCGGCAAGCTGCGGCCTGTCGGGGGTCTTGTACAGCTTCACGGCACAGTTGCGCCGGTTGGCTGCAGCGTACACGCTGCCTTCTCCTCCTGCGCCCAGTCTAGCACCCAGTTTCAATCGGCGGCCGTTGCCCAGTTGCAGCGTCCGCATGAGGTTCGGGTCCGTACTGGTGTCGTGCTTCATGAAGAAGGAGGATCAGGAATGGGCGTAGCCGGCGTGGTGCGTCATGGCCGGGAGGCATGTGCTCTTCGTGGCGTTGGGGGTGCGTCTCACGATCGTGCAGGTTGCAGTACGGCAATGACCAGCGTCTTGTCGTCATCCGTGCGCGCGGTGACGGCTTCGCTGTCCAGGTAGGTCTTCAGATGGGCAGACAACGTGTGTGCCTTGCCGGTGTGCGCTGAGGCAGCATGCGCCAGCAATGGCGCCGTCATGGCCGAGAAGAAGCGTGCAAAGGGGGTCTGTGTGGCCATGTCCAGCACTAGGCGTTCGATGCCGTCGGAGAACAGGGCCAGCGTGTCGATGGGTTGTTGGAGCGTCTGGATACGCAGTGGTGCGGCCGGCTCTTCGGTGACGAAACGGGTGGTGGATGCGTATTCACCATGATCTGGCCACGAAAGTGTCAGCCATTGGTCATTGTCTGCCGCACGGGCCACAATGCCGCCGTCGCCGATGTGTGCTGCCAGGGTCTGCTGTCCGTTGGAGATGGCGCAGACCAGGGTGCAGGCAAAGTCCCGTGCGCACAGCCCGCGTGTCGTTGCGGCTTGGGAGATGCGTCGGCGGGCTTCATTGGTCCAGTTCTGCAGGGTTTCTGTCGAGGGCAGAATGTTTACGGATTCGGCTGCACTGGCGTGTTTCAGATGTCCGCGTATAGCCTGCGCAAGGGTGCGGCAGGTGATGAGGGCGCCCTGTCTGCCGTGACTGGCGCTGCCGGCACCGTCGCAGACCACGGCGACGAACCAGGCAGATGCATCTGGCAATAACTCGGGCACGACTGTCAGGCAGGTCTGTGCATCCTGCAGTGGCAGTCCATGCCGCAGGTGCGCGGTGCCCGTACTGGTGGCTGAAATCCAGGACCAGCGCTTCATGGTGACCGGAGGGGGCGGTGGTTCGAGAGTCGGTGTGTTTCGATGATGGCACGGTGCTCCGGGTGGAGGGCCGGCCGCCATGTCCGCACTTTTACTCGATGACGGCCCAGCCTTTGGGGCCGGTGGGGTTTTCCAGCAGTGCGACCGGTTCGCCGGGGTTGGAGCGTGATACCGAGCCCAGGGAGCTGGACAACCAGGCAAAGAGCTGGCGGAAGGCCAGGCCCTTGAGCTTCAGCGGATCGCGTATGGCCAGTTGGCGCAGCAGGTCCATGTCGGCGTTGTCCACGCCTACGGCATAGAAGAGGAATTCCTTGCGTTCCTCGCCGGCGGCGATGGCCTGGGCGGCCTGCTGGCAGTTGTCGGTGGGCTCGCCGTCGGTGATCAGGAAGATCCACGGCCGGTAATAAGCGATGCCGTTCTGGCGGTACAGGTTCTTGCGCTGGCGCAGCAGTTCGATGCCGCTTTCGATGGCCTGGCCCATGGGTGTGCCGCCCTGGGGCTTCAGTCGCGGAGCGCTGAATTGGCTGGCACTGATGAAATCCTGTTGCAGCTGCACGGGACCGAAGGTGACGATGCCCACTTCCACGCGCTTGGCACTGAGACTGTCGGATTTCAGCTCTTCCTCGAAGGCCCGCAGGCCGGCGTTGAGTTCCTCGATCTTGCTGCCGGTCATCGATCCGGACACATCGAGCAGCAGCAGGCAGGGACAGCGTGGCTCGGGATTGTCGGCAAACTCGGCGACGGCAAAGGGATTGGGTTCGTCGTGCATGGCGTCGTCTCTAGGAAAGGGATCGGGGCATTCTAGCGGCGGCACTTCGGTGGGGCACGGTGATCCCGATGGCTGGATGGTGTCAAAGGCGGAACTATTTCCGCCTGGCCTCCATTCTGATCACTGGCAACTGAAGTTCTCCGCGCTGTTCTCGTCGCCTTCACCGCGATAGGTGGCCACTTGCGGGTACGGGCACAGCGGCTGGGTCTTGCCGGGGAAGGCGTGGCCCTGCGCAAGGATGCTGGCCGGGGCTTCACCCTTCTCGGCCCAGTTTTCCAGGGCGGTGAGCGGGTCGAAATCGTCCAGCGCGTTGCCCTCGCCGCAGTGGGTCATGCCGGGCACCATGAAGAGGCGGGCGAAGTCCTGGGTGCCCGGGGTGTCGTGCTGCAGCTGCCGGTACCAGTCGCGCAGGTCGTTGGCCGAGAAGACGGGGTCGGAGACGCCCTCGAAGATGATCATCTTGCCGCCGCGCGCCTTGAAGGTGGTCAGGTCGGTGGCCACGGCGTCGTTGATGGCGGCGGTCTGCAGGGTGAGCGGCAGGACGGTGTCGAAGTTCACCTTGAAGGTGTCGAATTCGGCCTGGTAGGGCGTCATGAAATAGTGCGGCAGTGACATGGCGCCCAGCACGATGTTGCGGGCGTTGGGGGTGACGGTCTGGGAGTCACCCAGTTTCCAGCCGCGCCAGTTGCCGCTGTTGATGCCAGCATCCCACGGCCAGCTGGCGTAGAGGGGCTCACCCTTGCTGGTGCGTGCGCCGCCAAAGACGGCTTCCAGCAAGGCCACCTTCTCCTTGCCGATGTCCTTTTCCACCATCCGGGGCTTGAAGTCGCAGCGTTCCCAGGCGTTGACCAGACCGTCCTTCAGGCCGTCCAGGGCATCGCAGCGTTCCAGCACGCCGGCAGCCACGGCATCCAGATCCTTCTGGGTGAGGGCGTTGGCAAAGATCCGCTCGCCCTGCTCGTTGACGGGGGCGGCCTTCAGGAATTGCTGGTTGTCCCATGACTGGGCGATGGCGGCGCGCGACAGCCGGAAGCCCGGGTTGCCGGCCACCACGCCGTCAAATTGCAGCGGGTAGCGCATGGCGGCCATCATGGCCTCGCGTCCGCCGTTGGAGCAGCCCATGAAGTAGTTGCGCTTCGGGGCGCTGTGGTACATGGCCTGGATGAGCTGGCGGGCGGCAGTGGCTACCTTGCCGGTGGAGGCGTAAGCCAGGTCCAGCCGGGCCTGCTGGTCCTTGCCAAAGAGGGTGTCACGGCCCTGGTGGCCACCGTCCATGCTCACCACGGCATAGCCGCGCAGCAGCGCCGGCGGGGCAGAGCTGCCACGGGTGGGAATGCGGCCCAGGGCATCAGCCACGAAGCCGTCGGTGCCGCCGCCGCCCTGGAACAGGAACTTGTGGTTCCAGCGGGCGGGCAGGCGCAGCTCAAACTGGGTGCCGTAGTGACGACCATCAGCGCCGGTGCGGGGTTCGATCTCGCCGCGCACCACGCAGTGTTCTTCGGCCTGCAGCGTTTGGCCCGAGGCGCCGGTGAAGGCCGAGTTGGGATCCTGTGCCAGACCGCCGCGTTGTACCCACTTCACGCGCTGGATGACCACGTCGGGCAGTTCCACTTCCTTCAGGTCGCTGCAGCGGGTCTGGGCGTCTGCGGCATCGTCCGCTGGTTGGGCAGCGGCGGCCTGGGCGTTGGCGGCCCAGAGCAGGCTGCCGGCGGAAAGACTGCTGGCAAGCAGCGGCAGCAGGGTGGGAAGGCGGTGCAGTTTCATGGCATGGGTTCCGAAAGGGGCCCGAAAGGCAGCATCGGGGGAGGCAGCCATCCGGCATGGGCTTTCCGGCCACGCCGGATGTCAGAGACAGCAAACCATTTTAACGAATTGGCCTGCAGGGAGACCGGGCGGGAGAAGGACGCCCGGGAGAGATGCCCATCCCGGGACCGCCGGCAGGCCCCTGATCTGGCTCAGGCGGCCTTGTAGACCAGCACGGCCGCGGTCAGGTCTTCCAGGGCGCTGCCCACGGCCTTGAAGACGGTGATGGTCTGGTCACTGGTGCGACCCGGGTGCTGGCCGCGGCACAGGGCCTGCAGGTCGGCGCGGATGTCGCTGGCGCTGAAGCGGCCGGTGTCGAAGGCCTTGAGCAGGTCGCCGGACTTGGTGGGGGCCTCGTCGGTATCCACGAAGACCTCGTTGCCGATGAAGCAGTCGGCGGCGGCCTCGACCATGTTGGGCTTGAAGCTGCCCACCAGGTCCAGGTGGGTGCCGGGGCGCAGCCAGCTGCCTTGGATGAGGGGCTCTTCCGAGAGCGTGGCGCAGCTGATGATGTCGGCCTGGCGGGCGGCGGCTTCCAGCGATGCCGGGGTGCCGTCCAGCGGATGGACGTTGGGCACGCCCTGCTTGCGCAGGGTCTCGGCCAGCACGGCAGCCCGCACCGGACGGGGGTTCCAGATGTCGATGTGCTCGATGTCGCGCACGGCGCGCATGGCTGCGGGCAGCAGTGCCGCGATGCGGCCTGCGCCCACCACAAGCAGCCGCCGGGCATCCTTGCGTGCCAGGAAGTCGGCACCCAGTGCGGCAGCGCCGGCGGTGCGGCGTGCGGTGATGGCGTCACCGTCGATGAGGGCCAGCGGCACACCGGTGGTGGCGCTGTACAGCACGTAGGTGGCGTGCAGGCCGGGCAGTCCCTGGGCACCGTTTTCGGGGAAGATGTTGATGGTCTTCACGCCGAAGAAGCCCTGTTCGTTCCAGGCGGGCATGATGAGCGTGGTGCCGTGCACGCCTTGGCTTTCGATGGCGTGGGTGTGGCGCAGCGGCACGGTGGCGCCTTGGGCGAAGGCCTCGCGCAGCGCGGGGATCAGCGTGCGAAAGGGCAGGGCGGCCCGGCATTGTTCGGCGTCGAATTGTTTCATGGTGGTGGCAAGGGATGGGGATCGGATCTGCCGGGGGCATCGTGCCCGACCCTGGTGCATGGAGGCGGCCGTGGCCCTGGATCCCCGGCTGGAGCAGGCATGATTCAGAGGAAGCGCTGCACCGAGTAGGGCGACGGATCGGTGAACGGCTGCTGTCCGGTCATCAGCTCGGCCAGCAGGCGGCCGCTGACGGGCCCCAGCGTGAGGCCGTGGTGGGCATGGCCCACGTCAAACCACAGGCCGCGGTGGTGCGGTGCCGGGCCGATGATGGGGCGCATGTCGGGCGTGCACGGGCGTCGTCCCATCCAGGGCTGGCTTTCCACTTCCTCGCCCAGGGGCCAGAACTGGCGGGCGATGCGGGTGTCCTGGCGGGCCTGGCTGTCGTTGGGCGGCGCGTCGGGCAGGGCCAGTTCCACGCCGGTGGTCAGGCGCACGCTATCGTTCATCTCGGCCAGCACGAAGCCCGAGTCCCGGTCGCAGATGGGGAAGGACGGGGCCGGGTGTGCGTCGTCGATGCGGAAATGCAGGTGGTAGCCGCGCTTGGGACGCAGCGGCAACCGGTAACCGAAGCGCTCGGCCAGGGCGGACGTGTCGGAGCCCAGTGCCAGCACGACGTCGCTGGCATGCAGTTCGGTGCTGTCGGGCAGCGGCAGGCGCCAGCCGGGCTCGGTCTGCTGCAGCGCCATGGCGTCGGCGTGGATGAACTGGCCACCGCGAGAGCGGAAGAGCCCCGCATAGCCTTCCACCAGCTGCACGGGCGACTGTACGGTCCAGGGATCCTGCCAGTGGATGCCGCCGGTGATGCCGCCTTCCGGGCGCAGGCCGGGCAGGCAGGCGCGCAGGGCATCGGCGGGAAGCACCTCGATGTTCAGGCCCCAGCGTTGGGCGTCGTCCTGCGCCTGGCGCGACAGTCCGGCGAAGGCATGCTGGCCGCGCACCAGCTCGATCCAGCCGCCGTCGCGGACGATGGCGTGCAGGCTGGCGGCGCTGATGAGCGGCTGGTGCTCAGCCACGCACAGCTCGATGAGCGGACGCATGTCCTCGGTGGCCTGCGCCAGCCGGGCGGGGGCGGACTCCCGCCAGTAGCGCCACAGCCAGCCGGCGTACCAGGGCAGTGCTCGCCATTGCAGGCGCAGCGCACTGTGGCGGTTGCTGGCGTGGCGAAGCAGTTCGGCGGGCTGACGTGGAAAGGCGTAGGGTACCAGGCTGGCGCGCTCGATGAGCCCGGCGTTGCCGAAGCTGGTGCCGTGGCCGGGTTCCTGTCGGTCCACCAGGCAGACCCGCTTGCCCTGCGCCTGCAGAGCCAGTGCCGCGCTGACGCCGACGATGCCGGCACCCAGGACGACGACATCGACGTTGTGGTGGGATGAAGGGGTGATCATGATGGCGGTAGGGTAGGTTTGGGGGTAGGGGATGCCGCCTGGGCTCCTGCAGTCTGGCCCGGACGTCATTCTGCCGCCTCGGGGAAGCGGCATGGTCGGGGTGGGTAGGGGATATCCCTGATGCTTCAGGCTTCGGCCAGGGCGTCCAGCTCGGCTTTCTGGATGTCGGTCAGGTAGTGCAGGCCCAGCAGGAACGAGGTGTTGGTCCAGCCGAAGCCGCCGGCGGGCACGTATTCAAAGCGCGCGCCCACGTTGCCGTATTCGGCATCCACCTTGTGGGATTCCTTTTCGACGTTGAACTTCTCGGTTATCAGCCCGTTGTATTCCACGGCGGCGCGCACCAGCATGCGCAGCCAGGCCATGGCGGCCTGCCGGGCCTCGGCCTCGAAGCCGTAGCGCTTCAGTCCCTCCCAGATCATGATCTGGTGCGGCGCCCAGCCATACGGGGCGTCCCATTGCCGCTCGGGGCCGGGCTGCGTCTTGCTGATGGGGCCAGTGGAGGCGATGCCACCGCTGTGCAGCAGTTTCGGCAGCTGTGAGGCCACGGCGCGACGGGCCTCGTCGGGCGTGGCACTGCCGGCCCACAAGGGCAGCAGGTTGCTGGCCGACACGAAGGGCTGCTGGCGGCCGGTGTCGATGTTGTAGTCATACCAGGTGCCGTCGGCATCGTTCCACAGGTATTTCTTCATCAGCTGTCGGCGGTGCTCGGCCTGGTTGCGCCAGTAGGCGGTGGAATACTGGCGACCTCGCCAGGAAAATTCGCCGGCGAAGTACATGTCGATCATGGAGGCCAGGTCGACCTCCACCCGGTACAGGATGCTGTTGAGGTCCACGCAGGCCAGGCTGGCGCAGCAATTGTCGAAGCGGGTGGTGGTATCCAGTCCGCTCTCGCGCATGCTGCGGTCATGCACGAAATACTGATCCAGTGCCGGCTCGACGATCTCGCCGCTGTCATAGCGGCGCTCGAATTCGCGCACGTCCAGCCCGTGGCGGTCGGCATACTTCTTCAGCTCGAAATCGAAGTGGCCCGGCTCGGTCTCCTTCGGCCGGCCCTTGCCTTCGCCGTAATAGCGCGACAGGCCTGTACCGGTGAGGTGCGTGGCCGGATTCATCCAGACGTGCTCGTATTCGTCGATGGCAATGCCCAGGTGCTCGCGGATCCACGCTTCGGGCATGCGGTCGCCCCAGGTGTCCAGGAAGGCGCGCAGGTAGGGGGTGTAAAAGGGCGGCTGCGAGCGGCTCAGGTAGTAGCTGCGGTTGGCATTGAGCATGCGGCCGTAGTACTTGATCTGGTAGGCCATGTTCTCCAGCATGCCCCTGGCCAGTTCGTACTGGTCGTGCGCCATCAGTCCCAGCGCGATGAAGTAGCTGTCCCAGCCGTACATTTCGTTGAAGCGGCCGCCCGGTACCACGTAGGGCGCAGGCTGCTCGGTGGCGGCATCCACCTTCAGTGCCAGCAGGCCGGGCCGGTCCTCGATGCTCTCCAGGTATTGCGCACTGCGCATGGCGGGTAGCGGCACCACGTCGATGTCGTCGTGCCCGGCGGTGATCCGGCGGTAATAGGCCAGGGCGTCGGGATCAGCCTCCGGCACGTACAGGTATTTCCGGTTGCTCTCGCGCTTCTCGTCAGCCAGGGTCTTCAGCAGGCCCTCCTCGTCGATGCGACGTGTGAGCACCTGCCAATAATGGTGGCGCATCAGGTGGTCGATGCGCGCCAACGGCTTCATCGTCACCCGGTCGCTGTCGATCGTGCCGTCGGTGGATAGCCACAGTTCCTGCAGCAGGTTGGCCAGGTGGTAGGTGCCCTTCACGTCCAGCGTGCTGCCGTCGGTTCCGTGCACGACGAAGTGCTTCGGTCCCTTGTCCTCGATGGTGATGGTCTTGCTGCCGTCGGTGTCTTCCTGGGCCAGCAGTGCCTGCAGGGTGACATCGCGGTCGATGTGCAGTTTCATGGTGTCCCTCTCGTGTTTATGTATGTGTTTCTGTGGGATGCAAGCCCGGCGCGGTTCACGGCCGGGCTGGAACGAGGCGTCTGCGCCTGCTGGGGTCAGCCGGCCTGTTGCTCCACGGGATGGGCGGCCTCGTAGCGGTTGATGCTGCGATCGAGCAGCCACAGGGTGATGATCAGCAGTGTGATCGGGACGATCATGAAGTAGAACGCCTGCGCACCACCCACGTGCTCGAACAGCATGCCGATGATCCGCGAGCCCAGTGTGCCGCCCAGGGCTGAGAAGATGACGATCATGCCGGTCATGGCGCTGTGCATGCGCTGCGGGAGCGCCGACAGCGTGGCCGAGGAGATGAGCGGATACACCGGCGAGATGAACAGTCCGATCAGGGGGAAGACATAGCCTATGAGGGGGATGTCGATGACGCTGTGGATGGGATCGGAGTGGTAGGTGAGCGCCTGCGGCAGCACGAAGGCGACGATGGCCATGGCCGCCAGCAGGCATAGGGTGAGCAGCTTCACCCACGAGATGTGCTTGACGATCTGGCCGGCGACGAAGCGCCCCAGCGCCAGCGACAGCGCCAGGATGCTGGCCATTTGCACGCTGAGGGTGGGATTGAGCGACAGCACATTCTGGTTGAAGGTGGGCAGCCACGTCATGATGCCCTGTTCCACCATCACGAACAGGAAGGCGCTGAGCACGAAGAACAGCACAAGTGGCAGCGCGATCAGCCGGATCATGCCGGTGAAGTCGTCCTTCAGGCTGCCCTCGTTCTTCGGGATGGGCACGTCCACACGCGAGAAGAGCAGCAGCAGGAAGGCCAGGGCGATGAGGCCTGCCAGCAGCAGGTAGACGCGCAGCCATGCGTCATGATTCTGGGTGTCGAAGAAGGCCGGGAACAGGAAATAGGCTGACGCGATGCCCACCATGAAGAAGCCTTCGATGGAACTCATGAAGCTGTTGTGCTCTTCCTTGGAATGGGTGAAGAGCCCGATCATCGAGTACACCGAGACCTTGATGAATGCGAAGGACACGCCGATGGTGGCGAACAGGAGCTTGGCACTGTCGAAGCTGTTGCCGAAGTACATGGCCAGGCAGGCACAGAACACCATGGCCAGGCCCAGCAGCATGCTGTTCTTGTAGCCGAACTTGGGCAGGAACGATGCCACCAGGAAGGAGACGATGGCGATGGGCAGATCCTTGAAGGCTTCCAGGATACTGGCCTGTGTCTCGGTCACGCCATAATTGTCGAGCGACTGCTTGATGACGATGCCGACACTGTTGAGCAGGATGGCGAAGACGAAGTAATTGATGTAGAGCGCGAGCTTGATGCCGGTGTGCTTTTTCTGGGCATGCTGGGGTAGGGCCATGATTTTCTCCACGATGGCCGGGCGCGGCGAGCCGTGAAAGGGCCTGGGCAGGGCTCGATAGGGCCCGGGGCCTTTCCTGCTGCGATGCGGTGCTTTCTTGTGGAAATGTCCGGCCCGGCAGGTGGATTTGACTCTACTACACATTTTTTGACGCGCTGCCCGATAACCCGGGGCCGGAGAGCGCCATTCTGGCAGCGGTGTCCGGAAGCGGGCAGGGCGTCAGCCGTCGATGCCGCCCAGCAGCACGTATTTCACTTCCACATAGTCCTCGATGCCGTATTTGGAACCCTCACGGCCCAGGCCGGACTGCTTGACGCCGCCGAATGGCGCGGCCTCGTTGGACAGGATGCCGGAGTTGACGGCCACCATGCCGTAGTCCAGGGCTTCAGCCACGCGGATGCTGCGGCCCAGGTCGCGGGTGTAGAAGTAGGCGGCCAGACCGAATTCGGTGTCATTGGCCCAGCGCACCACTTCCTCCTCGGTCTCGAAGCGGAAGATGGGGGCCAGCGGACCGAAGGTCTCTTCGCGGGCCACACGGGCCTGCTGCGTGACGTGGCTGACGATGGTGGGTTCGAAGAACAGGCCGCCTAGGGCGTGGGGCTTTCCGCCGGCCACCACCTTGCCGCCTTTTTCCACGGCGTCGGCGATATGTTCCTGCACCTTGGCGATGGCGCTCTCGTCGATCAGTGGCCCGAAGGTGACGCCAGCGTCCAGGCCGTTGCCCACCTTCAGTTCGGCCAGGGCGGCCGTGAACTTCTCGACGAAGCGGTCATGGATGCCGGCCTGCACGTACAGCCGGTTGGCGCAGACGCAGGTCTGGCCGGCGTTGCGGAACTTGGAGATGAGGGCGCCGGTGACGGCCGCATCCAGGTCGGCGTCGTCGAAGACGATGAAGGGGGCATTGCCGCCCAGTTCCATGGACACCTTCTTGACGGTGCCGGCGCACTGGGCCAGCAGCAGGCGACCCACTTCGGTGGAGCCGGTGAAGGAGAATTTCTTCACCGTGTCGTTGCCGGTGAGTTCGCCGCCGATGGCGCGCGAGCTGCCGGTGAGCACGTTGAAGACGCCGGGCGGAACGCCGGCGCGCTGGGCCAGCTCACCAATGGCCAGTGCCGATAGCGGGGTCTGTGAGGCCGGACGGATGACGAAGGTGCAGCCGGCGGCCAGGGCGGGCGCGGCCTTGCGGGTGATCATCGCGTTCGGGAAGTTCCAGGGCGTGATGGCGGCACACACGCCGATGGGCTGTTTCATCACCAGCACACGCTGGCTGTTGTTGTTGGAGGGAATGATGTCGCCGTAGATGCGCTTGGCCTCTTCGGCATACCACTCGAAATAGCTGGCGCCGTAGGCGATCTCGCCGCGGGCCTCGGCCAGCGGCTTGCCCTGTTCGGTACTGAGGATGACGGCCAGGTCGTCGGTGTGCTCGGTGAGCAGCTCGAACCAGCGGCGCAGGATGGCGGCACGCTGCTTGGCGGTCTTCTTCTGCCAGGCGGCACGGGCGGCCTCGGCGGCGTCGATGGCACGGCGGGTCTCGGCGGCGCCCATGTCGGGCACGTGGGCGATGGTCTCGCCGGTGGCCGGGTTGGTGACGGCGATGGTCTTGCCGCTGTCGGCATCCAGCCACTGACCATCGATCAGGCAGCGGGTCTGCAGCAGGCTCGGGTCCTTGAGCTTCATGGTGTCTCCTGGGATGTTCGTCCGTTCAGCGAACGATAGAGGGCAGCCTTCTATGCTATCCAATATCCGGGACGGCCCCTTTACTGGGGAAGACCCGGATCAGGGCGCCCGCTGCCGCCGGCTGCCGGGGGAGAGATGCCGGTCGGGGTGTGCTGCGCTCTTGGGGATGGTGGCCTTCCCGGATGGAGACCTTCAGCTTCCCTGGGCGGTGAGCTTTCGCAGCAGCCGCTGCTGGGCGTCGTGTTCAGGCGAGAGCAGCTCGCCCCCCACGTGGTAGTCGCCGTTGCTGTCCATCTTCCACGCGGCCGTGTCGGGCTGCAGGTAGTTCAGCAGTCCTTCCTCGATGACGCGGCGCTTGAGGGTGGCGTCCTTCAGCGGGAAGGCCACTTCGACGCGTCGGAAGAAGTTGCGTTCCATCCAGTCGGCCGAGGCCAGCCAGAGCTTCTCCTTGCCGTCTGCCCAGAAGTAGTAGATGCGGCTGTGCTCCAGGAAGCGTCCCACCACCGAGGTGACACGGATGTTCTCGGAGAGACCGGGGATGCCGGGGCGCAGCGCGCAGACGCCGCGCACGATTAGGTCGATCTGCACACCGGCGCAGCTGGCTTCATACAGCGCCTCGATGATGCGCTCTTCCAGCAGCGCATTCATCTTGGCGATGATGCGTGCCTTGCGGCCGGCCTGGGCGGCTTCGGTCTCGCGCTGGATGGCCTGCAGCAGGGTGCCGTGCAGCCGGAAGGGGGCCTGCAGCAGTGCCTTCAGGCCGCCGGCGGTACCCAGGCCGGTCAGGCGGCGGAAGACCTCGTGCACGTCGGCGCAGATTTCCTCGTCGGCGGTGAAGAGCCCGAAGTCTTCGTACAGGCGCGCCGTGCGCGGGTGGTAGTTGCCGGTGCCCAGGTGGGCATAGCGACGCAGTCCTTCGGCCTCGCGTCGCAGCACCAGGGCCAGTTTGGCGTGGGTCTTGTGGCCCACCACGCCATAGACCACGTGCACGCCCACTTCTTCCAGCTTGGCGGCCCAGTTGATGTTGGTCTCTTCATCGAAGCGGGCCATCAGCTCCAGCACGACGGTGACTTCCTTGCCGGCGCTGGCCGCTTCCATCAGCGATTCCATCAGCACCGAGTCGGCGCCGGTGCGGTAGATGGTCTGCTTGATGGACACGACCTGCGGATCGCGCGCGGCGCTACGCAGGAAGTCCTTCACCGGGTTGAAGGACTCGTAGGGGTGGTGCAGCAGCACGTCGCTGGCGGCAATCACGCTGAACAGGTCGTCCTTCTGCAGGGCGACCGGCTGGCTGGGCGTGAACGGTGGGAACAGCAGGTCGGGGCGCTCGACCAGCTCGATGATCTTGGCATAGCGCCCCAGGTTGACCGAGCCGTGGACCCGGTAGCAGTCCTCTTCGTTCAGGTCGAATTCCTTGCGCAAGCGCTCAGCCACTTCAGGGCTGGTGTCGGCGGTCATTTCCAGCCGCACGCCATGACCCCAGGGGCGTTGACCCAGCTCGTCGCTGAGCGCACTGCGCAGGTTGGTCATTTCCTCCTCGTCCACGAACAGGTCGCTGTTGCGGGTGAGGCGGAACGAGCACTGGCTCTTGACGGTCAGCCCCGGGAACAGCTCGTTCATGAAGCCCTTGATGATGGACGACAGCAGCACGATGCCGTGCGGCACGCCCGCCACCTCGGGGGGCACCTTGAAGGCGATGGGCAGCACGCGCGGCGCCTGCACGATGGCCAGGCCCGGGCGGCGGCCGAAGGCGTCGCGCCCGTCCAGCTCGACGGCGAAGTTGAGCGTCTTGCTGGAGATGCGCGGGAACGGATGGGCCGGGTCCAGGGCGATGGGGGTGAGCAGTGGCTCGACCTCGCTCATGAAGACCTGATAGGCCCAGTTGCGCAGGGCATCGTCCCATTGGGCGGGGAAGAAGATCTTCACGCCTTCGGCTTCCAGGGCGGGCAGGATGTCGCCGCGCAGTACCTGGTACTGGCGCTCGACCAGCTCGCGGGCGCTGACGGCCAGGGTGGCGATGCTGGTGCGTGCCGTGGCCGCCAGCGGGGTGTTGCTGCTGGCGATTTCCTTCAGCTCGGCCACGCGGATCTCGAACAGCTCGTCGAGGTTGCTGGAGACAATGGTGATGTAACGCAGCCGCTCCAGCAGGGGGGCGTTGGGGGATTCGGCCAGTGCCAGCACACGGCGGTTGAAGGCGATGATGCCCTGCTCGCGGTCCAGCGGCGGGGGCAGGGTGGGGGTGGCGGTGTCGTTCACGCGGGATCCTCGGGGATTGCCGCCAGTTTAGCCCAGCCGCCTGTCGGATTGGCGGATGGTGGCCATGGGCTGTGGTCAGGAGGTCGCCGTTCCCGGCTGTTGCGTCGGGCAGGGAAACATCAGGATGATGTCGGGCTTGGGTGTCCAGTGTGGCAGTTTTGTTGCAGAATGCCGATCGACCCAATCCCGAGATGATTCGATGAGCGATTCCCTGCCGCGACGGCCACTGGCTGCCGTTGACCTGGGTTCCAACAGTTTCCGGCTGCTGCTGGCCGAGATCGACCAGTCCTCGGCCGGTCCCCAGCTGCGCATCCTCGACCAGATCAAGGAGGCTGTCCGGCTGGGCGCCGGGCTGGACCGGCAGTTCGAGCTGTCCGAAGAGGCGCGCCAGCGGGCGCTGCAGGCGCTGAGGCGCTTTGCCGAGCGGCTGGAGGGCTTGGAGCTTGAAGCTTTTCGGGCGGTGGCCACCAACACTTTTCGGGTGGCGCACAACATCGGCGCCTTCCTGAAGGAGGCCAGCGCAGTGCTGGGGCACCCCATCGAGGTGGTGGCCGGACGCGAGGAAGCTCGCCTCATCTACCTGGGGGCCGCCCACAGCCTGCCGCTTGACCATCAGCTGCGACTGGTGGTGGACATCGGCGGCGGTTCCACCGAGTGCATCATCGGGGTGGACGAACAGCCCCGGCGGCGCGAGTCGTTGCAGATCGGCTGCGTGGCGCTCACGCAGCAGTTCTTCAGCAGCGGCAAGATCACCAAGGCGGCCATGCGCAAGGCACGGCTGCACTGTGGCGAGCAGCTGGCGGCGTATGTGCACGGCTTCAAGCGACTGGGCTGGCAGTACGCGGTGGGCACGTCGGGCACGGCCAAGGCGCTGCTGGCGCTGGTTAACGCCAATTTCGGCCATACGGCCATCACCCGCGAAGGGCTCTCGCTGCTGGAAGATCTGTGCGTGGCGGCTGGCCACGTGGATGCGCTGGTCGACCTGCCGGGTCTGCGTATCGACCGGCAGCCGGTCATCGCCGGTGGCCTGGCGGCCATGCAGTCGGTGTTCGACGAGTTCGGCATCGAGGCGATGGGGTACTGCGACTCGGCCTTGCGCGAGGGCATCCTCTACGACTTGTTGGGCCGCGAATCGGGCTCCGACCAGCGCGAAATCACCATCAGCCACCTGGTGGAGCGCTACCGGATGGACGATCTGCATGGCCGGCAGGTGGCTGAAGTGGCCTGTCGGCTGCTGCGCGAGCTGAAGGGTTCGCGGCAGGACGGGGCAGCCCAGAACACGGGGCAGGCCGGGTCGGATCCGGCATTTCCGGGGCAGGGGGCCGCTGCGCCGGGCTCCGGACAGGGCAATCTGTCGGGGTGCAAACCTGAGAGTCTGGTCTGGGCGGCCCGCATCCGCGAGATCGGTTCCTTCATTGCTCACGACAATGCGCATCGGCATGGGGCCTACATCGTGGCCAACGCAGACCTGCCGGGTTTCTCGGCTATGGAGCAGCAGGAGCTGTCGATGTTCGTGCTGGCCCAGAGCGGTGGGCTCAAGAAGGTGCGCGCGCTGGAGCCCACCATGGCGCAATGGCAGCAGATCCTGTGTCTGAGGCTGGCCGTTATCCTGCAGCGCCGGCGCGATGGTCGGCAGACGCCCATCACCATCCGTGCGCTGCCTGGCGGGCCCGAGGCTGGCTGGGTGATTGCGTTGCCGGCTGCCTGGGCCGAGCAGCATCCGCTCACCGACCAGTCGCTGCGCCAGGAGATCGAGGAATGGGGGCGCGTGGGCGTTTTCCATGATGTGAGCTATGTGCTGCTGGATGGTGAACTCCCCAGGGAATGAGGAAGATGAGCGACATGAACGACGCAGCGTCGGCTGGTGACGAGGCCCATGAAGCCGATCGGCCAAGCGGGGTGAAGACAGGCGCCGCAAAGGGAACCAGCCGGACAGCACGGTCTGCCGGTGGCATGGATGCCCGCTATCTGAAGGAGCTGGAGGCCTTTCTGGAGGCCGAGGCCGAGATGGAACGTCAGGGCGTGGATCTGCTGGCTGACCCGGAATACCGGTCGCTGCGCGAGCTGTACATCGATGGGGACATCGACCAGCAGGAGTTCGTGGCGCGGGTGGAGGCGCTGGCTGAGTCGCGCCCGGATGAGGGTACGGTGAGCTTTACGGCACTGGACGAGGCCGAGGCAGCGCTGGCCGGTATCGATGATGATGAAGATGCCGATGACGAAGACAACGACGATGATGTCGTGGACGTGGTGCCGCTGCCGCGTCATCACTGAGTGGTTCAGACAAGGGCCGGCGTGACGTGCCCAGCAGGGTTTGCTCCACCAGACGACGGACATCTGAGCGGTTCAGACAGATACGGTGAGGGGTTGCTCCCGAGCCGCTTCCTCCAATGAAAAAAGGGCGGTTGCAATCTCGGTTGCAACAGCCCTTCTGACTTCATGGCCAGTTTTTGCCGTGGTCGGCAGCGTGTACGGCTGCTGCTGGTTCGAGCTCCGGCCTGATGGCCGGAGCGCCCTTTAGGACCTCAGACCAGGAAGAAGTAGGCCCACAGCGTGACCAGGATGATGCACAGCACGTTGAGCAGCATGCCCACCTGCATCATCTCGCGCTGCTTAATGAGACCCGTGCCGAACACGATGGCGTTGGGCGGCGTGGCCACCGGCAGCATGAAGGCGCAGGAGGCACCGATGCCGATCACCATCACCAGCGCTTCCTTGGGCAGGTTGAGCTGGGTGGCGATGCTGGCGAACACGGGCACCAGCAGGGCGGCGGAGGCCGTGTTGCTGGTGAACTCGGTCAGCATGATGATGAACGCGGCCACCGCCAGGATGACGATGAACGGGTGCGTGGTGACAAACTGCGAGGCCAGCGCCTGACCCAGTGCCAGCGAGGCGCCGGACTTGTCGAGCAGGCTGCTGAGCGCGATGCCACCACCGAACAGCAACAGCACGCCCCAGTCGGTGTTGGCGGCCACATCACGCCAGGTGACCAGGCCCAGCACCACCACGGTGACGGCAGCGGCCAGTGCCACCACGGTGTCGGGGCTGTCGATGCCGAAGGTGGCCTTGATCTGGGCGCCCAGGATCCAAGCAATGGCGGTGACAATGAACACCAGCAGCGTGAGCAGACGCGGCAGGTTCCAGGGAATGGGCTCGCTGTTGCCGATATCCACCTTGCGGCTGAAGTCGGGACGCAGCACCACGTACATCGAGAAGAGCACCAGCGGCATCAGGGCCAGCATCATGGGCAGGCCATAGTTCATCCAGCCGCGGAAGTCCAGGCCCAGTGCCTTGGCGGCGATGGCGTTGGGGGGTGAGCCCACCAGCGCGCCCAGGCCGCCCACGCTGGATGAGTAAGCGATGCCCAGCAGCACGAAGACGAAGGTGCGACGGTCCTTCTCGCGGTCGAGGTGCGACATCATGCCCATGGCCAGCGGCAGCATCATCGCCGTGGTGGCGGTGTTGCTGATCCACATCGACAGGAAGGCAGTGACCGCGAACAGAAGAAGCACCGACACCAGCATGCTGCCGCGCGACAGCGAGATCAGCCACAGGGCAATCTTGCGGTCGAGTTTCTGTACGTGCAGCGCGGTGGCCAGCGCGAAGCCGCCGAAGAAGATGTAGATGATCGGGTCGGCAAAGCCAGCCAGTGCCTGTTTGGTGCCCATGCCGGGCACGCCGCTGACGGCAGCCAGCAGTGGCACGATGAGGGCGGTGACGGTGATGTGCAGCGCTTCAGTAAACCACAGGATGGCCACGAACAGCAGGATGGCCAAGCCCTTGTTGGCGTGGATGTCGTAGGGCAGCACCGTGTAGACACCCCATGAGATGAGGGCGGCCACGACCACGGTGAGCAGTGACTTGTGTGTGCCCTGCGGGAACAGGGACGGGTTGTTCAGCGGTGCTTCCGCAACCGAGTTTTGCATGATGTCTCCGTGAGTGCGGGGTCTGGCACCGGGCCTGGGTGGCGGCACTCGGTTCCGATTCCGTCGATAGTATAGGGGACGGCAGGGTCTTTGCTGCGCCGGTGCGGCGCACCGGCGTCGCAGATGTGCACTGTGTCACGCTTACCCGGTGCGCGCACCGGCAGGACATCAGAGAAAAACCCGGGTCCCGTGGGCCCGGGCCACCGGCTGTACGGGCCGGATCAGCGGTGCGGGTCGGTGCCCAGCATGCAGATGGCCCTCACCACGAAGGTGCTGGGCACCTTGGCGTCGATGGGGATGCGCTGGGTGGAGAACTGCGACAGCGAGTTGATGGGCTCCTTGGCGCGCTTGATGCGGTAGCTGCCGTCGCTGTTCTCGCTGCCCTCGCCGCGCAGCGAGGTGGCGGGCGCGATGGGGGCACCTTCGCAGAGTACAGCCAGCTCCTGGATGCGGGCGCCACTGAAGGCCGGCCGCACTTCGCGGGTGGTGGCGGTGAAGTAGGTGAGCTTGTCCAGCTTGTGCTCACGCAGGCTGTGGCGGTCCACATAGATGAGCTGCTGTTCGCGGTAGCGGGTGCCGGCCGGGGTTTCGTAGACGGCGGCCCAGTCGGGCTTGCCGTCACCGCGCACGGTTTCCGACTTGCCGGGCGCGGCGTCCATCTCCGAATTGCTCGCCGTGCCGGGCATCTGGGCGGGCTCGCGGCCCTCGTGCACAGGTGCGTGGGGGTCGTCGGAGTCGATGCCGGTGCTGGCACAGCCGGCCAGCAGGCCGGCCATCGACAAGGCAAGGGCAAGCGGAGTCAGAAGGCGCATGAGTATGTCCAGTGTAGGATGACGAATCCGGCAATCGTAGCGTGTCCTGGCCGATCGATGACGGCAAAGCATGGATGTTTTTTTGCAAAAAGAGCGCGTTGGTTGCTATTTGTGTGAATACGTAATTTTGTCGGGCTGAGTCCCGGGGGATCGGACGATGGATTGGGCAACGCTGGCCGGACCGGTGGAATCGGAACTGCTGATCAAGAAGAGCCGTTTCCTGGGGCGGGTGATGCCAGTGAGCGGGCGGGCCGAGGCCTATGCTGAGGTGGCGCGCCTGAAGGCGCTGCATCCCGGGGCCGTCCACGTCTGCTGGGCCCTGCTGGCGGGTGGGCAGTCGGCGGCGGTCGATGACGGCGAGCCCAGCGGCACCGCTGGTCGGCCCATGCTGGACGTGCTGCGCCATCAGCAGCTGGAGGGCGTGCTGGCTACCGTGGTGCGCTATTTCGGTGGCATCAAGCTGGGTGCCGGGGGGCTGGTGCGTGCCTACACTGATACGGTGGCCACGGCGCTGCAGCAGGCCGAGCGGGTACCCATCATCCGCCAGGTGGTGCTGGGCTGCCGGGTGGGCTACGAGCTGGAAGGGGCGCTGCGGCGCGAACTCGTGGCCCGCGACGGCGTGCTGCTGGACGTGGCGCACGCGGCTGATGTGAGCGTGCAGCTGCAGCTGCCCGAACCTCAGGTCGAGGCGTTCCGCACCTGGCTGGACGATGCCGGCCATGGCCGCGTGCAGTGGTTCGAGCTGGAGAAGGCAGACGAGGTGTAGGGTCGGATTTCCGCGGCACACGGATGGAAATTAAACTAAAGTAACAGTTTCTGTCCGGTCCGGCGTGTATGGGCCGGTTCCTGTGTCGATCAAGGAGTCATGCTCTTATGAAGATCTCTGCCGTCGCTCTGGGTGTGGGTGCCATGCTGGCCGCCAGCCCCGCCCTTGCCCGGGATTACGTCCTGCTGGATGCCGGCAAGGCGCCTGCCAATCAGACCATCACCAGCAAGTCGCTGGGGGTGAAGAGCGCCAAGCCCTTTACCGTCACCACGAAGACGCTGCATGGCGGACGGCAGGAAGGCGTCATGCTGGTCGAGATCGACACCGGCGCCATGAAGATCACCGTTGTGCCCACCCGCGGCATGAACGTGCTGCAGGCGGTGGCTGGTGACGTGCGGCTGGGCTGGCATTCTCCGGTGAAGGAAGTGGTCAACCCGTCCTTCATCGAGCTGACGGGCCGCAATGGCCTGGGCTGGCTGGAGGGCTTCAACGAGCTGGTCACCCGCTGCGGTTATGAATGGGTGGGCCACCCGGGCAAGGACACCGACGGCACGCTGCTGACGCTGCATGGCCTGGCCGCCAACATCCCGGCCTCAAAGGTGGTGCTGAGCGTCGACGAGAAGCCGCCCTACACCATCCGCCTGAAGGGTTTGCTGCGCGAGCAGGCCTTCAAGAAGGTCGATTACGTGATTGACACCGAGCTGAACACCGTGCCGGGCGCCACCGCCTTCACCGTACATGACCGGCTCACCAA
>CALIXC010000263.1 GCA_938046755.1 uncultured Lautropia sp. | reverse complement strand
TTCCGCGAGTCGGGCGGGCGCCTGGCCACCTATGAGCTGGCCTTCGACGAGCTGGATGGGCGGGTCGTCATTGAGCACGAGGTCCTCAAGTACCGCCGCGGGCAGGAGGGAAGACCGTGGCACTTCGTCGACTTCCAACGGGGTACGGGAACGGCCATCACCAATGAATCCGCATATGGACTGGCAGGCACAGATGAACAGCGTGCCGTATTCGCACTGGACGAGCCAGATGTGTTGGCCATCAAGGGGCTAGGCCAGTTCAAGGAGTTCCGGGTCGTGGCCGAGTTCCGCAGCCTGATCGAGAACTGGCAGATCTCTGATTTCCACATTGCCGACGCACGCCCCACTACGGAAGAAGGCTTTGCCGAGCACCTGTCCACTCGGGGTGACAACCTGGCCCAGGTGGCCCAGTACCTGCATCAATATCATCCGGAACGTTTCCAGGCCGTCCTGGAGGCCATGAAGCGCCGTGTCCCCGGCATCAGCCATATCGAAGCGAAATCCACGGAAGACGGCCGCCTGGTCCTGCGCTTTCAGGACGGGAAATTCCACGATCCCTTCATCGCCCGTTTCGTCTCCGACGGCACCATCAAGATGTTCGCCTACCTGGTCCTGTTGCAGGATCCCAGGCCGTTTCCGCTACTGGCCGTCGAGGAACCCGAGAACCAGCTCTATCCCGATCTGCTGCCGGAACTGGCCGAGGAATTCAGAAGCTATGCCCGTCGTGGTGGCCAGGTCTTCGTTTCCACGCACTCCCCAGATTTCCTGAACGCGCTAAAGCTGGAAGAGATCTACTGTCTGAAGAAAGAAAACGGCTTCACCACCATCACCCATGCCAGTGATTCAGCCAACCTGCAGGCACTGGTTGACGCCGGCGACCTGCCCGGCTATCTGTGGAAGCAAGGGGTCTTTGAAGGACTGAACACGCGAGCGGCCGTGTCATCTTCCTGCTGAAAAGAGCCTTCCATGAAGGCCATGCTGGCAGAATACCTCCCTCGTCTGGTCCCCGGATGGATACAGGGGCAGCATTTTCTTCTGCTCCCGCACCAAGGCAAGAGTGATCTCGACAAGAGCATTCCGGTCAAGCTGAAAGCATGGCAGGAACCTGGTGCCCGCTTCATCATTGTCCGGGACAATGACAATGCCGATTGCCTTGCCCTGAAGGCACGGCTACAGACCATGTGCGCCACGAGTGGCCGCAAGACCCTGATACGCCTCGTCTGTCAGGAGCTGGAGTCCTGGTACTTGGCCGACCCCGACGCATTGATCGCAGCCTATCCAGAGGCCAAGAAGAAGATCCGGACCCTTGCCAAACGGTTCCCGACCCTGACGAGTGCCAAAAACCCTCGCACGAGCTTGAGCGGAACATCAAGGACTTCCAGAAGAACGAAGGAGCCCAGAGGCTGGGAAGGCTGCTGGATGCAGACCGGGCAACGTCGCGTAGCCTGAAGGTCTTTGCACAAGGTGTCAGGATGTTGGCCGAACGTGCCTGACGCAATTTCAGCGATATATCGTTGAGATAGCCACTCCGCCCCAGATAGCCACTCCGCCCCATCAGACTGGATCATACGTAGTTAGAATCATTACTATCCGTATCTCGGTTATTTCTGACAAACACCGTCGCATGGCCAACTTCCCAGAATGACAAAACGACCGAGCGCACCAAACAGATCAGCAAAACAAAGGGACTGAGAATAAAAATAAATATCCTTCAAGCGCATATATTGACCTCTATCAGCCCGATAAGTTGATAAATCTCAGCTCATGCAATATTCCTTTCATGCCGGGCAAGTCCTTTTGAAAATACAAACCCGACAAATGCACCTGTCTTGAGGGCGGTCAAGGATTTTCCTGCGTCCATGCAAACAATTGATTCTTCGGAACGGTTCACCACCAGTTCACCCCGAGTTCACTACCCGGAGAAATCGACATGAACAAAAGCACTCTCATCCCCGGTATCCTGGCTGCCATGCTGGTCGGATCCCTCGCTACCCCCTCGCTGGCAGCAGACCCGCAGACGGCCTTGAACAAGGCCTCCTGCACCACCTGCCACTCGGTGGACAAGAAGCTAGTCGGTCCAGCCTTCAAGGACGTGGCCGCGAAGTACAAGGGCCAGGACGTCAACCAGCAGCTCTTCGACAAGGTGCGTAAAGGCGGCAAGGGCAGCTTCGGCAAGATCCCCATGCCCCCCAACAGCAAGGCCGCCATCAGCGACGACGACCTGAAGGAAGTCATCACGTTCATTCTCAAGCAATGAAGGCCTGATGGGGGAAACCGTTCCGGTTTCGTCCAGACAAAGCCATAAAAACAAGAAGGGGCAGCCTCCTCATCGGAGGACTGCCCCCTTGGCGTTGCCAGCTCAGGCTGGCAGCCCTTCACCACGATGTTCAGTTCGTCATCGCCCGGGGTGCACGCTGGCTGGCAAAGCTTCGCACGTGGCGCAGCAGGTCGTCCTCGGAGAACGGCTTGCCCAGGAACACGTCCACACCCAGCGACAGCGCGTGGTTGCGGTGCTTGTCGGCCGTCCGCGAGGTGATCATGATGATCGGTACGTTGGCGAAGTCGGCGTGCTCGCGCACGTTCTTCGTCAGGTCGAATCCGTCCATGCGCGGCATCTCGATGTCCACCAGCATCACGTCGGGAATCACTTCCTGCATCTGCCGCAGGGCATCCACGCCATCCTTGGCCAGCACCACGTTGTAGCCTTCGCGCACCAGCAGGCGTTGCGTCACCTTGCGCACCGTCACCGAATCGTCCACCACCATCACGGTGGCAGCCGTCTGCAGTTCGCTGGCGCTGAAGGTGGCGGCCTTGCCCTTGCCCAGCTGGCCGGCCACGCGGGCCATGGCCAGTTGCACCGGGTTCAGGATCAGCACAATGTCACCGTTGCCCAGCACCGTGGCGCCGGACACACCGGCCAGACGGGCCAACTGCGGGCCAATGTGCTTGATGACCACCTCCTGGTTGGGCACCACGGTGTCGACGTGCAGAGCGATCCGCGTGGCACCGGCACGCAGCACCACCACCGGGGCCACACGCTGGGCAACCGGCTTCACACCAGGAATCTCCAGCAGGCTGCCCAGGAAGTAGAAGGGAACACGCTCGCCGGCGATCTCCACGCGCTGGGCCTGGTAGGCCTCGGTCAGCGCCTCGGGCTTCATCTGCACGATCTGCTCGACCAGAGCGCTCTGAACCGCGAACTTGCCGCCTTCGATTTCCAGCAGCACCACCTGTGTGACAGCCAGAGAGACCGGCAGGTGCACGGTGAAGCAGCTGCCCTTGCCCGTCGTGGAGTCCACGTCGATGCGGCCACCCAGACCCGCCACTTCGGCACGCACCACGTCCATGCCCACGCCCCGGCCGGCCAGCGCCGTCACCTGCTTGGCGGTGGAAAAGCCCGGTGCAAAGATCATCTGGGCCAGCTCACGCTCGGACGGCTGATGATCGGGGGCGATCAGGCCACGCTCGCGTGCCCGTGCCTCGATGCGCGGATAGTCCAGGCCCTGGCCATCGTCCAGGAAGCGCATGATGACTTCGTTGCCGTCCTGCGAGACCTCGATGGTCAGTTCCCCGATGTCCGGCTTGCCGCTGGCGGCGCGCTTGGTGCGTTCCTCGATGCCATGGGCCACCGAGTTGCGCAGGATGTGCTCGATGGGGCCGGCCATGCGGTCCAGCACGTTGCGATCGATCTCGGCCTGCCCCCCCTTGATCTCCAGGGTCACGCGCTTGTCGGTGTCCTTGCCGGCCTGACGCACCACGCGGTAGAGGCGGTCATTGATGGTGGAAAACTGCACCATCCGCACGCGCATCAGGCTCTGCTGCAGGCTGCGGCTCACCTGCCCCTGCCGCGCCAGGTCCTGCATGGCAGCATCCAGGGCGCGCAGGGCGTTCTGCTGCACCGTGGACACGTCGTTGACCGATTCGGCCAGCATCCGCGTCACTTCCTGGAAGCGGGTGTAGCGGTCGAACTCCAGCGGGTCGAATTCGGTTTCGGTCTCGTTGGAGTGGGCGATCTTAGCCTGGATCTGGTTGTCGGCCTGGATCTCGATCTCGCGCAGCTGCAGGCGCAGGCGGTTGACGTTCTCGGTCAACTCGTTGATGGCGCCCCGGATCAGGCCCATCTCGCTGTCCAGGCGCGCCCGAGCGATGGCCACCTCGCCGGCCTCGGCCACCATGCGATCCAGCAGGTCGGCGCGCACGCGGATGACATGCTGGGCCGCAGCAGCCGGGTTAGCAGCGCCACCCATCGACGGATCCAGGAGGGCTCCACCCGCCTTGGCCGCATCATGCGCCTGGCCATCCGCAGCGGCCTGGGCGGCTGCCTGAGCAGCCTGCTGGCGTGCCAGGGCCTCGCACTGCGGCAACGGTGCTGCCGGCTGGGCCTGGGGCGCAGCAGCC
>CALIXC010000262.1 GCA_938046755.1 uncultured Lautropia sp. | reverse complement strand
GCCCACGGCATTGTTCGAGTCGCTGATGGTCACCTCCGGCACCATGACAAACCGCTTGCAGCGGCTGGAAGACAAGGGGCTGATCCGGCGCCTGCCCAATCCGGAAGATGCCCGCAGTCAGCTGGTGCAGCTCACGCCGCAGGGAAAGGCGCTGATCGAGCAGGCCGTGGTGCCACACGTGGAAAACGAGGGCACGGTGCTGGATCAGCTGCCACCGCGCACGCGGCAGCAGCTGGAGGATGGGTTGAAGACGCTGATGAGGGTGTTGGAAGGGCTCCAGCCACCCGAATGAGCCGTTACTGCGGGCCCACGCATGTCGGATGGAAAAAGGACTGGAAGGAGCTGGTGTATCTGGCGGCAGATGGCCCTTCCGGGCATGAGGGCGTCAAGGTACACGCTTCATGCCCGAAGAGAGGCTCACTCAGCATCCAGGAACGGTTCCACGGCATCCCAGACGGCAGGAAAGTTCTGGATGAAAACCGGATGTTCAGTGTTCGGATGACTGAAAGGCTGCCGTCGGACAACATGCGATAAGCAGCAAGCACGGTATCCAGCGGGGCATTGGCGTCGTCTTCGCCGACCACCAGCAGGGTGGGGGCGTGAATGGCTCCAAAGGTTTCCTTGCTGACTTGTGTTTCGTTATATACGGCATTGGCATCACGGAACCACTGCGCTGTCCGCTGTGGTTCGGGGCGAATGACCATCTGTTCACGCCAGTACTCGGGATCTGGCCTTTCGATGTCCTGGAATGTTGCATCGGCCTTGCGGCCACCCTGGATGAAGCCATACTTCCATTCGCCGGCATCGATGGCGACTACCCTGCCGGTACGTCACGCGGGCTTCAAGGGGCTGGGTATCCTCTGGACAAGTCTTCGCGGCCATCGCATCTTCAGAGGATCCCTGGGGGTAATTCATGGAACTGCACTACATGCTGTACTGAGGCTTGCGCAACAGCTTGTCCACGTTCGGTGCAATTTCCGTGTCGAAGACGCTTTCTTTCCAGGCTTCGGCAGGGACTTCGGTATAGGCAATGGTGATGTATTCCTTCGGTGTGTTCAGGCGCTGGCTTGCGAACGTCGTGAGATCGTCCGCGAAGGACTGCAGTTCCTGCTTGCTCAGGCCTTTCGGGTAGCACTTGATGTCGATATGGGGCATGAGAGACTCCTGTGGTCAGGTGATGTTGCTTCAGACAGGTGCATTGTAGGAAAAGCTGTTTTGATTGATAATCCCTAAATTCTTCATCAAGTTTGAAGCGTGGTTTCAAAATGGAATCACTCAAACCTGTCTATGTTTTTGGCGTCATCTTGCGCCAAGGCAGCATGAGCGCCGCTGCTGCGCAGCTTAGAATGACGCCCAGCGCGGTCAGCCAGGTGGTGCGCAAGCTGGAACGGCATTACGGGGTCAAGTTGCTCGCGCGTACCACGCGGAGTCTGACTGCCACCCAGGAAGGGCGGTGCCTGCAGAAGTACGCAGAGCAGCCTCGACTGGCATGATGCCGTCGAGCGAGACATGGGCGTCCTGAAGGCTGAGCCCGAAGGTGAAGTACGTATCAGCCTTCCAACGGGCTACAGTGAAACGACGCCATTGAAGCAGGTCGTCTTCATGCTGCGTCAGCGTTGCCCAAAGGTTCGGCTGGTGCTTCTGGAAAGTA
>CALIXC010000261.1 GCA_938046755.1 uncultured Lautropia sp. | reverse complement strand
CTTCGCCTCCCGATACAGCCGTTGGCTCCGAGGACCTGGACCGCTTCTTTATCGCTGTCATCCGTGGGCTGCTGTCCGACGAGGAGTGCGACGAGGTGATCCGCCTGTCGCGTGGCAAGATGAAGGCCTCGCAGGTCGTGGACCGTGAAAGCGGTGGCAGCTACGAAAGCAGCGTCCGCAGGAGTGAGGGCAGCCATTTCGATCGCGGTGAGAACGAATTGGTTCGGCGTATCGAGGCACGCCTGTCGGCGCTGGTCAGTCTTCCAGTCAACCGGGGTGAGCCGCTGCAGATCCTGCACTATGGCCCGGGTGGCGAATACAAGGCCCACCAGGATTTCTTCGAGCCGCGAGATCCCGGCTCGGCCGTGCTCACCCGCATCGGCGGACAACGCATCGGCACGGTGGTGATGTATCTCAATGATGTGCCGGAGGGGGGCGAGACGGCATTTCCCGACATCGGTTTCTCGGCCAAGGCCCTCAAGGGCTCGGCTGTGTACTTCGAATACCAGAACGCCGACGGGCAGCTCGACTATCGATGCCTGCATGCCGGCATGCCTGTGATCCGCGGCGACAAGTGGATCATGACCAAATGGCTGCGCGAGCGGCCCTACGAGCAGTGAAGAGTGTCCGTTCTCCCCGTGGCAAGATCCGCCCCTTGAATGCCCGGCGAGTCCGGTTGCGTCGACACTTCACGGCGGCCGAGATGCCTGTGCAGCCGCCGGACATGCTGCCTCCGCCCGAAGAAGACGCTCAGCCCGCAGGCGTGGTGGATGAAACCGCTCATCCGGCCGTGCGCCATCGGCGAGGTATTTACCTGCTGCCCAACGCCTTCACCACCGGCAATCTGTTCGCTGGTTTCTATGCCATCGTCATGGCCATGAACGGTGAATTCCAGTGGGCTGCCATTGCCATCTTCCTGGCCATGTTCCTCGACAGCCTCGACGGTCGCGTGGCTCGCCTCACCAACAGCCAGAGCACCTTCGGCGAGCAGTACGACTCGCTGGCTGACATGATCTCGTTCGGGGCGGCGCCGGCGCTGGTCATCTATTCCTGGGCGCTCACCGGCATGGGCAAATGGGGATGGTTGGCCGCCTTCATCTATGTCGCGGGTGCAGCCCTGCGGCTGGCGCGCTTCAACACCAACATCCAGGTCGTCGACAAGCGCTACTTCCAGGGGCTTCCCAGTCCTGCAGCGGCCGCGCTGGTGGCGGGCCTGGTCTGGCTGGCCACCGACTGGCATGACTCGCGGCTGATTACGGCCACCGGCGGCGAACTGGGCGGACTGGCCTGGATCATCACCGTCTATGCCGGCCTGACGATGGTCTCCAACTCGCCGTTCTACTCCTTCAAGGATTTCAACCTGCGGCGCAGCGTGCCCTTCGTCGTCCTCATCCTGCTCATGCTGGCGCTGGTGCTGGTGTCTTCCGATCCGCCCAGCATCCTGTTCCTGATCTTCATGGGCTACGGGATCTCGGGCCACGTCACCCAGGTGCTGCGCTATCTGAAGCGCCGTCGGCGCAAGGCCGCCGGCCTGACGGGCGGGCAGGGCGGGAGCTGACCCCGGCGCACGTCTGACGGGGCTGCCCGAGGCACGGGCAGCCTGCATCCGGAGGAGCCGCAAGCGGCGGGATGCGCTGCAGCCCCGTGTACCAGACGACTGCGTGACGCGCCTTTCGGTCCTTCAATGCCCGTTGCAAGGCGAAGAAGAAGGCGGGGTCTTGTTTGACCCTGCTTTTTGCGGGGCGATAGAATCGAATTGATGCCCGGCCCGTCCGGGTCCCTGCCTGCTTGTGCGCAGACGGCGTGCGGCACGGCTGTCATCCTCTTTTGATACGGTATATCCATGCCAGACTCCACGAATACTCAAGGCAAACGTCGCCCCCTGGTGATGGGCAACTGGAAAATGAATGGCAGGCAGGCCAATAACGAGGCCCTGCTGTCGGCGCTCAAGCCCGCCGTGGCCGGCTTCGATACCATCGACGTCGCCGTCTGCCCCCCGTTCCTCTACCTGTCGCAGACAGCCTCGCTGCTGGCCGGCAGCAACATCACCTTCGGCGCCCAGAATCTCTCGGCCCAGCAGGACGGCGCCTACACTGGTGAGGTCTCCTCGGGCATGCTGGTGGATCTGAAAGTGCGCTGGGTGCTGGTTGGCCACTCCGAGCGTCGCTCGCTCTATGGCGAGACCGACGAGATCGTCGCTGCCAAGACGCAGGTTGCGCTGGACGCCGGCCTCATTCCCGTCATCTGCATTGGCGAGACGCTTGAAGAGCGCAAGACCGGTGACACCGAAGTGGTGCTGGCACGGCAGCTCGACGCCGTCCTGCCGGTGATTGAGCGTCACCCGGCCTCGGCCTTCGTGCTGGCCTACGAGCCTGTCTGGGCCATCGGCACGGGCCTCACCGCCACGCCCGAGCAGGCCCAGGCCGTGCACGCCTTCCTGCGTGACCGCCTCGCCTCCAGCGGCTATGCGGCAGCGCCTTCCGTCCGCATCCTCTACGGCGGCTCCGTCAAGGCGGCCAACGCACCCGAGCTCTTCTCGCAGCCGGATGTCGATGGCGGTCTGGTGGGTGGCGCGTCGCTGGTTGCCAATGAATTCGTCGGCATCGCCAAGGCGGCCGTCGACAGCCTCGGAGCTTGAGCCACTCAATGGGTAATCTCTTTCATACGATCGCGCTGGTCCTGCTGATTGTCTCGGCGCTGGGTGTCGTGCTGCTGGTATTGCTGCAACACGGCAAGGGCGCCGACATGGGGGCGGCCTTTGGGTCCGGCTCCTCGGGCAGCCTGTTCGGGGCCAGCGGCTCGGCCAACTTCCTGTCGCGCATGACGGGCATCTGCGCCACGGTCTTCTTCGCCAGCACGCTGGCGCTGGCCTTCCTGGCTCATCCGGGGGGGCAGCACGCTCGCTCCACCAGCGGTGGCAGCAGCGTGATGGAAGGTGTCGACGTGCCGGCGCCGGCTTCATCGTCGGTGCCCACGCTGCCGGGTGAACAGCCCGCTGCAGCACCTGCGCAACAGGGCAACGCTGTGCCGGAAGGTCCGGCCGGTGTTGCAGAAAAGCCGGCAAAGGGTGCTCAGGCACCGGCTGGCAAGCAACAATAAGCGTTCAAACGATCGGATTGATCGTTCATGTAGAATCAATCAAATCAGGCTGCAACTGATTTGGGTCAAGGCAGGCAGGGGTTCGCTCAGGCATCATGCTGGATGTCGCAGCACCCATGCCGGCCGGATTGAGGTAACATAGCCCCGGTCCAACAAGGAGACATGGATGCAGCCGGATTCTGCGGCGTCCTTTGGACACCCTGTGGAATCTAAGTAGAATGACTCGATTGCCGACGTGGTGAAATTGGTAGACACGCTATCTTGAGGGGGTAGTGGCGAAAGCTGTGCGAGTTCGACTCTCGCCGTCGGCACCAGAATCACTCTATGGTCCGGGAGATGTTCTGAAGAACGCCTGCCGGTTGATTTTAGGGCTTGCCAACATTATCGGTCCGAGAGGATATGTCATGGATTTGAATAACTATCTACCGGTCCTTCTTTTCCTTTTCGTTGGCTCCCTCGTCGGTATCGGCCCCATGGTGATCGGTAAGCTGCTCGGTCCCTCCCGTCCCGATCCTGAAAAACTCTCTGCCTACGAATGCGGTTTCGAGGCATTTGGTGACGCCCGGATGCAGGTTGACATCCGTTACTACCTGGTCGCCATTCTCTTCATTCTCTTTGACCTGGAGATTGCCTTCCTGTTCCCGTGGGCGGTCTCTCTGGGCACCATCGGTTTCATCGGCTTCATGTCGATGATGGTCTTTCTCGGCATTCTCGTCATCGGCTTCATTTACGAATGGGGCAAGGGTGCGCTTGACTGGGAGTGACCGGCTGCTGCGTGCCGCTGTCTTTCCTGCCGTGTTCGGGCCTGTCGTGGCCCATCCTGACATGGCTGCTGTTTCGCTGACCATTCCTGCAGAGCATCCGTCTGGTCAACCGTCCATTTTCCCCTGAGTAGGCCCATGAGCATCGAAGGCGTACTGAACGAAGGCTTCGTCACCACCAATATCGACAAGCTGATCAACTGGACCCGTACGGGCTCGCTATGGGCCATGACCTTCGGCCTGGCTTGTTGTGCTGTCGAGATGATTCATGCGGGCGTGTCGCGTTACGACCTGGACCGCTTCGGCGTCATCTTCCGGCCCAGTCCCCGACATTCGGACGTGATGATCGTGGCCGGCACGCTGTGCAACAAGATGGCGCCGGCCCTGCGCAAGGTCTATGACCAGATGCCCGAGCCGCGCTGGGTCATCTCCATGGGCTCCTGTGCCAACGGGGGCGGCTACTACCACTATTCCTACTCGGTTGTGCGGGGCTGTGATCG
>CALIXC010000260.1 GCA_938046755.1 uncultured Lautropia sp. | reverse complement strand
GCGTTACCCTCACGCCGACTGAAACACCAGCCCCGCGTGCTCGCGCATGGCGTGGAAGCGGATCTTCTTCCTGTCTCTGCCTCCATCGGTCACCAAACACCTTCCTTCAGCAATACTGTTAATCAATGTGTCTTACCAATAAATGGCGGCCAGGCATGCTTGTACCGCATTGATAACTCATGCCTTTCCGTATAGAGTCGTTCTCAACACGGCCCCTTTCGGTCGTCCCAGATCACCGGGATGGCTGCTAAGGGGTTTTTTCTTACCCATCACCATTTCCGCAACTTCTTGGGCCCAACTTTCAACCGCAACACCCCATCATCCCCCGCTCATCAGGTCACCAAGACCACATCTTCAACCATACCGTGGCAAAGGCCTCACGCCCCTTGACTTTCGGCCATGTTCGCCTAGAATGCTCCTCAACAACACCCCCCAGGCCTCTCCTGCAGCTCGCTGCGGTGACGCTCAATACCGCGGGGGTTACTTTTTTGTAGCGTAGGAAATATGCGCTGCCGCTATAACAAGCAACCTCTCTCGATCGACGAGCAGATCAAGAGGCTTCAAGATCGCGGCATGCGTATCGATGACGCTGCCCGGGCAAAGCGCTACCTGACCAACATAGGCTACTACCGCCTCAGCGCCTACTGGCTACCTTTCGAGCCCTGCTGCCAAACCGGCCAGTCCCGCCTGCATCAGTTTCAGCCGGGAACGACGTTCGATCAGGTCCTCTCCCTGTACATCTTTGACCGTAAGCTGCGACTGCTGGTCATGGAGGCCATCGAGCGCATCGAAATCTCGGTACGGACACACTGGGCCCATGCACTCGCCATGCGCCACGGGTCTCATGCCCATCTTCAAGCCAGCCTGTTCAACAGCCCATGGGATCATGCCAGCGACATCGCGCGCATGGCCAGGGAACTGAAAGGCAGTCGAGAGACCTTCATAAAACATTACCTGGACCACTATGACGATCCTTTCCTACCGCCCATCTGGGCGGTGGTGGAGACATTGAGCTTTGGCTCACTATCAAGATGGTTTGAGGCCACCAAGGACAATTCGGCCAAGAGTGCCGTATCTCAAGACCTTGGCATGCCCAGCGTCGATATCACCCAGAAGGTTCTACACGCACTGACCCCCGTCAGAAACATCTGCGCACACCATGGACGCCTATGGAACCGCCAGCTCACGCTGTCACTACCCATCATCAAGCGCCTTAACCAACAGATGGTCACTGAGCTCATCACGAAAGAAGACGGATCGCAACAGAGGCAGGCAGCCAAACAGATCTACAACTACCTGCTAGTCATAGCACACATGATGCGCCACGTCAGCCCGAAGAGTAGTTGGCGCCGTCGGCTAAAGGAACATATCCAAGCGGGCCCTCAGCACTATCATGAAGCTCACCGGCCTCATCAGGAAGCCATGGGCTTTCCAGAAGACTGGGAAAATATGAAGGCTTGGTGCTGATGCCCCGCTTCCCGATAGCTGCTGCTACCTGAACTGTAGCTACCGGATATTATGCCCCCTAGGCAAGCCTTCATTCCAGACCAGCCTTCCTCAATGGCATTGTTTGTCTTATCCAGTGTAGCGATCTGGTCTGTCTGGCCGGCCAGAAGCCCGATGAAGCCCTCAATGCTGCCTGCCTGAGATGGGCCTGATCTTGAGGCTCACCATCAGGCAGTGTCTCGATACCACCCTCACGCCGACTGAAACACCAGCCCCGCGTGCTCACGCATGGCGTGGAAGCGAATCTTCTTCCAGCGCTCCTCGGCCACCGTCAGGTCGCTGCGGTAGGTCACCATGAAGGTGGGGGCTTCGACCGTGTCCCAGGCAATGCGGGCAGCGTTGGCCTCGATGAACTTCTTCAGCTCGTTCGGATCTTCAGAGGTGACCCAGCGGGCCATCTGGTAGCGGGCCGGCAGGAAGCGCGTCTCCACGCCATATTCGGTCTTCAGCCGGTGGGCCACCACCTCGAACTGCAGCTGGCCGATGGCGCCCAGCAGCAGCGATCCGCCCAGATGCGGTCGGAAGACCTGAATGGCGCCTTCCTCGCCTAGCTGGGTGAGGCCGGTGCGCAGCTGCTTGCTCTTCATCGGGTCAGCCAGCTCGACAATCTGGAAGAGCTCGGGCGCAAAGAAGGGCAGCCCGGTGAACTGCAGCTCCTCGCCTTCGGTCAGCGTGTCACCCAGCTGCAGCACGCCGTGGTTGGGCAGACCGATGATGTCGCCCGGCCAGGCGTCCTCCACCAGCTCGCGGCGCTGCGACAGGAAGGACATCACGTTGGTGGTGCGGAACTCCTTGCCGCTGCGCACCACCTTCAGCTTCATGCCGCGCTCGAAGCGGCCGGACGAGATGCGCAGGAAGGCAATGCGGTCGCGGTGGGCCGGATCCATGTTGGCCTGGATCTTGAACACCACGCCCGAGAACTTCTCTTCCGACGGATCGACCGTGCGCTGCAGGGCCGGCCGGGCCCCCGGCGGCGGCGCCAGATCCACCAGCGCGTCCAGCACCTCGCGCACGCCGAAGTTGTTGATGGCCGAACCGAAGAACACTGGCGTCTGCTTGCCGGCCAGGAAGGCGTCACGGTCGAAGGGCTCGGAGGCACCGCTGACCAGCTCGATCTCGCCCTGGGCCTGCTCGTAGTACATGCCGAAGCGCTTGCGGGCCTCGTCATTGTCCAGGCCGGCCAGAATCTCGTCGTCCTCGGCGCCGGCACGGTCCTGCCCGGCGCGGAAGACGCGCATCTGTTCCTTCTTCAGGTCGATGACGCCGCCGAAGTTCTTGCCCATGCCCACCGGCCAGGTGAAGGGCGCCGTGGGCATGCCCAGCGTGCTCTCGATCTCGTCGAGGATCTCCAGCGGCTCGCGCACCTCGCGGTCCATCTTGTTGATGAAGGTGATGATGGGCGTATTGCGTGCCCGGCACACCTCCAGAAGGCGCAGCGTCTGCGGCTCGACGCCGTTGGCGGCATCGATGACCATCAGGGCGGCATCCACGGCCGTCAGCACCCGATAGGTGTCTTCCGAGAAGTCCTTGTGGCCCGGGGTGTCCAGCAGGTTGATGACGCAGTCGCGGTACTCCATCTGCATCACCGAGCTGGCCACCGAGATGCCGCGCTGCTTCTCGATCTCCATCCAGTCGGACGTGGCATGGCGCGACGCCTTGCGCGCCTTGACGCTGCCCGCGATCTGGATGGCACCTGCGTAGAGCAGCAGCTTCTCGGTGAGGGTGGTCTTGCCCGCGTCGGGGTGGGAGATGATGGCAAAGGTGCGGCGGCGGCGCACCTCGTCTTGCTGTGTGGTCATGGGGGTGGATTCTATCGGCAAACGGAGGCGTTCCCGCAGTTTCCGATGGGGCCATGGAAACAGGCCGGGGACCTGCCGGGCCGGGCATCAACAACACTGGTAGACACACCAAAACCCCGAGCATTGGCATATTATGCCAATGTTGGTAGCATGCCGTCGTGTTCCGTCCAGGACTTCCCTTGCGCCCATGCCCACCCGAAACGTCGTTCTCAGCGAACATCACCACCACTTCGTGGAAGAACTGGTGCAGTCCGGCCGTTACCAGAATGCCAGTGAGGTACTGCGCGAAGGCCTGCGGCTGGTGGAACGACAGGAACAGGAACAGGCCTTGAAACTGGAGGCGCTGAAGCGCGCCGTTCAGGAAGGCATGGACGACCTGGCAGCCGGCCGCTACACGGATGTCGATGATGCAGGACTTGACGCCTTCATCGCCGACCTGGGCGATGCGGCATCCGCAAGCCTTCAAGACTCAGCAGCCAGACGGACAGGCCATTGAAGCCACAATACCGGCTGACCCGCGCAGCCCAGGCTGACATCCGCAACCTGTTGGTCTGGAGCGAGCGGCATTTCGGCCTGGCTGCCCGCCAGCGCTACCAGCTGCTGCTGAGCACCGCACTGCGCGACGTGGCCTCCGACCCTTGCCGTGCAGGCAGCCAGCCCCGACCAGAACTGGGCACCCATATCCGCTCATGGCACCTGCGCCTGAGTCGCCACCACATTCCATCGCCCACGGAAGCCGTCCACTCACCCCGGCACACACTGCTGTACATGTCAGGCACATCACCGCTGGTCATCCTTCGGGTGGTCCATGACGCCATGGAACCGGCTCTGATCAGGAGCAATACCGAACATCAATGACCAGACGACCCACGAGAAGATCATGAGAACCCCAGAAGACCTGCAAGGCATCACCCACCTGGGCAGCCAGAAGACCCAGTACCGGTCCGACTACGCCCCGGAAGTGCTGGAAGCCTTCGACAATAAGCACCCGGACAACGACTACTTCGTGAAGTTCGTCTGTCCGGAGTTCACCAGCCTGTGCCCGATCACCGGCCAGCCGGACTTCGCCACCATCGTCATCCGCTACATTCCCGGCCAGAAGATGGTGGAGAGCAAGTCGCTCAAGCTCTATCTGTTCAGCTTCCGCAACCATGGCGACTTCCATGAGGACTGCGTCAACGTCATCATGAAGGACCTGATCAAGCTGATGCAGCCCAAGTACATCGAGGTCTTCGGCGAGTTCACGCCGCGCGGCGGCATTGCCATCCATCCGTTTGCCAACCACGGCCAGCCGGGTACCCCCTTCGAGCAGCTGGCGCGCGAGCGGCTGTTTGCCTACGACCGCCCCTGAGCATGAACGACTTCTCCTTCACCCCGGCCCAGCAGCACAAGGCCCTGCGGTGGCTGGTCCTCTTTCACATTGCTGTCATCGCCTCCAGCAACTACCTGGTGCAGTTCCCGTTCACCATCACGCTGCCCAACGGTTTTGCCGTGCACTCCACCTGGGGGGCGCTGAGCTTTCCGTTCATCTTCCTGGCCACCGACCTGACGGTGCGGATCTTCGGGCAGCGGCTGGCGCGCCGGATCATCTTCCGGGTGATGTTCCCGGCCCTGCTGCTGTCCTACGTGATCTCGGTGCTGTTCCATGACGGCACCTGGACCGGCTGGGGCAGCCTGACCGATTTCCAGCCCCTTGTCTTCCGCATTGCGCTGGCCAGCTTCGCCGCCTATGCGTTCGGGCAGGTGATGGACATCTTCGTGTTCAACCGGCTGCGGCAGATGAAGGCATGGTGGGTGGCACCCACAGCCTCCACCTTCGCCGGCAATGCCCTGGATACGGTACTGTTCTTCTCGATCGCGTTCCACGCCAGCTCCGACCCGTTCATGGCCGAGAACTGGCCGCACATTGCGCTGGTGGACTATCTGTTCAAGCTGGTCATCTGCACGCTGATGTTCGTGCCGGCCTATGGGGTGCTGCTGAACGTGCTGACACGGCGGCTGACGGCGCTGCGGTCAGGCGAGCCCCAGCCGTGAACGACTGAGGAACAGGCCGGCATCGACAGTCTTCCGCACCGGGCACACACCCGGCCTGCGGGAGCATCTCCGTCCCCGGCCGGTGCCTCGCCCAGCATGCGCGCCAGGCGCTCAGAGAATCTCGTCCAGCTTTTCCAGCGGACGCACCAGCCGCACACCCTTGGGCGTCTGCACGATGGGGCGCTCGACCAGCACGGGCAATTCCAGCATGGCGTCCAGAATCCGCTCGTCGGAGGCCTCCTCGGCCAGCAGTGCCTTGGCCTCTTCCTGCTTGGTGCGCAGCGCCTGGCGGGGTGTCAGGCCCGCTTCCTTGAGCAGCGCCGTCAGCTGCGGACGCTGCCAGCCGGTCTTCAGGTAGTCCACCACCACCGGCTCATGGCCGGCGGCGCGGATGGCATCCAGCACCTTGCGGGAAGTGCTGCAGCGGGGGTTGTGATAGATGGTGATGGTGTCCGCAGACGTCATGGCAGGGTCCTTATCCTGAGTGATTTGATCCCTGCAAGCTACCACACCCCGACAGACTGCGCGGCCAGACCGGACCGCCCCAGCCCCCCCATGCCGAATACCGTGTCACTGCACGGCATCCCGACTCACGCCTGCGACATCGGCTCGCCCATGCGCACCGACTGGCCAGGCCTCCACGCCGTAGTGAGCTTGGGCGCCCCGGCGGGGAAGAGCACCACCACGGTGGACCCCAGCATGAAGCGGCCCATCTCGGCCCCACGGTCCAGAAAGATGGCGGTTTCCGTGGCCTGTGCGCCATCCGTAGCGTCTTGCGCCGGATAGTCCCAGCGCTGGATGTGGCCAGGTCGGGGCGGATTGACGGTACCGTGCCAGACGGTGGCCATGCTGCCCACGATGGCAGCGCCCACCAGCACCAGCACCCACGGCCCCCACGGCGCCTCAAAGACGCAGACAACCCTTTCGTTGCGGGCAAAGAGACCCGGAATGGCAGCCACGGTGGCCGGGCTGACGGAGAACAGGTCGCCCGGCACGTAGACCATCTGTCGCAGGCGGCCTGCGCAGGGCATGTGGATGCGGTGATAGTCGCGCGGGCTCAGGTAGATGGTGGCGAACTGGCCGTCGACAAAGTGCTCGGCCAGCTTGCTGTCACCGGCCAGCAGGGCCGTGGCCGTGTAGTCGTGCCCCTTGGCCTGGAAGATGCGACCAGCGTCGATGTTCCCCAGCTGGCTGACAGCACCATCCACCGGGCAGATCAGATCGCTGTTGGCCAGCTGCCTTGCATCCGGATGCAGTGCCCGGGTGAAGAAGGCATTGAAGCTGGTGTAGGCAGACGGATCGGGCTCGACGGCCTCCTGCATATTCACCTGATACCGCCGAATGAAGCGACGGATAGCCCACTGGGTGAGCGCACCGCCTTCACAGCGGGCCCCAGCCCCGACCAGCCGGGTGAGCGCCTGCTTGGGCAACAGGTATTGAGTAAGCGTATGCAGGTTGGGCATGGGCAGGCGGCCCGTCACAGGCCGGCAGTGGAAAACCGGCGATGTTACTGCCAGGACGGGCGTTGTGGATGCTCTCGGTACCCGGGCGCAGGGCCGGGTCAAGGACCGGGCTTGGGCGGCGCGGCGCTGGGAGCCGGCACATCCGGCAGGGCAGCAGGCCGGAAGCGCGGCGTGCAGATGGCCAGGAAGACCAGGTCAAAATCACCGATGTTGGTGATGCGGCGTGAATAGCCGGCCGGAATCACCACCACGTCGCCCGGTTCCAATGCAGAAAGTGTGTGATCACCCTCAGCAAAAGCCCGATTGGGCCCCACCAGTTCGATACGCCCCTGGCCATCCAGCACTACGTAGCGTTCCTGGATGTTCTCGAAGCGGCGCAGCCGGGTCTCGGCACCCGGTGCCACGCGGATGCGGGCAATCGACAGGTCCGGATCGCCCGGATCATTGAGCCAGTCCGTCAGGAAGCACCCTGGCTCGATACCCGTCTCGGTACGGTGATCGTCCCGCAGGATCAGCGGTTGTGGGACATTGGCGGCATCAGTCTGGGCCATGCGAACCCCCTCTCCTCGGTGACAGTTCCCGGCCCGCGCCAGAGCGGCGGCAATGAAGTGCCCGTGAAACGATCAGAACAATAAACGAAACCCCGGGGAAGACGGCCTGGACGCACCCTCCCCTGGCACGGGCAGCCCCTGCGGCCAGAGCACCGCGGGGCGCTGGACGGACGCCACGACCCGCTGGCCGGCACTTGCGCTGCCCTCACCCGATCCAGCCGGATACTACCGCCCGTCCGGCCCAGCGCCACGTTTCCCTTGCTTGCAAACGACTAAACGATGCAGAAAACCGACACTTGGAAAACGCAGGGCCCCGACCGGCCATCGTCCATCGTCAGCCAGCCGGCATCGCATCGCTGGCTGATCGGAGAGCGCCGGCGCATGCTGGCTCATCCCACTCTGAACCTTTGGGCATCTCTACCGTGCAAATCGCCGGCCTGACCTTCAAACCCCTGGCCAAGTGGTCCCGGCACGCGCTGCTGACCACATGGAGCTTCTGTGTGCTGGCGCTGCTGATGCTGGCCCTGCGCGAGAGCAACCTGTCCCCCCAGCACGACGGAATGATGAACACGGCCATCCTGCTGGTGCAGTCACTGGCTCTGCTGCCCGTGACCGGGCTGCTGCACTGGATGTTCATCAACCCCCATGCGGATGTCGCACCCCAGAATTCGAGCACGGCAAGCCGGAAGAGAGAACACACCTGGCTCATCCGCTATCTGCCCCCGCTGTCCATTGTCCTGGGCTGTGCGCTGCCGTTCCTGTCCGAACGCTGGGCACACGTGCTGGCCACTGCCATTGCCGGCCTGCTGCTGGTGATGCTGATGGTCGAGATTGTCGTCACGCTGCGCAAGCATCCAGGTCTGGAAAGCCGCTTGGGCGTCACCGGAGCACTGCTGTGCGGGCTGGTCCTGGACATCGGCTTCGTTCAGCGCACCTGGGCATATCCGCTCCTGGACACCTCCTGGCTCCAGATGATGACGGGTACGGGGCTGATGGTCTGGATGGCCGGCTTCTTCAGGCAGGCCGCCCTGCGCGAGAACCGGCTCAAGACCAACCTGGTTCAGATGGATACCGCGGCGCGCGCACTGCATCGCATCTACAACACCTCGCCCGTGGCCCTGCTGAGCATCAACAACGACGGCACCCTGCAGCGTTGGAACCAGCGTGCCGCCGATGCCTTCGGAGGTGACCTGGCCCGCCAGCCGGCGCCTCACATCACGGCACTTCTGGGCGGGTCGGTATCCCAGCAGCTGCTGGCAGACCTGAACAAGAGCGGCCATCACCACAGCGAGCTGACGCTGAGCCGCGCCGGTCAGGAACGGGTGTGGGTTCTGGAAGCCGGCATCCGCGACGGCGGCGGCTTCGAGATCGGCATGCACGAGGTGACGGCCCACGCACGGCGCGCCGCCACCTTCCAGGAGATTGCCGAACGCGACGACATGACCGGCCTGCCCAACCTGGTAGGGCTACGCCGGATCCTGGGCAAACAGCTTTCGCAGCTGCGGGCCAGCAGCCCGCTCAGCTGCGTGTACGTCGACATTCTGGAGTTCGGCGACATCAACCACGTGTTCGGGCGGGATGCCGGCGATGCCGTGCTGCGCACCGTGGCCGAGCATCTGAGCAAGCAGATATCGCCACCGGCTGCAGTAGGTCGCGTGCGGGACGACCAGTTCCTGTTGGTGCTGCCCGGCAACGAGCTGACACTGACCCGCTCCCAGGCCACACTGCTGCTGACAATGCTCTCGCGCACCCCGGTGGAATATCGAGGCATGTCGATCCCGCTGCAGGTCTCGATCGGGGCGGTGGAATGCGTGAGCGGCATGAACGCCGAGCAGCTGATCGAATCGGCCCGGCTGGCCTGCCAGCTATCACGACAGGAAGGCGCACCGCACCCCTATGCGGTGATGGCCGACAGCCCGGCCCTGGCCGATGCTGATCCCTCGCGCCAGTTCGGCCACCAGCTGCGGCAGAAACTGCCCGAGGCCCAGATCCGCCTGCATGGCCAGGCCGTCACCTCACTGCGCCGCGACGCCGTGCAGTCGCTGACGGTGCTGCCACGTCTGCTGACCAGCAACGGGCAATTGCAACTGCCCAACCGCCTGCTACAGGCCGCGGCCCAGCAGGGTGCTTCCGGCATGCTGGACCGGATGCTGCTCACGCAGATCCTGCATACGCTGAACACCCAGCGCAACACGCTACCCGAGGACGGTGTGGTGATCTTCCGCCTCAGTCCGCTGTCGCTGGCCGAGCCGGGCTTCACCGGCAACCTGATCCGCCTACTGGGTGCCGCCGACGAACGCAACGCCGCCATCAACAGCCGGCTATGCATCGAGCTGTCGTCGCAATCGCTGATCTACGATCCGGAAGGATCGCAGGCCTTCCTGAAGGATCTGCGCCTGATGTCGGTCCATTCCGGCATCGACCTGACGGATTCGGAATCGAGCCAGATTCCGATCCACATGCTGGCCCAGCTGTCGGTGCGCCATATCCGTCTAGACGGCCGCCGCTTTGCCGATCTGGCCACCAACACGCACGCCCAGCGCGAAATCACCGCCATCCGTGCGCTGTGCGAATCCATGGGCATCGAATGCCTGCTGGATCAGGTGAACAATCCGCTGGACCTGCGGCCACTGAAAGATCTGGGCATCGACCTGGTGCAGGGTAGCGCCCTGGCCGCGGTTCGCCCGCTGGGCGACGTACTGGCCGGCCGTGAGGACGAGGGACTGCTGCCTGCGGGAGTGATGATTCCGGTGTGATGTCGCCCCTGCCCGCTGCCCCGAAGGGCAGCTTCGTTGAGCGCTGACACGCAGCCGCCTACCCTGCCTTTCCTTCCGCCACATCCAGCGCTTCGCCAATGGCATAGAAATGGCCACCGGCCACATAGTGCAGGCTGCGCAGTGACGGATCCGCTGTCTCGAAATGCCAGTGGCCATCCCGAAAGACGCGCGTGTCGGCCCAGGCGCCCACCACTTCGCCAATGAACAGATCATAGGTCTGCTGGTTGTGCGACTCAGGCACCAGTCGGCAGGCCATCCAGGCACTGCAGCCGCGCACGAAAGGCAGGTCGTACCCGGCCATGTCGAACAGCGTCACACCGCAATGCGCCAGCTTGTCTGGATCGTTGCTCAGGCTGCGATGCCCCACTTCGTAGGTCAGCTCGATCTGGGCGACCGTGGGAATCTGGATGACGAAATGCCCGCTCTTCTCGATGAGTTCCCGCGTGCGGGCTGACTTGTCCAGAACGACGGTGAGCTTGGGCGGCGCATAGTCCAGCGCACAGGCCCAGGCTGCCGCCATGACGTTGGAGACACCCTGGTGGCGGGCAGAGACGAGAACGGCGGGACCGTGGTTGATGAGACGAAAGGCCTTGCTGAGCGGAACCGGGGCGAAGGGCTGAGTCATGTCGGACAGGAAATCATGCAAAGGTGTTCATGGTAGCCCCTGGACATCCCTTTCAGGGTCAATTCCTTGACATGTAGCCCCTGGGCCATCAGGCCTCATGCGGCCCCGGCACTCACCCCTCTTCTGCCACCACCTCCAGCACCGCCTCGCCATAGGTCTCCAGCTTCTTCTCGCCCACGCCAGGCACGGCAGCCAGCTCGTTCAGGGTGGTGGGCCGACGCTGGGCGATCTCGTGCAGGGTAGCGTCGTGGAAGATGACATAGGCTGGCACACTGCTCTCGCGGGCCTGCTGGCTGCGCCAGCTGCGCAGGCGGTCGAAGCACGCGCGGCCAGGGACGTCCAAATCACGTTCCAGCGTGGAGGCGGTGCTGCTCGTACGCTTGCGTGAGCGGCTGCGCGGCTCGCGCTCGACAGGCTCACGCAGGCGCACGGTCTCTTCGCCCTTCAGCACCGGACGGGCAGCCTCGGTCAGCGAGATGGTCTGGAAGCGTTCGGCATCGATGTGGATGTAGCCTGCGATGGAGAGCTGGCGCACCACCGATCGCCACTGTGTCAGGCTCAGATCGCTGCCCACGCCAAAGACGGGCAGGCTGTCATGGCCATTGGCAGTGACCTTCTCGTTGGTCTGGCCGCGCAGCACGTCGATCAGGTGGTGGGCGCCGAAGGGATGACCGCTGGCCCGGGCGCAGCGGTAGACGCAGGACAGGAACTTCTGCGCCAGCACGGTGCCGTCGATGGTGTTCGGTGGCGACAGACAGTTGTCGCAGTTGCCGCAGGGCTCGGCATGCTCACCGAAATAGGCCAGCAGACGCACGCGGCGGCAGCCGGTGGCTTCACACAGCGCCAGCATGGCATCCAGCTTGTTGCCCTGCAGCCGCTTGAACTCCTCGCTGGCCTCGGAGGCCTCGATGAAGCGACGCTGCTGCACCACGTCATGCAGACCATAGGCCATCCAGACCTCGGCGGGCAAACCATCGCGACCAGCACGCCCGGTTTCCTGGTAATAGGCCTCGATGGAGCGCGGCAGGTCCACGTGTGCCACGAAGCGTACATCGGGCTTGTCGATGCCCATGCCGAAGGCGATGGTGGCCACGACGATCATGCCGTCCTCGCGCTGGAAGGCGGCTTGCACGTCGCTACGCTCGGCGGCATCCAGGCCAGCGTGGTAGGCGCGGGCGTTGAATCCCTCGCCCTGCAGAAAGGCCGCCACCTGCTCGGTGCGGCTGCGCGACGAGCAGTAGACGATGCCGGACTCCCCCTCGTGGCCATCACGGATAAAGCGCAGCAGCTGTTGGTTGCCGTCGCGCTTCTCGACGATCCGGTAGCGGATGTTGGGACGGTCGAAGCTGGTGACGAAGGGTTCGGCGTCATGTAGGGCCAGCCGGTTGATGATCTCCCGGCGGGTGAGGTCGTCTGCGGTGGCGGTGAGCGCGATGCGTGGCACATCTGGAAATTCATCGGCCAGGCGACCCAGCCCGATGTACTCAGGCCGAAAGTCGTGCCCCCACTGCGAGACGCAGTGTGCCTCGTCGATGGCGATCAGTGCCAGCTGGCAACGATGCAGCAGCGCCAGGCAGCGCTCGGTCAGCAGGCGCTCCGGGGCCACGTACAGCAGCTTCAGCTCACCCTGGCGCAGCTGACGCTCGATGTCGGCTGCCTCAGCCGCGGACAGCGAAGAATTGAGATAGGCGGCTGCCACACCCAGCTCGCGTAACGCTGCTACCTGATCCTGCATCAGCGCAATCAGCGGCGAGACGACGATGCCCACCCCATCGCGCATCAGCGCCGGAATCTGGTAGCACAGCGATTTGCCGCCCCCGGTGGGCATCAGCACCAGCGCATTGCCGCCGCCGGCCACGTGTTCGATGATGTCGTGTTGCAGCCCCCGGAACGCCGGGTAGCCGAACACCTGGTGCAGGATGTCTTCGGCGTGCATCCGGTGTTCAGAGTCCTTCGGGGAAATGCAGGTGCGGTCGCAGCCGGGTGGCCAGCGTCTCTTCGGTCAGCACGCCCAACCGACGCTGCTGTCGCAGGCTGATGGCAGTGTACTCGAAGAGCGACGGCTTGCCTGCGATGAACTGCGCCACGCTCTGGGCGGCGCGAGCGGCCTCGGCAAAGCCACTGACGATGAGCTTGAGCTTGCCCGGATAGGTGCAAATGTCTCCCACGGCATAGATGCCGGGGATGGCACTGGCCATGGTGGCCGGGTCCACCGGCAGGTAGCGTCCTTCCATGGGCAACTGCCAGCTCTCCAGCGGCGCCAGTGTAGGATTGAGGCCCTGGCAGAGAATCAACGCATCCAGCGGCACCTCGATCTCGTGGCCATCGTCGGCATCGGCCACGACCAGGGCGCGCAGGCGGCCGGCCGGCACACCGTCCTGTGCGACACCAGCGCCCGACCCTTCTTTTTCCGTTCTGCCGGGATCCTTCCCGCCCTCGTCGGCATCGCACTCGTCCCGGCGGGGTGTGGCGCCGGACTCAGGCTCGCCCACCAGCCGCACCGGCTGGCCGACCACGAGCCGGACACGGCCGACGGCAGTCTGCTCCTCGATGGCCTGCACTCGCGCCGCATCCGTGGTGAAGCGGCTGAAACGGGCACGGCGATGCACCAGGCTGACGCCGGCCGCACCGGCAGCCACCAGCGCCAGGCACTGGTCGATGGCCTCGTTGCCGCCCCCCATCACCGCCACATGCTGGCCGGCAAAGCGCTCGGCCGGCATGGGCTCCCCGAAGATCTGCGTACCCCGCCATTGCCTGGCCCCCGGCAGGTCCAGCGGGCGGCGCTGATAGGCACCGGCACCCGCCGCCAGCACCACGGCACGGGCACGCAGGCACAGACCCGTATGGGTCGTCAGCTCGAAGCCCCGTCGCACGCCGTCCTCCTGCCAGGGGCGCAGTGCCTGCGCCACCTGCCCGAAGTGCAGTTCAGGGTACAGGGGCTGGATCTGCTGAAACAGGGTGTCGGACAGCTGCTGTGCCGAGACCATCGGTAGGCCCGGAATGTCATGGATCAGCTTGTCGGCATAGAGCGCACGACACTGGCCGCCCGGTTCCGGCAACGACTCGACGGCGGCCACGCGCAAGCCCAGGAGTCCCAGCTGGAAGATCTGATAGAGGCCCACGGGCCCCATGCCGATGACCAGCACATCGGCGGCGGTTGCTTGATCTGACATGATGGTGGTGCCCGATGGAGGCTGACGCCGGATACGAGCCGGGTCATGGCGCGCAGAAGATGCCGGGATGACCCCGGCGCGGCCATGCGCCGGGAAGGCGGCAAGCTCAGAAATGCTTCAGGTTCGCCCCCGGATTTTACGCGCCATGGACATCCTCCACCCGCCAGTCCGGGGTAATGCGGAACACGCGGCTCAGTTCAGAACACTGACAGGAATCGTTCCCTCTCTCATTTCCTAAAACCCCATGAGCAAGGGGATTAACCCACACGCTGTCCGTGAAAAACCGGGATGATGGAAAATCCTGCTCTTACCCGCCGTTCGTGGCCTGTTCGAAACCGTTCAGATGATCGTGTTGCGGCAGATAACTATGCTGCGAATGCGGTATTGGCAAATACCGTAGCATTCTTGCCTCTACGATTTGTAGCCGCCTTTCTCTCATGAGCGCACAGATGTCCCAGGACAATCCATCGGAACTGCGACTGTTCGTCGATGAGCATCCCACGACGGTGGTAGCCGATCTCTGGCGGCTGATGAACGAGGCCCCAAGCCAGGGGCGGCACGCCGATTTTGATCTGATCGCGGAAGGCCTGCTTCGAGTGATCCTGTGCGAAGCGGTGCCGGAAGACGTGCAGACCGCTGCCCGCGAACTGTGCCAGGCCTATGCGGCGCAATCGCTGCGCAGCACGTTCGGCTACAACGAGATCCGGCTGCACAAGCTGCACTGAAGATCCGGACGGTACCTTGCCGCTGTGTCGGCGCTTTGCCGTTTTTTGAAAAGCGAAAATCGATGCCTCATGCCGACAAGGCCATCAGGGAGGCAACCCCGCCCCGTGGTGGACGGAACCGCGAGACGATCAAGACGACTTCAGTGCCCAGCGCTGCGGGCGATGCTGACCGAGGTCTCGTTGACGATGGAGCCGACACCCGAAGAACGATAGCCGGCCTGGGTCTCTTCCTGCCAGAACCAGCGACGCGGTGCGGTGTCAGAGTCCACCGACAGGTAGGTCTGCAGGTTCAGCTTGCAGAAGAAGTCCAGCGAGGTGAGGGACGAGAAGAACGGCGTGAAGCGACGATTGACGGCGTCGGGATCATCGGTGCGACGGCCTTCGGCCAGGGCGATCTGGATGGGCTCGCCTTCGCCGCGGATTTCCAGCAAGCGCCCCCCCAAGTGCTCGATGACCTGAGCGATGGCTGGGAAGCGGGCGGGATCATAGATTTCAAGCGGTGTTCCGCGTTGGCCCAATCCCCATACCCGGTACTCGGAATACCGTGCGCTTCTGTCGACTTGTGGCATCTAATCACTCCTCTGATCCCGTTGCCTGGGTGCGCTTCTGCCTGTCCCTGTGGGCTGGGCCTTCCCCTTCTGCCTGGCGCCATGGGCTATCGGGCGGCGTGTCCGGACTTGCCGGTCCGGGCGGGAAAGACGGGTACGGAAGAGGTGAAGGCGGTCCCTGGCTGGTTGCGTTGAGTGCGGTTCCGAAGGCCCCGCCCGGCGTTTTTTCCGGACAGCGCGATCAGACGCCGCAGCTGCAATTAACGCATTATCTGGCTGTTCTGCGTACAACGATTACAAACGGTATCTCACGCAACATTGGCATTCATCTGCATCGGTATTGCGTTACGAGAAACCATTCAAAAGCAAATTTTTGTCATTCAACAACAACGCATTCGGGAGTCGGTGTGGTTTGTGGGCGACGTTCTCCCTGACGGACACCGGGAATAGGGCCGTACCCGGCCGAGAGATTGGCTCCGACATCGTGCGTCTGCCAGCCCAGTAGGCACGCTGGGGCCGCTCGGTCGGTCCCCCGTGCAACTCGGACGGTAGGCCCTCGAAAATACCTCGCCTTCAGTCCGCCCTACCGTCAGTCGCCATGCCGGCGGAAGCGATAGATGGCCTGGGTGGCTCGCTTGACCGGGAACCAGCGCACCGGCCGCCCCTCGGCTAGGAAGATGCGTTCCATGATCACCAGACCCAGCCGCTCGGCCAGATCCTCGAAGTCATGTGGCGTGGTGAGGTGCAGGTTTGGGGTGTCGAACCACTCGTAGGGCATCTCACGCGTGATGGGCATGCGCCCGCGCAGGATGGACCAAACGTGGAACCAGTGGCCGAAGTTGGGGAATGAGACAATGCCCTCGCGCGCCACGTGGCTCATGTCGTCGAGCACCTTCTCGGTACGCTTGGTGGCCTGCAGGGCCATGGACAGCACCACCACGTCGAACTTGTCGCCGCCGCGGAACATGCCCAGGCCGTCCTCGATGTTGCGCTGGATCACGTCCACGCCACGTCGGGCACAGGCCAGCACCTCAGCATCGTCGATCTCGACACCGTAGCCGTGACAATGCTTGACCTGGGAGAGGTAGGCTAGCAGGGCGCCATCGCCGCAGCCCAGGTCGAGCACGTTGGCATAGGGACGGATCCAGTCGGCAATGACGGCCAGGTCGGCCCGCAGTTCTGGGGTTTCAGCAGACATCAGGCGTTTACCCCCGAATGGATGCGGTCGAAGTAGCTGCGTACAAGGCTGTGGTAACGGGCGTCGTCCAGCAGGAAGGCGTCGTGGCCGTGGGGCGCGTCGATCTCAGCATAGGTGACAGGCGAACGGTTGGCCAGCAGCGCCTTGACGATCTCGTGGCTGCGCGCCGGCGAGAAGCGCCAGTCGGTGGTGAACGAAGCCACCAGAAAAGCACACTGGGCCGGTGAGAGCGCCTTGACCAGGTCACCGCCGGTGGCACGGGCCGGATCGAAGTAGTCCAGCGCACGGGTGAACAGCAGATAGGTGTTGGCGTCGAAGTAGCGCGAGAATTTTTCACCCTGATAGCGAAGATAGCTCTCGATCTCGAATTCGACGTCAAAGGAAAATCCGTAGTGTCCGTGCTTGAGCATCCGGCCGAACTTCTCGGCCATGGTGTCATCGGACAGATAGGTGATGTGGCCGATCATCCGCGCCACCTGCAGGCCATGGGCGGGCACGGTGTCGTGGTCGTAGTACCGTCCGCCGTGAAAGTCGGGATCGGTGACGATGGCGCGGCGCGCCACTTCGTTGAACGCGATGTTCTGGGCCGACAGGCGCGGTGCCGTAGCAATGGCCACGCAGTGGGCCAGGCGCTCAGGATAGAGGTAGCTCCAGGCCAGGGCCTGCATACCCCCCAGCGAACCGCCCATGACGGCGGCGAAGCGCTCGATGCCCAGCGCATCGGCCAGGCGTGCCTGGCTGTGCACCCAGTCCTCGACGGTGATGACCGGGAAGCTCGGGCCATAGGGCCGGCCGGTGGCCGGATCGGCGGACTTGGGCCCCGTGGAGCCGAAGCAGCTGCCCAGGTTGTTGACGCCGATGACGAAGAAGCGGTCGGTATCGACCGGCTTGCCCGGGCCGACCATGTTGGACCACCACCCATGCTCGTCGGCCGTGCCGGCCGTGAGGCCGGCCACGTGGTGCGAGGCGTTGAGGGCATGGCAGATGAGGACAGCATTGCTGCGCTGCGCGTTGAGGGTACCGTAGGTCTCGTAGACCAGCTCATACGGCCCGAACTGTCCGCCGCTGGTCAGCGGCAGCGGTTCCTCGAAGCGATGCCGGACGGGCGTGACCAGCAGACTCATGCGTTGACGGCTCCAGAAAATGAGGGCATGGTCGAGGCATCCTCGATGCCCAAGCAGGCCAGACCGCGGCGGATGCTGCCCAGGTCGTCCTGCACCAGCATGCGACGCACCAGCGGCGTGAGCTGGCGGGTATCGACCTTGAGCACTTCGTTTTTGACGCGCAGAAGGCGCGACGGAAGGATGGAAAAGGATCGTAGCCCCATGCCGAGCAGCAGCGGCGCCACCCTGTGCTCGCCGGCCATCTCGCCGCAGACACAGACAGGTTTGGAGGCCTTGCGCGCGGCGCGGATGGTCAGCGCGATCAGGCGCAGTACGGCCGGATGCAGCTCGTCATAGAGGTGAGCGATGCGCTGGTCGGTGCGGTCGATGGCCAGGGTGTACTGCACCAGATCGTTGGTGCCGATGGCCAGGAAATCCAGCTTGCTGGCGAAGATGCCGGCCGACAGCGCCGCAGCCGGCACCTCGATCATGCCGCCCACCGGGATGTGTTCGGCCACCGGTTCGCCACGGCTGGCCAGCTCCTGGCGGGCCTGGGCCAGCAGCAGCATGGCCTCGTCCACCTCATGGGGCTGCGTCAGCATCGGCAGCAGGATCTGCAGGTTGCCATGAACTGAGGCCCGCAGGAGCGCCCGCAACTGCACCAGGAACATCTCGGGCTCGGCCAGGCTGTAGCGGATGGCGCGCCGCCCCAGGGCCGATGTGGCACCGGGAATCAGCGCCTGGGCAGGCAGGATCTTGTCGGCACCCACATCGATGGTGCGGATGGTGACGGGACGGCCCTGCAGGATCTCCAGCACCTGGCGGTAGGCCCGGTACTGTTCTTCCTCGTCAGGCAGCTGGCAGCGGTTCAGGAAGAGGAACTCGGACCGGAAGAGCCCGATGCCCTCGGCCCCCACGTGCATGGCATCCTCGGCCTCTTCGGGCCGCTCGATGTTGGCCAGCATGGTGACGCGGCAACCATCCTGGGTGACGCAGGCCACATCGGCCAGCCGCGCCAGCAGGCGCTCCCGCTCGGCCGCCTGACGCTGGCGTTCGCGATACTGCACCAGCAGCGCCTCGTCGGGCCGGACGATCACCTTCCCGGCGTCACCGTCCAGAATGAGGAAGTCGCCATCTCGGATGCGTCCGGTCGCATCATCCACGCCGGTGACGGCCGCCACGCGCAGGCTGCGCGCCAGAATGGCCGTGTGCGAATGGATGCCACCCTGCTCGAACACGAAGCCCAGCACCCCGCGCAGCTGCAGCATATCGGCCGGTTGCAGATCCTGGGCCACGTAGATCAACGGCTCCCCACCGCCGTTACGGCCAACGCCCAGCTGGCTGGCGCCCGACAGCGCCTTCAGCAGCCGGTCAGCCACCTGTTCCACGTCACGGCCACGCTCTTTCAGGTAGGGATCCTCGATGGCGCGGAATTGTGCCATCAGTTCCTCGGCTGTCTCGGAAATCGCCCATTCGATGTTGAGCCGCTCGTTCTCGACCCGAGACTTGGCGGCTTCAATCAGCGCCGGATCGTTCAGCAGCATCAGCTGCACGTCCAGGAGCGCCCGGGCCTCGGTCGGCGCATCAGCCGGCAGCTGGGAAGCCACGCCCTGCAGCTCGGCCTCGACCGCGGCACAGCCCTCGCCCAGTCTGGCCCATTCGCCCGCCACCTCCTCGGAGGTGATGTAGTAGCGCGGTACGTCGATGAGCGCAGTATCCAGCACACAGGCCTGCCCCAGCACGATGCCACCACCGATGGGCGCGCCGACCAGTGTCTGCATCATGCGCCGGCCCCAAGTTCTTCACCGAAGCCTGACGCGATCAGCTCGACCAGTGCCTTCAGTGCGGCATCCTCGTCTTCGCCATCCACCTCGATCTTGAGTACGGTGCCGCAGGCAGCCGCCAGCATCATCACCCCCATGATGCTCTTGCCATTGACGCGCCGCGCGCCCTTGGTGAACCACACGCCCGACTGGAACTTGCCGGCCAGCTGCGTGAGCGCAGCAGACGGGCGGGCATGGATCCCGAGGCGGTTGACGATCCTGACTTCGGCTTCTTTCATGAATGCGAGGGGTTGGAGGGTGGGGTGTCGGACAGTGGGGAGCAGCCGTTTCGCACGGAGGTTGACGATGTGGAGGGCGCTTCCGGGTCAGACGCGCCATCGGGTTGCTGCGCCCTGTCCAGCCGACGCCCGGGATATCCGGTATCGACCCGCCCGATGCCGTCGACCGCATCACGCAGCACCAACGACTCCAGCTCGACCAGGGGCAGGCGCGCCCGATAGTTGAACACTTTCAGCAGGATGGGCAGGTTGACGCCGTAGAGGACACTGACCCGGCCCGGCACGGCCATCTGCATGGCAATGCGCGACGGCGTGGCACCGTACAGATCGGTCAGCACCACCTGGCCGCTGCCGTCATTGATGCGACTGGCCAGCGCCCGCGCCTCGCGCAGTGCCTGATCGGGATCCTCGTCGGGAATGATATCCAGCGCAGCCGCCTGCATCGGCAGGCCACGATAGACGTGCCGACAGCACCCCAGGAGCGCCGTGGCCAGGGGCTGATGCGCGATGATCAGCACCGAAATCATGGATGTTCCCGCTCAGGCCCCAGCGGCGGAACGATCGGCCGCCACACGCCTTTCCAGCTGTGCGATGAAGAAATCGGGCACGTCGAAGCCGGTCTGTGCAGTGATCTCCATGAACCCGGTGGGACTGGTGACGTTGATCTCGGTGAGGCTGTCGCCGATCACGTCCAGACCCACCAGGAAAAGTCCCTTGGCTGCCAGGCGCGGGCCCAGATAGCGGGCGATCTCTTCATCACGCGCCGACGGCTGCCGCGCCACCGGCTTGCCGCCGGCCGCCATGTTGCCCCGAGCCTCGCCAGCCTGCGGAATGCGCGCCAGCGCATGCGGCACCACTTCGCCGTCGATGAGCAGGATGCGCTTGTCGCCCTGCGCGATGGCCGGCAGGTAGCGCTGCGCCATCACGGTGCGCGTGCCAAAGCGGTTCATCGTTTCCAGAATGACCGACAGGTTGGGGTCATCCTGACGTGCCCGGAAGATGGACGCCCCGCCCATGCCGTCCAGCAGCTTCAGCACCGCCTCGCCATGGCGGGCGACGAACTCGCGCAGCCGTGCGGGATCGCGCGTGACCATCACGTCGGTGGTCAGCTGCGGATAGGCCGTAATGGAGAATTTCTCATTATGGTCGCGAATGGCGGCCGGATTGTTGTAGACCCGGGCCCCCTGCTCGACCGCCCGCTCCAGCATGTAGGTGGAATAGACATATTCCATGTCGAAGGGCGGATCCTTGCGCATCAGCACGGCATCGAAGACCGACAGCGGCTCGGTGCGCACCTCGCCGGCCTTGTACCAGGGGGAGAGCTCGCCGGTCAGCTCCAGCGGGGTCACCCGGGCCGTGACCTTGCCCTGATCCAGACTGATGTCACCCTGCAGGCAGCCAAAGACCCGGTGGCCGCGCGCTACGGCAGCCCGCATCATGGCGATGCTGGTCTCTTTCTTGGGCTTGAGGGAATCGAAGGGATCGAGGATGAAAAGAATGTCCATGCGCCACCCGAAAAGGGACAGGCCGGCCGGATGCCGGTCAATCGGCCCATTCTAGAGCGTGTCCGCCGTTTTGGCATCCTGCCCCGCCTGCCCACCCATCCTTGAATGAATTCTGCATCATGAATTCTTGATTCCCGCTTCCAGTCTAAGCCTTTCGGACAGGAATCGTGATGATCGGACGCGGATTGCGTACCATCGGAGGCCTTGAACCCTCCTCACATTCTTTCCTACCGATAGGAGTTCCCATCTCATGGAAAAACAGGCTTTCTTCCAGGACTTTCAGCAGAAGGTCATGGACCTGATCAAGGCCAGCCCCGCCGCCGACATCGAGCGCAACATCAAGGCGCTGATGGGCCAGACCTTCAACAAGCTGGAACTGGTCAGCCGCGAGGAATTCGATATCCAGGCCGCCCTGCTGCAGTCGCTGCAGGCCCGGGTGGATGCCCTGGAAGCCCGCCTGGCCCAGCAGGCCGACAAACGGGACGGCGGCCAGCCGAATGCCTGATGAACACCCTGGCAGTGGTCCATTCGCGGGCCCTGCTGGGCCTGTCGGCACCTCCGGTTTCCGTCGAGGTGCATCTGGCCAACGGCCTGCCCGCCTTCAGCATCGTGGGCCTGCCTGAGACATCGGTACGCGAAAGCCGCGAACGGGTGCGAGCCGCCCTGCTGCAGAGCGGACTGGAGTTTCCCAACCGCCGCATCACCGTCAACCTGGCTCCGGCCGACCTGCCCAAGGAATCCGGCCGCTTCGACCTGCCTATCGCCATCGGCATCGCCGCTGCAGCGGGCCTGGTACCCCTCCAGGCGCTGCAGGACCTGGAACTGGTGGGCGAACTGTCCCTGTCGGGCGAACTGCGACCGATCCGCGCCGCACTGGCCGTCGCGGCCGGTGTGAAAGCCGACGCCCCAGGCCGCACGCTCATCCTGCCCCGCGACAACCTGGCCGAGGCACGACAGAGTGGCCTGCAGACCCTGCATGGCGCCCCCAACCTGGCGGCGGTCATCGCCCACCTGCGCGGCCAGACGCTGCTGTCGCACCCCACGGACAACGATTCCGTTCCGGACGAGCCCGACATCGAGGCACCGCCTGATCTGGCCGATGTGCGCGGCCAGCCGCTGGCCCGTCGGGCGCTGGAAATCTCGGCAGCCGGCCTGCACCCGCTGCTGCTGTGTGGGTCGCCTGGCACCGGCAAGAGCATGCTGGCCCAGCGCCTGCCCGGCATCCTGCCGCCACTCACGTCAACCGAGGCGCTGGAGATCGCCGCCATCCGCTCGGCCAGCGGCCAGCCGGCCACGCGTTCGCGGCGCGCGCCCTTTCTATCCTGCCATGCCAGCACCAGCCCCGCAGGGTTGCTCGGCGGCGGTCAGCCGCCGCGGCCCGGCAACATCAGCCTGGCCCACCATGGCGTGCTGATGATGGATGAGCTGACCGAATTCCGGCGCACTGTCATCGAATCGCTGCGCGAGCCACTGGAAACCGGGCGCATCACGCTCAGCCGCGGCCCCTACAGCGAGACCTTCCCGGCGCGCTTCCTGCTGGTGGCCACCATGAATCCCTGCCCCTGCGGCAATCTGGGCGATCCGGCACGGGCCTGCCGCTGCACGCCCGCGCAGATCCGCCGCTACCAGGCCCGACTCTCCGGCCCCCTGCTGGAGCGCTTCGACCTGGGCATCGAGATGATGCGCGAACCGGCCAGGAACGTGCCCGACAAAGCCCCGGCCCCGGAAGACAGCACCACCGTGGCCCGGCGCGTGCAGTCCGCCCGCCAACGGCAGCTGACCCGACAGGCCTGCACCAATGCCTACCTGCCCGTCGGGCGCTTCGAGGACTGCCTGGCACTGCAACCCGACGCCCGCGCGCTGCTGACCCAGGCCGCCGACCGTTTCGGCTGGTCATGGCGCAGCCAGCACCGCGTAATGCGGGTGGCGCGCACCGTAGCCGACCTGGCCGACAGCACCACCGTCACCCCCGCCCATCTGGCTGAGGCCATGGCCCTGCGCCGACCACTGGACCATTTGGCCAGTCCCGAGGCAAACCCGGCATAATCGACGCACCCCCGCTCGCCCGACGGCCTTCCCGGCGTCGGCGGCGGTGCATCCCAAGAGGAGAGACGACATGCTGTACGAATTCCGCAGCCGCGCCACCGGCAGTGTCACCATGGTCGGCAAGGCTGCCGAACAGGTGCTGGAAATCATCGGCAAGAGTCCGGACGCCACCGGCATCATCACCGTAGCCCAGATCCCGGCAGCCATCGCCGCCCTGGAACAGGCGGCCGAACGCGAGCAGACGCCCGCCGACCAGCCGCAGGAGGCCGATGACGAGAACCTCCGGGAAGACGCCCGTGAGCGCTTCGTCAGCCTGCGTCAGCGCGTCTATCCGCTGATCGAGCTGATGCGAGAAGCGAAGGCTGCGGACGTGGACGTGACCTGGGGCGTCTGAGCGCCCCACCCTTGGCCACGACAGGCGGCGGCACCACATCGATGCCCTGCGCGCACAGAGCCTCGTAGATCCGGAGGGCGCCCCAGGCGTCGTGGGCAGCATAGCGGCACTGGGCGACCGAAAGCGGCTGCCGCGACCAGTCCGATGTGCCGATGGACTTGGATTTCTCGAAATACCGCCCGAAGGTGACGGCCATGGCCATGCGGATGCCCAGCGAGGCCCGATAGCCCAGCGCCCGATAGGTCTGGTCCAGATCCACCAGCCCCTGCGGAGCCACGCCAAAGCGCGCCAGCAGCTGGGCCCGATCACCCGCCAGGCCGAAACCCACCTTCAGTAGCGCAGGCTGCGCCAGCAGTCCGACTACCGCCTGGGCACAGGCCGGATCCTGCAGCGGGAACAGCCACGCGCGCTCTGCCGAGGCAAACTGCACCAGATGCGGGCCATCCTGTGCCTGCCCCCGCACGAACACCGGTTTCGACTCGGTATCGAAGCCCACCACCGAAAGCGCTCCGATCTCGTCGGCAGCCTGCTGCGCCAGCTCCGGCCCCACCATCACAATGGCCTCGTCGGGCAGCCGCTCGAAGGAAGGCAGCGCCCGCACGGCCTCGGGCGACGGCAGCAGATGCGGCCCGGCACCCCGCCGGGCCCGGGGAAGGCGTCCTAAGGCGTGCTCCGCCACGGGTGCGCTTCTGGGCACCGGGTTGTTCTTCTGCACAGGCCTGATCTCCTGTACAGGAACAGGTTCCCGTACCGGCACGGCCTCGGGTTCGGGTGCCCCCCGCTCTGGCATCACGTCCCGCAGCGGTACGCGCCCGGCCAAGACACACTCCAGCAGCCCATGTTCAGGTAACGCACTCGCCGGCTCAGTCACCGGCGGTGGCCTAAGAAGCCATGCAATCTGCCGGGTCATTTGTCGGCAAGCCTCATCAGTAACTCCCGGAATCCATCGCCCGGCGGCTATATCAGCCGCACCTTCACCCACCCGGGCGCACCAGCATTGGCCCCATGGCCGCGCTCGGCGCAAAAACGGGCATTCTAACCAACGCGCACCCCGCACCGCAGCATTGCCACTTACCCACACCCCATTCTCCACCCCTGTCCCGCAGGCGGCACCAAACGAGTAACATCGGAGTTCAAGATGGTTAACATCCGTGTCACGGTCCCCGCTGGGGCCCGGGGGACATGTGTGCAGCCCAATCCAACAAGAGGCGACCAACCATGGCCAGAATACTCATCCCGATCGACGGTTCCGAGACCGCATTGCGTGCGGTGCAATGGGTCATCGAACAGATTCGTGCCGGTGTCAACCACCAGGTCTCGCTCCTCAACGTGCAGCCGGAAATCCTCTCCGGCCACGCCCGAGCCTACTTCACCAAGACCGACCTCGACGCCTTCATGGCGGAACAGGCTCAGGAACAGCTGGCGCCCGCCCAGCGCCTGCTCACCGAGGCGAACATCCCCTACGAATCCTCCTTCGAGCGGGGCCATGCCCCCATGGTCATCGCCGACCACGCCAAGAAGGAAGAATTCGACCAGATCGTGATGGGCACCCGGGGTCTGAATCGTGTCAGCGGCCTGCTGCTCGGTTCCGTGGCCACCGGTGTGCTGCACCTGGTGGACATCCCGGTCACCCTGATCAAATGAAATCCTGCCCAGACCACAGGCAGCCCCTGTTGCCCGGCCCCCGTTCGCGGTGCTGGCCGGACATGACAGGAGCGTGGCGAGGACAGTATCGCTGACCACACCGACATCGCTGCCGGGTCGTTCGGACCGGCTGGACCCTTCTCAGGCTGGAAGAACCTTCATGAACACGACTACGCAATCCCCGGAAAACACCCCTGTCGAAGTCCAGCTGGCGGCTGCGCCCCAGAACCGTGACGACGCCGTGCGGGCTGCAGGCAGTCTGCTGATCCAGGCCGGCTTTGCCGCTGACGGCTTCACCGACAGCCTGCTCAAGCGTGAGCAGACCGCCACCACCTTCCTGGGACAGGGCGTCGCCATTCCACACGGCATGATCGACGACAAGCACCTCGTCAAGCGCACCGGCCTGGCCGTGCTGCAGGTGCCCAACGGCGTCATGTGGGGCAAGGACGCCGAAGGCAAGCCCCAGATCGTCAACCTGGTCGTGGGCATCGCGGCCGCCTCCGACGAGCACATCAAGGTGCTGCGTCGCCTCACCCGCCTGATGCGTGACGACGCCCGGCTGAAGAAGCTCTTCACCACCATGAATGCCGCCGAACTCGTCCAGGCGCTGACCGGCGAGGCCCCGGCCGCTTCTCCCAGCACCCCGGCCATGACCGACTTCCCCGTCGGCAAGGAAATCACCCTGGGCTACCCCAACGGCCTGCACGCCCGCCCGGCCGGCCAGTGGGTCGAGAGCATCCGCCGCTTCAAGTCGCAGGTGCGCGTGCGCTGCGGCGACATCGTGGCCGATGCCCGCAGCGTGGCTTCGCTGCTGAGCCTGGGTGCCGGCAACAACGCGCGCCTGCGCATCTCGGCCCAGGGTGACGACGCCCAGGACGCCATCAGCGCCCTGCTGGGCACCATCAAGCTGCTGGGTGACGAAGAGACCCGTCAGGCCCGTCTGGCCGCCGACAAGCAGGCGCAGGCCCAAGGCCTGGGCCGCGAGCTGGGCAACTGGGAACCCGAGGCCCGCAACACCTTCAGCGGCATCGCGGCCGCCCCCGGCCTGGTCATCGGCACCCTGGTGCTGGCCGAATCGCAGGAACTGGAAGTCGAAGACAACGCCGAAGGCGTAGCCAAGGCGGCTGCCGACCTGGACCATGCCCTGGCCAATGCCCAGCGCCAGCTGGCCACGCTCATCTCCAACGCCGAGCGCCAGGGCCAGGCCGAACAGGCCAACATCTTCAAGGCCCACCTGGAGCTGCTGCGCGACCCGAGCTGGCTGGGTGACGTCACCCGCTGCATCGTCGACGGTCACGGCGCCGCCTGGGCCTGGAAGCACTGCCTGACCAACCGCATCGAAGCCCAGCGCAAGCTGCAGGACGCCACCCTGGCCGCCCGTTCGGCCGACCTAGAGGACGTGGGCCTGCGCGTGCTGCGCCACCTGCTGGGCAAGGGCAACGAGGGCGCCAACCTCTCCCAGGGCTGGCCCGATGACGCCATCCTGCTGGCCGATGACCTGGCGCCGTCGGTCACCGCCCAGATCGACACCACCCGCGTGAAAGGCTTCTGCACCGCCAAGGGGGGCCCCACCGCTCACACCGCCATCCTGGCCCGCGCGCTGGGCATGCCTGCTGTCGTGGCTGCCGGCCCCGGCGTCCTGGCGCCGACCCTGTCCCAGGGCAGCACCAAGGCCATCCTGGACGGCTACCGGGGCAAACTGTATGTGGCCCCCACCGAAGCCGCCCTGGCCGAGGCCCAGCAGCGCATCGAACGCCTGACCCAGTTGCAGGCCGAGGAAACCAAGACCCGGACGCAGCCGGCCACCACCACCGACGGTCACCGCGTCGAGATCGGCGCCAACGCCAACCGGGCTGACCAGGCGCGCCGCGCGCTGGAATCGGGCGCCGAGGGCGTGGGCCTGATGCGGACCGAGTTCCTCTTCCTGGAGCGTGACCACGTGCCGGACGAGGACGAGCAGTACGAGGTCTACCATTCAATGGTGAACGTGCTGGCCGGCCGGCCGCTGATCGTGCGCACGCTCGACATTGGTGGTGACAAGCAGGTGCCGCACCTGGCACTGCCGCACGAGGACAACCCCTTCCTGGGCGTGCGTGGCGCCCGCCTGCAGCTGCGCCGCGAGGAACTGCTGGTGCCCCAGATGCGTGCCCTGTACCGCGCCGCCAAGCACGGCCCGCTGTCGATCATGTTCCCCATGATCAGCAGCATCGAGGAAGTGCAGCTGCTGCGCGAGCGGCTGGAGACCATCCGCGCCGAACTGGATGCCCCGAACGTGCCACTGGGCATCATGATCGAGGTGCCGTCCGCGGCCGTCATGGCCGACCAGTTCGCCAAGTACGTCGACTTCTTCTCGATCGGCACCAATGACCTGACCCAGTACGCGCTGGCCATCGACCGCCAGCACCCCGAATTGGCGAGCCTGGCCGACGCGCTGCACCCCGCCGTGCTGCGCCTGATCGCCCAGACCGTGGCCGGTGCCCGCCCGTACAAGCGCCACGTGGGCGTCTGCGGCGGCCTGGCCGGCGACCCGCTGGGCGCCGCGCTGCTGGTCGGCCTGGGTGTCGATGAACTGAGCATGAGCGCCAGCGACCTGGGCACCATCAAGGCCCTGCTACGTCGCCAGTCGCTCAGCGATCTGCAGGCGCTGGCCCGCAAGGCCCTGGAGGTCGAGACCGTCCAGGAAGTCCGCGCGCTGGGCGCCGCCCTCAAATCAGCTTCTTCCCCAACTGCAGGAGATGCAGCATGACCCAAGTCCTGACCATCACTCTGAACCCGGCCATCGATCAGACCATTCCCGTCCAGAAACTGATCCCGGGCGAAGTGCATCGCGCCACCGGCCACAGCAGCACGCCAGGCGGCAAGGGCATCGGCGTCTCCATCATCTTGGCCTCGCTGGGTGTGCGCACCACCGCCACCGGCTGGCTTGGCGCCGACAACGACAGCCTGTTCGTCCAGGCCTTCGAGCGCAACGGCATCAAGGATGCCATGGTGCGACTACCCGGCAATACCCGGACGAACGTGAAGATCGTCGACAACGAGGCCGGTGAATCCACCGACGTGAACCTGCCCGGCATCAAGCTGGACGCCGGCGAGCAGGCCAAGGACGAGCTGATCCTGGCCGAGCGCATCGAAGCCTTGGTCCGGCCCGGCGACTGGTGCGAGTTCGGCGGCAGCCTGCCGCCCGGCATCACCGTCGACATCTGGCTGCGTCTGGCCAAGATGCTGGTGAACAAGGGCGTCAACATCGTCATCGACGTGGCCGGCTCCCAGCTGGGCCAGATCCTCAAGCGCTGGCCCAAGGAGGTGTCCTCCACCATCGGACCGGTCATGATCAAGCCCAACCGGCCCGAACTGGAAGAGCTGGTCGGCCGCCCGCTCAAGCACGACCACAACGAAGTGATCAAGGCCGCTGAAGAACTGCGTGCCGGTGGCGTGCAGCGCGTGGTTGTCTCGATGGGTGCCGAAGGCGCGCTGATCATCGGCCCCGAGGGCCGCTGGCTGGCCACCCCGCCCAAGGTTCAGGTCGCAACCACTGTCGGCGCAGGCGATACCCTGGTGGCCGGCACCATTGCCCGGTTGCTGCAGGGCAGCCCCTTCCCCGATGCTGCCGTCTTCGGCATGGCCTGCGCCGCTGCCCGCATTCAGCAGATCGAGTTCGGGCTTCCGCCGGTGCAGCAGGTCGAGGCACTGGTCAAGCAGATCAACGTCTCCCCGCGCTGATCATCCCCAAGAACCCCCTAGAGGAGAGTCCCCGTGGCAAGCATCTTGGCGATTTCCGCCAGCCAATCCGGGCCCGCCCACAGCTTCATCGTCGGCGAGGCCCTGAAGTCTGCCGCCGCCCGGGCCGGACATACGCTCGGCCTGAAGGTCATCAGCCATCTGGGTGAGCAGGGCAGTTTCTCGGACGACGAGCTGGCCAAGGCCGACGTGGCCATCGTCGTGGCCGATGGCCCCGTCGAACTGTCCAGCCTTCCCAAGGCACTGCGCATCTTCGAGAGCACCCCGCAGGCCGTCTTCGATGACGCCGATGGCGTGCTCGGTCAGGCCCTGGCCGGCAGTGGCGGAGCCGCCAAGGCTGCCCCTGCCGCCAAGGCCGCCACCCCGGGGGGCAAGCCCCCGGCCGGCATGAAGGTCGTTGCCATCACCTCGTGCCCCACCGGCGTGGCCCACACCTTCATGGCCGCCGAGGCCCTGGAGGAAGGCGCCGAGACCGCGGGCTACAAGATTAAGGTCGAGACCCGTGGCTCGGTCGGTGCGCAGAACACCCTCACCCCCGAGGAGATCGCCGCCGCCGACCTGGTGGTGATCGCCGCCGACACCCAGGTCGACAAGTCCCGCTTCTTGGGCAAACGGCTCTACAGCACCAGCACCAAGGCCGCCATTCATGACGCCGGCAAGGTGTTCGATACGGCCTGGGCCGAAGCCACCCCCTGGGGGGATGGCAAGGCCGCTGCCGCAGGCGCCAAGGAAGAGGCCAAGGCAGGCAGCAGCAGCGGTCGCAGTGGCCCCTACAAGCACCTGATGACGGGCGTCTCGTTTATGCTGCCCTTCGTGGTCGCGGGCGGTCTGCTCATCGCGCTGGCCTTTGCCATCGGCGGTCTGGACGTTCCGTCCGATCCCAAGCTGGAAGGCACGCTGGGCTGGTACCTGTTCCAGGTCGGCGCCAAGTACGCCTTCGCCCTGATGGTGCCCATCCTGGCCGGCTACATCTCGTTCTCCATCGCCGACCGTCCGGGTCTGGCGCCCGGCATGGTGGGCGGCATGATCTCCTCGGCCATCGGCGCCGGCTTCCTCGGCGGCATCCTGGCCGGCTTTCTGGCCGGCTACCTCACGCAGTTCCTGGCCAAGACCATCAAGCTGCCGCGCACCCTGGAAAGCCTCAAGCCCGTGCTGATCCTGCCGCTGCTGTCCACCGGCATCATCGGCGTGCTGATGCTGAGCGTGCTCGGCAAGCCCATGGTCGCCGCCATGGAAGGGCTGACCCACTGGCTGCAGGGCATGCAGGGTCAGGACATCGCGCTGCTCGGCGCCATCCTCGGGGCCATGATGGCCTTCGACCTGGGCGGCCCGGTCAACAAGGCGGCCTATGTCTTCGGCACCACGCTGCTGGCCAGCAACATCAAGATCCCGATGGCCGCCGTCATGGCAGCCGGCATGGTGCCCCCGCTGGGCATCGCCGTGGCCTGCTGGATCTTCCGCAACCGCTTCAGCAACGAAGAGCGTGATGCCTCCAAGGCAGCCGCCGTGCTGGGTCTGGCCTTCATCACCGAAGGCGCCATTCCCTTCGTCGCCCGCGACCCGCTGCGCGTCATCCCGGCCTGCATGATCGGGGCAGCCATCACCGGTGCCCTGGTGGGCCTGATGCACATCGAACTGGCCGCCCCTCACGGTGGCGTATTCGTGATGCTGATCCCCGGCGCCATCAGCAACGTGCCGATGTACTGCGCAGCTATCGCTGCCGGTGCCGTCGTCACCGCACTGGGTCTGGGCATCTTCAAGAAGCCCATGACCACCCAGGCACAGGCCGCAACGGCATAAACCGCCAGAGCCGCATCGGGAACGAGACGTCACCTATCAGGTTCCCCACCCAAGGCCAACCCTTTGCGGGTTGGCTTTTTTGTGGGCAGGAGATAATAAGGGGGCGCAGCAACGGGCCTTGCAGCCGGAGCCCGCCGCGCCCCGGCAGGCTCGGGTCCGCACCCCTGGCAGACACCTCTGCACACGGATCACGGACCCGGGCCCTGCCGGCAACACCGCCTGCAGCCCGGCCCGCAATGGCCGCCACACTCCACCCAAGGGACAACAGCATGGAAACTGAGTACAAGACGCCACCCGAGAAGTTCACGGCCTTCCTGAAACGGCAACGGATGGTCTTCATCGTCGCCTTCCTGGGCTATGTCTGCGCCTATCTGGTGCGCAACAACTTCAAGCTCATGTCCAAGTCCATCATGGTGGCCAATGACTGGAACAAGGACGACATCGCCATGCTGCTGTCATGCCTGACCGTCTCCTACGGCCTGGCCAAGTTCTACATGGGCGCCCTGGGCGACAAGATGAGCCTGCGCAAGCTCTTCGCCACCTGCCTGGCCGCCAGCGCGGTCATCTGCATCATCATCGGCTTCTATCACACCTCCATCGCGGCCCTGGCCGTGCTGCTGGTACTGTGCGGCGTCGTGCAGGGCGCACTGGCCCCCGCCTCGCAGAACATGATCGCCAACTACTTCCCCAATCGCACGCGCGGGGCGGCCATCGCGGGCTGGAACATCTCGCAGAACCTGGGCTCGGCCATGCTGCCCATGACGATCGCCTTCATGACCACGCTGGGCTGGATCATGCCCAAAACGGGCGACGTACTGTACGCCTTCGTCGTGCCCGCCGTGCTGGTGCTGGCCGTGGCCGTCTTCTGCTGGAAGCATGGCGGCGACAAGCCCGAAGCCGAAGACCTGGACTCGCTGCGCACCATGTACGGCGAAGCCGGTGAATCCAACGTGGCCAGCGAAGAAGAAAAGAGCAGCCTCACCTACTGGCAGCTCATCTGGAGATACGTGTTCTGCAATCCGGCGCTGCTGCTGGTGGCCTCCGTCAACGTGGCGCTCTACTTCATCCGCTTCGGCGTCGAGGACTGGATGCCCATCTACCTGCACGAAGTGGCCAAGATGGAAGACGCCCATGCCCAGATGGCCATCTCCACGCTGGAATGGGTCGCCATCCCCGGCTCACTGCTGTTTGCCTGGCTGGCTGCCAAGTACCCCAACAAGATGGCCCGCATCGGTGCCATCGGCCTGTTCATCATGGCTGGCATCGTCTTCGTCTATGAGACCATCACGGCATCGGGTGCGCCCAACTACGCGCTCATGCTGGTGGTCTGCGGCATCCTCGGCGCCCTCATCTACGGGCCTCAGCTCATCGTCAACATCCTGACCATCAACTTCGTACCGCTCAACGTCGCCGGCACCGCCATCGGCTTCGTGGGCGTCACCGCCTATCTCATCGGCAACATGGGCGCCAACTGGGTCATGCCCATCCTGGCTGACAACTTCGGCTGGTTCTGGTCCTATGTCGTGGTGGCAGGCCTGTCGGTCTTTGCCGCCATCGGCTACCTGATCCTGGCCAAGCGCGAAGAGCAGGTCATCAAGGCATGATCCTGGCTCTGCGGCCTCGTCATGCTGGTCTGGAGCGCAGACCGGTTCGTCGACGGGGCCGCACGAACGGCCAGCTACTTCAAGGTGCCCCCGATACTGATCGGCATGCTGGCCGCGCTGGTGGGCTGGACAGTGCGCGCCGAGCAGAAGGCCCATCTGCCGGCGGCCCCGCCACGCAGGAAGGCGCCACCGCCCCTCCCTCGACGACGAGGCCGCCGCCATCCGCCCCATCATCTTCTGGCTGGCCATCGACCTGGCGCTGGGCAACGTCATCGGCTCCAACCTCTTCAACACCCTGGGCGTCGTTGGCCTGGCAGCCGTCATCCAGCCCATGTCCGTTGAAACCCAACTGCTGAGCCGCGACATCCCGGTCATGTGCGTGCTGACCCTGGCGCTGTTCGTCCTGGGCTACAACTTCGGCAAGTCCCGCCCGGGGCGCATCAACCGGCTGGAAGGGTGCCTGCTGCTGGCCGGCTACATCGGCTACACGGTCTGGCTCATCGAGAGCACCTTCATCCAGGGGGCGGCTTAGTCCACCATCTGCCTTCATCAAGGCCCGGCTACCGTGGCCACCACGGAACGGCCGGGGACGCAGTCCCCGGCCCATGCAGGCCCCCCGATTCAGGCCACACCCAGAACTGGATCCGTGCACACCGCGTGCCGGATCCGGTTTTCTTTTCCGGGCACCTGCCCGGCCCCATGACGGCCCGATGAGGCCGCTCACGGGACGCTTCGGATCACGCCCTCACTGTCCCAGCGTGGCCGGAATCAGCTTCTCCAGCCCGGCTAGCGGTGCCAGAACCTCGGGTGACAGATGATGACGCTGCGCCAGCCACGCCGCCGTGTTCATCGACGCATACACGTTGCCCTGACTGTCTTCCCACACCAGCACCTTCGACGGCAGGTCGATCGCCAGCGTCGGCGACTGCACCATCATCGGCGTGCCCACCTTGGGATTGCCAAAAACGATCACGCTGGCGGCCGGCATCTCCAGCGAATGCTGCTGCGCCGCCTTCTGGTGATCGATGACGGTGAACACCGTCAGCCCCTTGGCCAGCAGTGCCTCCTGCACCCGCTTGATCGAATCAGACACCGAATACCGGCTCCGGATCGTCAGAAGCCCATCCACCTGGGCCGGAGCCGCCGCCCCGCCCTGCCCGGCAGCCTGTCCCGCCGCCGGCATTGCCTCATCGGCCGCCATCACAGATCCTCCCGTCATCATCAGGCCCACAGCCAACCCGGCCAGCACCGACCGGTATCCCCACGCCTTTCTCATCCGTCTCATCGACGCTCCTCTGAAAGAATGGCCAAGAATGCTCCGATGGCAAGGCCAGGAAACCGTCCAGCCGCGGTCACGCAACCGGTCAGGCCCCACGAACGCCTTGCCCGTGATCCCACAATCATACGGGAAAGCCGGCCAGCGTCTCCTTCCGTCAGCCCGCGCCCCAGCCGCCCATCAGCGGCACGTAGAATCCTGCCCTTCGCCCCCGGCAAACGCCGTGCAGGTCTGCGCGACCACCACCCCGGGTGAACACGACTCCAGCACGGACCTGCTCCGACCTGCCCCTGCGCCATGATCGTCCGCTCCCGCCCTCATTGGCTGCGCATGCTCTTCGTGCTGCGCGGCTCCATCCTGCCCACCATCAGCCCGCAGCTCATCATCATCACGCTGTTTGCCACGCTGGTCACGGCACTGCATGGCCAGATCCTGGACTGGAAGGTCTCACTCAACTTCGTGCCCTTCTCCCTCATCGGCGTGTCGCTGGCCATCTTCCTGGGCTTTCGCAACAGCACCAGCTACGCCCGCTACTGGGAAGCCCGCACCCTGTGGGGACAGGTCCTGGCCGCCACCCGATCACTCGGCCGCCAGGCACTCACCCTGTCCAGCAACCGGCCGCTTGCCCGGCCGATGATCCTGCATCTGTGCGCCTTCGCCCACCTGCTGAAGCACCAGCTGGCCCGCACCGACCCCAGCACCGACATCCACCTGTTCCTGGACGAAGCCGACAGCCAACGTGTGCTGCAGGCCGAACACCGGCCCGCCATGGCCCTGCTGCTGGCCAGCGAATGGCTGGGCGAACGCCTGAAGGCCGGGGAGGTCACCCCGCCCATCGCCACCGCCTTCGAGCGCAACCTGCATGAACTGAGCACCGCCCTGTCCGGCTGCGAACGCATCGCCGACACCCCGCTGCCCTTCCCCTACTCGGTCATCATCCACCGCTGCGCCTACCTGTACTGCTTCTGGCTGCCCTTCGGCCTGCTCGACGGCATCGGCCTGATGACCCCGGTCATCGTCTGCTTCATCGCCTACACCTTCCTGGCCCTGGAAGCCCTGGGCGCCGAACTGGAAAACCCCTTCGGCCGCGACCCCAACGACCTGCCCCTGCAGGCGCTTTCCCATCAAGTGGAGACATCGCTACTGGAAATGATCCACGAACCGCCCCGCACCCCCCGGCCGGAAGTCATCGACAGCATTCTGATCTGAGTGCATCCCCCCTCGCCACACCAGCGATCACCATCATGTTCCACGGCTGCCCGAGAAATCGGAACAAGCCCCAGCGGCAACACCACCAGACGCACTGACCGCACCCTCACCGCAGACAGCTCGGTGATAGCCTGACAGCTCAGTCACAGCCGCCTGATGCACTAGGTCGGCAGGCATCAACGATTCAAGGATTCCTAGAATGGAGAGCGCTGTCACGGCCATACCCGCCCATCCGACAGACCGTCCGCATAAACATCCGGATGGAGCCCGCGCCTCCCCAGGCGCGCGCTATAGAATGAGCATATCCCCTGTCAACCAGGACACATGCCATGACCGCTTCCACCCCCGACACCCCGCGCCTCACCTCTCTCTCGCACGGCGGCGGCTGCGGCTGCAAGATCGCCCCGGGCGTGCTGACTGACCTGCTGGCCAGAAGCAGCGTGCCGCCCCAGCTGTTCCCCGACCTGCTGGTGGGCTCCGAAACTGCCGATGATGCCGCCGTCTACCGCATCAACGAGCACCAGGCCATCGTGGCCACCACCGATTTCTTCATGCCCATCGTCGACGACCCCTACGACTTCGGGCGGATTGCGGCCACCAACGCACTGTCCGATGTCTACGCCATGGGGGGGCAGCCCATCATGGCGCTGGCCGTCGTCGGCATGCCCATCAACGTGCTGCCGCACGATGTCATCGCCCGCATCCTGGAAGGCGGTCAGTCAGTCTGCCGTGACGCCGGCGTGCCCCTGGCGGGCGGCCACTCCATCGACTCGGTGGAACCCATCTACGGCCTGGTGGCCATCGGCACGGTCGATCCGAAGGATCTCAAGCGCAACAGCGGTGCCCAGGCAGGCGATGTCCTCATTCTCGGCAAGCCGCTGGGCGTGGGCATCTATTCGGCCGCCCTCAAGAAAGGCCAGCTCGACGAAAGCGACTATGCCACGATGATCGACGCCACCACGCGGCTCAACCGGCCCGGCCCCGAGCTGGCGCGTCTGCCCGGCGTGCATGCCATGACCGATGTCACCGGCTTCGGCCTGCTGGGCCACACGCTGGAAATGGCCCGGGGTTCGGGCCTGACGGCCCGCATCAACGGGCGCGCCGTGCCTTTTCTGAAGGATGTCATCGACCTGGCCTCGGCCGGCATCCGTACGGGAGCATCGAGCCGCAACTGGGCTTCCTATGGCGCCGATGTCGACATGACCCCCGATGCACCGCCCTTCCTGCAGGACCTGCTGACCGACCCGCAGACAGCCGGCGGGCTGCTGGTGGCCTGCGCCCCCGAAGCGGCCGACGACGTGCTGAAGTGCTTCAACCGGTTTGGCTTCGCGCAGGCCACCGCCATCGGACACCTGGAAGCCGGTCCGGGCCGCGTGCGGGTACGCTGACCCATGCAAATGCGCCGACCTCTGCAAGCATGCAGCCCTCCCCCAAAACCCATTCCCGGAAACTCCACCATGAAACCTGACGTCCTGCGCCGCCGCCTGCTGGCGAGCGCCTCCGCCTTGCTGGCCGGCACCACTCTGCTGGCTGCCGCGCCGCCCGCCTCAGCGGCCGACGACGCCCTGAACGCCATCCAGCAGCGCGGCACGCTGCGCATCGGCATCGAGGGCACCTATCCGCCCTTCAATTACCAGGACGAGAAAGGCCAGTTCGTCGGCTTCGAGATCGACCTGGGCAATGCCCTGGCCGAGACCCTGGGCGTGAAGGCGCAGTTCCAGCCCACCAAGTGGGACGGCCTGCTGGCCGCCCTGGACTCCGGCCGCATCGACGTGATCATCAACCAGGTCACCATCACCGACGCACGCCAGAAGAAATACCGCTTCAGCCAGCCCTACACCGTCTCGGGCATCCAGGCTGTCACCCGCGCGAAGGATGCGGACACGCTGCAATCCCCCAACGCGCTGGCCGGCAAGAAAGTGGGCGTGGGTCTGGGCACCAGCTACGAGGAATGGGCCCGTCGCACCGTGCCATCGGCTGAAGTGCGCACCTACGAAGACGACCCCACCAAGAACCAGGACCTGGCCGTGGGCCGCCTGGATGCCGTGCTGGTGGACCGGCTGGCCGCGCTCTACCAGGTCAAGCAGAGCAAGAACCGCTTTGCCCTGGGTGGCCCGGCCTTCTCGCGCCAGACCTCCGGCATTCCCACCCGCAAGTCCGATGAAAGCCTGCACCAGGCCATCGACCAGGCGCTGGAGAAGCTGCGTGCCGACGGCACCCTGACCAAGCTGTCCAACAAGTGGTTCGACACCGACGTGACCAACGCACGCTGACCCGCCCCCCGGCATGTCCGAAACCCTGTCTCTCGTCCTCGAATCCCTGCCCGATCTGCTGAGCGGCGCACGCTTCACCGTGCTGCTCAGCCTGGGTGGCATGTTCTTCGGCCTGCTGCTGGGATTTCTGCTGGCCCTGGGTCGGCTGTATGCGCGCCGTCCCATCCAGTGGCTGGTGCGCTTCTACGTCTCGTTCTTTCGTGGCACGCCGCTGCTGGTGCAGCTCTTCATCATCTACTACGGCCTGCCCGAGATCGGCCTGCAGCTTGATCCCCTGCCCGCCGCCATCGTCGGGTTCTCGCTCAACACGGCCGCCTACACCTGCGAGACGCTGCGCGCCGCCATCGCCCAGATCGATGCCGGCCAGTGGGAGGCCGCCGCCAGCCTGGGCATGAATCGCCGCCAGACCCTGCGTCGCATCATCGTGCCCCAGGCCGCCCGCACGGCCCTGCCGCCGCTGGGCAACAGCTTCATCGCCCTGGTGAAAGACACCTCGCTGGCCGCCACCATCCAGGTGCCGGAGCTGCTGCGTCAGTCCCAGCTCATCACGGCCCGCACCTTCGAGGTGTTTGCGATGTACATCAGCGCCGCCCTCATCTACTGGGCCATCGCCAGCATCCTGTCTGCCCTGCAGGCCCGGCTGGAGCGCCACACCAATCGCTCGGAAGCACCGGAATCGGGCGGCTGACACAGCCAGCCACCGATTCAGCGCCGAAGCCGCTCGATGCGCTCCTGCAATGTCGCCTTGGACAGCGCCCCGATGCGAATGTCCTGCAGGCTCCCGTCACGGCCATAGAACAGCGTGGCCGGCAGCGCCCGCAGCCCGAAATGCCGGCCCACCTCGCCCTTCGCATCCAGCAGCACATTGTCCAGCGCAAGTCCGCGTCGCTGCAGGAAGCGACTCACCCGCGCACCGTCCTCGCCCTGGTCCAGAAACACGATGTCCAGGTCCGGATACTGCCGCTGCGCCTCGGCCAGCACCGGCATCTCCCGCACGCAGTGCGGACACCACGTGGCCCACAGGTTCACGATGGCCGGGCGACCCTCACCGAAGCGCTGTAGCGGCACCGGCTGCCCATCCAGCGTCTGCAGCTGCAATGCCGGCAACGGCTGCACCCGCGTCGCTGCATTCTGCAACGCTAGAAGCCCCGCCACGCCGATCACCGTCATGCCCACCATGGCCGCCAGCAGCGGCTGACGCGGTGCCGGCCCCCGCCAGCCATATCGCCACGCCAGCAGCCAGGCCCACACCAACCCGGCCCATGGATCGAAGCCGCCATCGCGCACGTCCAGCGCCGTCCACGGGTCTTCCAGGTAGGCCTCATGGTGGCGCAGCACATAGGCCAGCCGCGCCACCGCCAGCGCCCAGAACACGATGCGCCAGAAGAACGGCTCCACCGGCGCCGTACCCTGTCGCTTCACCTGGCGGTTGCCCAGCCAGAGACCAAGAAAGACCGCCACCATCGGCACCAGGACCGAAAGTGGCAACGAAAGAGGACCGAGATTGATGGCTGCAGGCATCCCGCGATTATGAGGCAGCGCGATCCATCCATGAAGTCATCGTGCCCCAGCCCCGACAGCCTCCGGATTTCTGACTAGGGATAACCCTGAACATCAGAACGGAATGTCTTAACCATTGATTCATAAGGAAATTTTATAGAACAGCGATAAATGGGTTTCATTGCTCGCCTTTCTCCGGTTCTGTAAATTAGCGGCACCCAGTCCCGGGAGAAGGACAGCCTGAGGAGACATCCACTGACCCGGATGCGCAGCCCCGACAGCAGGTTTCCGACCCCCGAACCCATTGACGGCGCGAGTTCGGGAAACAGCCCAACCGGCCATGCCCGCCACGCCGCACAACCCCGTACCCCGGAGATATTCCTTCAATGGAAACGTGGATCCAGAACTATTCGGCCGTTGGCGATAGCCTGATGCTGACGGCCGCCGTGGCGCTGCTACCCATCATCTTCTTCTTTGTCGCGCTCACCGTCCTGAAGATGAAAGGCTACGTGGCAGGCTTCTGCACCCTGCTGATCGCGCTGGGCGTGGCCATCCTGGCCTTCGGCATGCCGGCCGGCATGGCCATCTCCTCCGCCCTCTACGGCTTTGCCTACGGTCTATGGCCCATTGCCTGGATCATCATCACGGCAGTATTCCTCTACAAGATCACCGTCAAGACCGGCCAGTTCAACATCATCCGCGCATCGGTCATCTCCATCACGGAAGACCAACGCCTGCAGATGCTGCTGGTCGGTTTTTCGTTTGGTGCCTTCCTGGAGGGCGCCGCAGGCTTTGGCGCACCGGTGGCCATCACCGCCTCGCTGCTGGTGGGACTGGGCTTCAACCCGCTCTACGCCGCCGGCCTGTGCCTCATCGCCAATACCGCTCCGGTGGCCTTTGGCGCCATGGGTATCCCCATCCTGGTGGCCGGCAAGGTTTCCGCACTGGATCCCTATCACATCGGTCAGGTAGCCGGTCGTCAGCTGCCCATCCTCTCCATCATCGTGCCCTTCTGGCTGGTGGCCATGATGGACGGCATGCGCGGCATCCGCCAGACCTGGCCCGCCGTGCTGGTGGCAGGCGTCTCGTTTGCCGTCACCCAGTTCCTCACCGCCAACTTCATCGGCCCCGAACTGCCCGATGTCACCTCCGCACTGGTCAGCCTGGTCTGCCTGTCGCTGTTCCTGAAGAAGTGGCAGCCCGAGGAGATCTTCACCTTCGACGGCATGAAGAAGCCCACGAAGCGCCATGAGGCCGAATACACCACGAGCCAGATCCTGAAGGCCTGGTCGCCGTTCGCCATCCTCACCGTCTGCGTCAGCCTCTGGACGCTGAAGGGCCTGCAGAACGTGCTCGACGCAGCCACCATCAAGATCCAGTGGCCCGGCCTGCACAATCTGGTCATGAAGGCTGCCCCGATCGTGGCCGAACCCACGGCCTACGCCGCAGAATTCAAGCTGAACCTGCTCGGCGCCGTCGGCACCTCCATCCTGCTGGCCGCCCTCATCTCCGCCGCCCTGCTGCACATGCGCATTCCCAACGTCATCAAGACCTTCTTCGAGACGCTGCTCGAACTGCGCATGTCCATCCTCTCCATCGGCCTGGTGCTGGGCTTTGCCTTCGTGGCCAACTACTCGGGCCTGTCGTCCACGCTGGCCCTGGTGCTGGCTGGCACCGGTGCGGCCTTCCCGTTCTTCTCGCCCTTCCTGGGCTGGATTGGCGTCTTCCTCACCGGTTCCGACACCTCGGCCAACGCCCTGTTCGGCTCGCTGCAGGCCAGCACGGCACACCAGATCGGCGTCACGCCTGAACTCACCGTGGCGGCCAACACCACGGGTGGCGTCACCGGCAAGATGATCTCGCCGCAGTCCATCGCCATCGCCTGCGCCTCGGTGGGTCTGGAAGGCAAGGAATCGAACCTGTTCCGCTTCACGGTCAAGCACAGCCTCATCTTCTGCGCCTTCGTGGGTCTGCTCACGGTGCTGCAGGCGTACGTGCTGCCCTGGTCCCTGCATTTCTTCCAGAAATGACCCTCCCACGCCTCGGGGAGCCTGACACGCCCCCGAGGCCATGAGGGATGATGCAGTCGCTGTATCCTCTATCAGACTCGTCATCCCTCATCCTCGACCGACCCATGGATATCCTCTCCCGCCTTTATCGCCTGCCCACGGGGCGTTTCCATTACACGCTGCTGGGACTCATCGGCGTCGGCTGGCTGTTCGACGCCATGGACACGGGTCTCGTGTCCTTCGTGCTGCCCACGCTCAGTCAGCAGTGGCAGCTCACACCGGCGCAGTCGGGGTGGATCGTCAGTGTCGCCTTCGTGGGCATGGCGCTGGGCGCCGTGGCCAGCGGCTGGGCCGCTGACCGCTTCGGCCGCCGCAATGTCTTCGTGGGCACCATGGTGCTCTACAGCATCGCCACCGGCCTGTGCGCCCTCTCGCCCAGTCTGCCCATCCTGCTGTTCTGCCGTTTCTGGGTGGGCTTCGGGCTGGGTGGCCAGCTGCCGGTGGCCGTCTCGCTGGTCAGCGAATTTGCGCCCCCTGCGGTGCGCGGCCGGCTGATCGTGCTGCTGGAAAGCTTCTGGGGCCTGGGCTGGCTGGCCGCCGCGCTGGCCTCGTGGGGCTTCATTCCGCACTTTGGCTGGCACAGTGCGTTCTGGATCGGTGCGCTGCCCATCTTCTATGCCCTCTGGGTCTGGAAAAAGCTGCCGGAATCCGTGCCCTACCTCCTGGCCCGGGGCCGGGTGGACGAAGCCCACGCCCTGGTCTCACGCCTTGAAGCCCAGGCCGGCCTGCCCGTCGAGACAGAAGCTGTCGTGGCCGCCACCGCCACCCATGAGCCCATCCGTTTCGGACAGCTCTGGAAGCCGCCCTTTGCCCGCCGCACCCTCATGCTGTGGCTGATCTGGTTCGGCATCGTGTTCTCGTACTACGGCATCTTCACCTGGCTGCCCAAGCTGCTGGTGGAGCAGGGACACACCGTGGTCAAGACCTTCGAGTACATGCTGGTGATGATCCTGGCCCAGCTGCCCGGCTATTTCTCGGCAGCCGTGCTGGTGGAACGGATCGGCCGCAAGGCCACGCTGGCCTCGTTCCTGTTTGCCTGCGCCGCATGCGCCTGGTTCTTCGGTCAGGCCGCCACCCCCACCGCCATCCTGCTGTGGGGGTCCCTCATGTCCTTCTTCAACCTGGGGGCCTGGGGCGTGCTGTACACCTATACCCCCGAGCTGTACCCGGTGCGCTTCCGGGCCTTCGGCTCCGGCTGGGCAGGCGCCATCGGCCGCATCGGCGGCATTGTCGCACCGCTGGCCGTGGCTGCACTGGTGGGTGGCACCAACGGCTTTGCCCACATCTTCGGCATGTTCACCGCCGTGCTGCTGGCCGTGGTCGTGACCATTCTGGTGCTGGGCGAGGAGACCCGCGGCCGCTCGCTGGAAGACATCAGCGACTGACGCTCATGCATGCCGCGCATGACGGCATGAGGGCAGCGTCTAACTACAAAAACGCACATTGATACCGGTACGGCGCGCCGGTAACGTCCCTGCCATCGCACCCCCAGGGACAACATCATGCAACCCCATACCCTGTCCTCTTCGCTGGCCATCGACGCCCCGGGCTCCCGGGGCAGCCAGACACGATTCGGTCGCGAATCATACACGCCCGTCCAGCGCAACCCGGCACCCGCGGACACGCAGCCGCCGGCAGCGCGTCCGCCCTGGTACCGTCAGGAAGACGGCTGGGCCATCTTCATCGGCCTGGGCATGGTGGCGCTAGCCAGTCTGGCGCTGCTGGCAGGCGAATCCGGTGCGCTCAAGCTCGTCACCGTCAAGTTCGGCAGCTGGCGCACGCCCGGCGAAGGGCTGGCCGCCCTCGGCAAGGCGCTGCCCTCGCTCATCTACCTGTATGCGCTGCTGCTGGTACCGCTGTCCATCGGCGCCGCCCGCATCGGCTACAACGTCACGAAATTCGGCAAGGGCCTGCTGGCGCTGTATGGGCTGGCCGTGCTGGTCACGCTGCTGGCCAGCAACACCTGGTTCAAGGCTGCCCAGCTGGAAGGCCCGCTGGTGGCTCTCTTCGTCGGCCTGGCCATCGGCAACACCGTTCGCCTTCCCGCCTGGCTGCACGAGGCATTGCGCACCGAATACTTCGTCAAGACCGGCATCGTGCTGATGGGCGCCACCCTGCCCTTCACGATCATCATGCAGGCCGGCCCGGCCGCCATCAGCCAGGCGCTCATCGTCTCCTTCGTCACCTTCGGCAGCATCTATTTCGCCGCGACCCGAATCTTCGGGCTGGATCGACGCTTCGGCGCCACCCTGGCCGCCGGCGGATCGATCTGCGGCGTCTCCGGCGCCATCGCCATTGGCGGCGCCTGCCGTGCCCGACCCCAGCACGTCTCGGTGGCTATCTCGCTGGTCATCGTCTGGGCCGTGGCCATGATCTTCATCCTCCCCTCGGCAGCCCGTGCGCTGGGCCTTGAACCCGGCATCGCCGGCGCCTGGATCGGCACCTCGGAATTTGCCGATGCCGCCGGCTTTGCCGCCGCCGAAGCCATCGGCCACGAATCTGCCGTGCAGGCCTTCACACTGATGAAGGTGGTGGGCCGCGACATGTTCGTGGGCGTCTGGGCCTTCCTGGTGGCCATCCTGTCGGTCACGGTATGGGAACGCCAGTCGCGCGACAGCGCCGAACGCATCGACCGTCGCGAGATCTGGCGGCGCTTCCCGAAATTCATCCTGGGCTTTTTCGTGGCCTCACTGCTGACCACGGCAGCACTCACGCTGCTGGACGGCGCCCAGGCCACCGCCTACAGCAAGGATGTGCTGGGTACGCTCAAGTCGCTGCGCGGCTGGTTCTTCACCCTCACCTTCCTGGCCATCGGCCTGACCACGCGCTTTCGGGAACTGACGGCCGTCGGCATCAAGCCCTTCCTGGCCTTTGCCGTGGGTGTGGCCATCAACGTGCCGGTGGGCTACTTCCTGTCGGTCCACGTGTTTGCCGACTTCTGGAACGCGCTCTGATCATGAACACCACGCTCGTCAACCTGCGGACCACCGTCAACAGCGCCACCCATGAGGGCCACCGCGACCTGCTGCTGCAGGCCGCGCTGCTGGCCCAGGGATTTTCCATCGACACCGAACAGACCGGCCGCAAGGCCAGCCAGAAGCCCCGCTGGCGCGCCACCTCGCACGACATCGACGCCCAGGACATCAAGCACCATCTGCAGGAACTGGGCTTTGCTGACCACGAATTCCAGATCCGGATGGAATTCCAGCGCGCCTGGGGCTGCCTGTAACGCTGAGATCGGCCTTGACGACGGCTCAGGTATAGGCCGCCTCATTCGTGTCATATGGTTAAACTGACGCGACGCATTGCGCTGCCTGACACGCTGCTGTCCGAGATTCCATCGCCTTGAACGAGGAGCCGCATCATGACCGCGTCCCCCTCCCGACCCATCATCGGCCGCATCCTGCACCAGGGGCTCAGCAACTTCCACCGCGCCCACCAGGTGGTCTACCTGCAACGCCTGAAGGATCAGGGCGAGACCGGCTGGTTGCTGGCCGGCACCAACATCCGTCCCGACGCCAACCCGCTGCTGGAAGCCCTGGCCGCCCAGGACGGCAATTTCACGCTGGAAACCATCGATCCGCACGGCAAGGTGGAATACCACTGGATCACCGCCATCGACCAGGTGATTCCCTACGATGCCAGCCTGAAGACCATCACCGAGCTGGCCACCGACCCGATCACCCGCATCATCTCCTTCACCGTCACCGAAGCCGGCTACTACCTGCTGGAAAACGGCGAACTGGACACCAGCTTCCCCGACCTGAAGGCCGACCTGGAGCGCGTGAAGCAAGGCGAGCCAGGCCAGACGCTGTACGGCGCCCTCATCACGCTGCTGCGCGCCCGCAAGAGGGCCGGTGGCGGCCCCATCACGCTGCAGAACTGCGACAACCTGCGCCACAACGGCGACCGGGTGCGTGGCGGACTGCGCGACTTCGCCCAGAAGATCGGTGACACCGACATCCTGAGCTGGATCGACGCCAACGTGCGCTTCCCCAACGCCATGGTCGACCGCATCACGCCGCGCCCGCCGGCGGAGCTGAAGGCACGCGTCAAGGCCGCCACCGGACGCGACGACCATGCCGCCCTGGGCTCCGAGAGCTATCTGCAATGGGTCATCGAGGACAATTTCGCTGCCGGCCGCCCTGCCTGGGAAAAGGTAGGCGCCGAACTGGTTGCCTCCGTTGATCCCTACGAGGAAGCGAAGATCCGTCTGCTCAATGCCACCCACAGCTGCATTGCCTGGGGCGGCACACTGCGCGGGCACGCGTACATCCATGAAGGGGCCCGTGATGCCGTGGTGCGCAAGCTGGCCTACGACTACGCCACCGACGACGTGATTCCCTGCCTGTCCGGCCCCAACAATCCCGTGGACCTGCCGGCCTACCGCGACATGGTGCTGGAGCGCTTCGGCAACGACGCCATCCGCGACACCAACCAGCGCGTCACCGCCGACAGCTTCTCGAAGATCCCGGGCTTCATCCTGCCCACCATCCGCGACCGTCTGGCCCGCAACGAGAGCATCGATTCGGTGGCCGTGCTGCCCGCCCTCTTCCTGGAATTCCTGAAGCGCTGGCATGCAGAAAAGCTGCCCTTCCAGTACCACGACCAGAGCATGGACCCGAAGGCGGCGCACGCCATCGTGCAGGCTGACGATCCGGTGAAGGCCCTGTGCGCCGACCGCATGCTGTGGCAGGAACTGGCCGGCGACGCCCGCCTGGAAACTGCCGTGCGCAAGGCACTGGCACGTGTCCGGAAGGATGTGATTCCGGGCTGAGACACAAGCAGCGAGCCATATCCGGACAGAGCTGATTCTGGCGACAGGATCAGCCCTTTTCCGTTTGGCGGGACACAATCTGCCCGACGCCCTCTGTCAGGCCTTCACGCTTGCCTGACGCGCGCTGCGACCATGAAAGACTCCTTGCTATCAGGAAAGCACGACCAGCCTTCTGAGCAGGCCAGTCTCTTCAGGCTCCAGCCCCAAATTTGCTCCCATCGCTCATGCAGCAATGACATCGCCACGAGCCTTCAGGCATACGGATGCAATTCTTTGCAATCGTCGTTGCAAAGCATGACCAACAATCTGCCGTCCGCCAGACAGACATCATGCAGGATCTCGCCCATGTGAAATACATTCAGACCCTTTCGTGCAAGCGTGCTCACGGAGCGTATGCATACACACACACGCCTGAATGGAAACGTTGTCCGATAAATACATTCAACCATTCCAAGTTCTGAAAAGCATCCTGACACAACGCTCTACAGTGCCCTTGGCGCTGGCGACCATCCGCCACGCTGTCTATCGCTAACTCTGTCAACAGCCGCCAAGGATCACTCATGTCCATACGCACCCACCTTCCATCTTCATCCAGCGCAGCTTCTCCCAGTACGCCCCATACGCGCGCTGAGAAGCGCCTTGAATCAGCTGCACGCCATCACCCCGGCCGCCCGCTGGCGCTGCTGATGATGCTGTCCCTGGCAGCCTGCGGTGGCAGCGGCTCGGATGATGCCGGACAGTCTGCCCAGCTGACGCAGAAAGCCGAAACGCCCGTCCTGTCCAGCAGCCCCTCCAGCACGACATCAGGCACCGAGAACACCACCTCGAGCACTTCGGCTGCAGCCAACACCACACCCGCAGCCACAGCTGACGCTGCACCCGCCGCTGTACCCAGTGAGCTGGTCGATGACAAGGAGATTCGTTCGGACGTGGTCATGGCAGCCCTGGTCGGACATGCAACGGGGGCTGCCCAGGGCAATGCCCAGGATGCGACCCGCAAGCTGATTCCCACGGAAAAGGGTGGCATTGAACTCACGAAACCCAAACTGGCCAGCGAGGACCCGCAGCCCCTGCTGAAGCTGGATGTGGGCATTCAGCCGTCGACCGACAGTGTATTCCAGCAACCGTACACCTATCGTGCACATGCTGAAGCCCAGCCCGGCCAGACCGGCAAGGCCGCTTTCAATGCCGCCACATGGGAGCTAGGTCTGTCCAGTGACCAGTTCGCAGCCGGACAGGCGGTGACGATCGGCAATATCCTGCGATTCACACAGGCGGGTCTCAACGAGGGGAAACCTATCGTATTGAATTCCGTGATTTCCTGGGGCAGTCCGGACAGTTCCGTCACGCAGTTTTCTGCAGAGAAGCGGATCTACCGAGACGGGAGCTTCAAGCAATGGGAGTCCGAAGACAAGGAATATAGAGCCGAACTTGACATGAGTCTTCTTGATGGGCCGAACACCTTCCTGCTGACGCTGAATGTCTTCAAGGCAGGCGGTTCGGAATCCATGGAAATCCACAGCGCGTGGCGCATTCCGGCAAACTGGAAATCCGGCGATGCGCTCGTCAAGCTGGGTGAACAGGTGGTTCATGAAACACGCGAGCCGGCATACAACGGCGATGGCGTCATTTCCGGTACATCCAGCAGCACCAACACCTGGAGCACCGCCAACTACCGCGCCGAAGGGATTGTCGACGGAACCACGGATGTACCGCTGAACGAACGAGGCATCAGTGGTGCACTGTTGTCTGCCTCCTTCGACTCCCTGCCGGACGAGGACTACGGCTTCAATGATGACAACGGTCGTCTGAAGGCTGCCAGCAGCCCCACCGGCGCCTTCATCGAAAAGGCCCCTGATCCGGACAGCCTCAAGCTCTGGGAAAACAGCCAGGCCGATAATTTCGGTCCCCGTCCCGCCGCCGACAACTATGTCCCCGCAGAAGGAACCTATTATCACGAACTGAAGGCAGGCGTTGGTAATTGGTACAACGCGACACCCTCATTCGAGCACCTGGAGATGTCGCTGAAGCTACGCGCCGGCACGCAAAGCGGCAAGCAGGTGATCTTCCTGCCCAACGAACTGAAGACATACATCGATGTCCCTCCCGCGGACAAGCCCGACGACCACAGCCCCAGCAATCGCATCGAGGGCGTGCTGGCATCGGTTGACGGGCAGAAGGGCTTTCACCATGACTCGCTGGTTCCCTTCGGGACGTTGATGACCTGGAAGGGCCAGAAGGATGGCAAACCGCTGACCGTGAAGATGTCCCTGAAACCCGGTCCCGAGGCCAATCAGGTGACTCGCTGCTGGACGGCAGCCCTGCCCAGCCTTACCCGTGACCTGAACCGCGATATCTGCTCGACTTTCGTGGTGCCTTCCGGATGGCAGCATGGCCAGGCGCTGGAACGCGTGAGTTCCTACGTGACGGATACGCGCCCCGGAGACAACGGCCAGCCGGTGACACGCACCTGGCGCAGCAATCCGGCCGCGCCGAAGTGATTCGTCAGCAAGGCTGATATGCGCATCATGGATGCCACGTGGCTGCACGGCATCCATGGTGCACGCTGCACCCATGTGATCCTCCCGTGCGCCGACCCGGGCCGGAGAGAATCCGCGGGCCTCTGAGATAGGTACAGAGCCGTCATCCCGTCGTGCATTGACTATTCTCGACTGGATGATGGACATACCGCGGGAGGCGTTCGACCGTTGAAGCGGCATCAGCCGCCTTCAGCTTTCGCTTCGAAACATCCGCCGCCATACGCTGGGGCTGACGTGGAAACGCTGGCGGAACTGCACACGTAAATTTGTGGCACTACCAAAGCCCGCCTTTTCAGCCACATGCTCAATAGGCATGTCACTATTTTCCAGCAGGTTCTGAGCCTGCCACAGGCGTTCTGTCTGCAGCCATTCTCCCAGCGCCATACCTGTGGCCCTGGAAAAATGCCGAGAGAACGTGCGACGTGACATATTCAGTCGCTTGGCCAGATCATCCAGCCGATGCGGACTACCCAGATCCTGTCGCAAAAAAACCAACAAGCTGTTTATCCGATCGTCCCGTGTGTGGCGTGTAGCCGGCTGACGGATGAACTGAGCCTGCCCACCTTCTCGATGCGGTGCGGTCACGAAGGTTCTAGCCACTTCGTTGGCCACCGTGACACCATGCATCCGTCGCAACAGGTGTAGACAGCAGTCCAGCCCTCCTGCAGCGCCAGCCGACGTGAGAATGTTGCCATCCTCAACATACAGCCGATTGTCATCAAGCATGATTTTCGGAAAACGCTGGCGAAAGTCGTTCTCCGCCATCCAGTGCGTGGCTGCGTTCTTTCCATCCAGCAGGCCGGCATAGGCAACGGCATAGGTTCCATAGCACAGCGCAACAATCTGTGCTCCTCGTTTAGCCGCCTTCCTCAGGTGTCGATTGAACTCCGGTGATGGCGCCTCGTCCACGTCACGCCACCCACTGATGACGATGACATCGGCACGATCCATGGACGAAAGCACCGGGATACGGGCCCCCAGGTGGGTGGCGACATCCTGGCCATTGTCGGAAAACACCCGTAGCCTGAACAATGGACTACTTCGAAAGGAAGACTGAAACAGGCAGAAAGGGATGTTGAAGACGAAGTCATTCATCCCGGGCTGGGCATACAGTGCGACCGTCCTCAGTTTTTCTTCAGTCGTCATGTTGGCCCGATTCTTTCGGAGGTTGGCAATGTCGCCCATTCTAGTCGGTCTGAAGCCTTCCTAGAATCCTTCCTCTCCGATCTCTTCAGGGACAGACCCATGAACTGCAAGTCTACGGACCAGTATCAGCACATCCGCAACGCCACGGCCAGGATCACGTATGCCAATCAGACCTTTCTGGTAGACCCCTTTCTAGCACCCAAAGAATCCATGGCCGGTTTTCCGGGCACCCACAACAGCCAGCAGCGCATGCCGCTAGTGGATCTTCCGATGCCTGTCGAGAAGATCATGGAAGGCGTGGACGCCGTCATCGTGACCCACACACACGAAGATCACTGGGACGAAACCGCACAACAGGCAGTTCCCAAGAACCTTCCAATCTTTGTGCAACATGAGAGCGACGCCGGGATGCTTCGCACGCAGGGCTTCAAGGATGTACGTATCCTGCATGACAGCGTCACCTTCAATGGCGTGAGCTTGACCCGCACAGGGGGGGCTCATGGCACCGTGGAAATGTATGCACATCCACAGATGGCACAGATTCTGGGCGATGCCATGGGTGTGGTGATGCAGAAAGAT
>CALIXC010000259.1 GCA_938046755.1 uncultured Lautropia sp. | reverse complement strand
CTGCATGTCGGCCCACAGCTCCGGCACGTTGGCAAAAAGCGCTTCGTCCCAGATGAATGGCTCGGATGATTGCCGTGCTCGGATGATTCGCGGGTCCACGGCCGGGTAGCCGGCATCCATATAATACTTCTGCCAGTCGCCCGGGTAACTGTTCAGCCAGGTGAACTTGGGGCGACTGAGGGGCAAAGGAGCCTGAAAACCATAGGAGACATACTGAAAACCCAATGCCCGGCTGGCACGCTGAATGCAGTCGAACACTTCCCGCTCGCTCTGGCTGTCACCCGAAACGGCGCCGATCAGGTCGTCCTGCCAGCGGTCCATGGCGGGATCCGGCTTCCAGTGGTTTCTGGGATCGGTAGGTGAAGCCGGGGATACTGTCGAGGGCTGGCCGGACGCCGAATGTCCGGAATCCTTCTTCGGTGATGCATCTTTGTGCACAGTCAGGATCTCATGGGTTTCAATCGCCCCAGTATATCGGTCGATCTTCGCCGTTATCGGACGGTTTTCCATCAGTCCTGAAGTTGATGTAACCGAGAGTATCCGAAATGTATTATTGCGGATCGGGTGATCCTGCCCGAGGCGCATCGGTCTGGCCTGGCTGCCCGTTGACACGGCATCGGGTGAAAAAACACCATGGATCATTGTCTTTCACTGTAAAGCTTTTTTACGTCATGGCCGATTGCCTCCGGGTGGGTTGAATTGCCCGGGGCAGCCGTCTGTCGCCCCCCGCTGCAAGTTCGCCTGCCCGATGTCGGGGCGGGGCGCCTTTGCCCCTAGTATGGCCGCTGGAAAGCCACGGGTTTGCCGTGGACACAATGCAGGCCAGGGATCGGTCGGCAGGGGCGCACCATGCGGGTCGCGCACCCTGCGGGGGCTGCCGCGCCATCCTGGCCCTTCGGGATTCTGGGCATGGACATCACAGAGCTGTTGGCGTTTTCGGTCAAGAACAAGGCGTCGGACCTGCACCTGTCGGCGGGGCTGCCGCCGATGATCCGGGTGCATGGCGACGTTCGGCGGATCAACCTGCCGGCGATGGATCATGAAGAGGTGCACAACCTCATCTACGACATCATGAACGACTCGCAGCGCAAGGAATACGAAGAGCGCCTGGAGTGCGACTTCTCGTTCTCGATTCCCGGCCTGGCGCGTTTCCGTGTGAACGCCTTCGTGCAGGAGCGGGGCGCCGGCGCGGTGATGCGTACGATTCCGTCCAAGATCCTCACGCTGGAGCAGCTCAACTGCCCCAAATCCTTCACCGACATCGCCATGCAGCCGCGCGGCATCGTGCTGGTGACCGGTCCGACCGGTTCCGGTAAGTCGACCACGCTGGCGGCGATGATCAACCACATCAACGAGAACGTCTACGGCCACATCCTCACCGTCGAGGACCCGATCGAATTCGTGCACGAGTCCAAGCGCTGCCTGATCAACCAGCGCGAGGTGGGGCCGCACACCCAGTCGTTCAACAACGCACTCAAGAGCGCGCTGCGTGAAGACCCGGACATCATCCTGGTGGGCGAGCTTCGTGACCTGGAGACCATCCGCCTGGCGCTGACGGCGGCCGAGACCGGCCACCTGGTGTTCGGCACGCTGCACACCTCGTCCGCGGCCAAGACCATCGACCGTATCGTGGACGTGTTCCCGGCGGCCGAGAAGGACATGGTGCGCGCCATGCTGTCCGAGTCGCTGAAGGCCGTCATCTCGCAGACGCTCCTGAAGACCAAGGACGGCAGCGGCCGCGTGGCTGCGCACGAGATCATGATCGGCACACCCGCCATCCGCAACCTGATCCGCGAGGCGAAGGTGTCGCAGATGAACGCCGCCATCCAGACCGGTGGCTCGCTGGGCATGCAGACGCTGGATCAGTGCCTGACCGACCTGGTCCGCAAGAACGTCATCTCGATGGCCGAGGCACGCGCCGCCGCCACCGTGAAAGAGAACTTCCCGCTGTAAGCCCGATGCCGGCATGCCGACCCGTTTCCGCATGTTGGCCGTTTCTGAGACATTGACATGAGCTCTGCCGCCCATTTCGCCGCCACGCGTCCCGCCGCCGGCTCCCAGAAGACCGCCCTGATGGAACGCGAGCAGGCGTCGGCCTTCCTGTACGACCTGCTGCGGCTGATGATCGCCAAGGACGGTTCGGACCTGTTCCTGACCGTGGACTTTCCACCGGCCTTCAAGATCAGCGGCAAGATGGTGCCGGTCTCGGACAAGCCGCTGACCACCCAGCACACCATCGAGCTGGCGCGGGCGCTGATGAACGACCGCCAGGCGGCCGAGTTCGAGGCCAACAAGGAGCTGAACTTCGCTATCAGCCCGGGCGGCATCGGCCGCTTCCGGGTCAACGCCTTCACGCAGATGGGGCGCACGGGCCTGGTGTTGCGGGTGATCAAGAGCGAGATTCCCGATCTGGCCACCCTGAACCTGCCGCCGGTGATGAGCGAGCTGTCGATGACGCAGCGCGGCCTGATCCTGATGGTGGGTGCGACCGGCTCGGGCAAGTCCACCACGCTGGCAGCAATGATCGGCCACCGCAACGAGAACAGCCACGGCCACATCATCACCATCGAGGATCCGGTGGAATTTGTGCACGTGCACAAGAACTGCATCGTCACGCACCGCGAGGTGGGCGTCGATACGCTGGACTGGCACATCGCGCTGAAGAACACGCTGCGTCAGGCGCCCGACGTGATCATGCTGGGCGAGATTCGTGACCGCGAGACGATGGAACACGCGGTCGCCTTCGCCGAGACCGGCCACCTGTGCATGGGTACGCTGCATGCCAACAGCGCCAACCAGGCGCTGGACCGCATTATCAACTTCTTCCCCGACGAGCGCCGCCAGCAGCTGCTGATGGACCTGTCGCTGAACCTGAAGGCGGTGGTCTCGCAGCGCCTGGTGCCGGCCGAAGGGCGCAAGGGGCGCGTGGCTGCGGTGGAGATCATGATCAACTCGCCGCTGATCTCGGATCTGATCTTCAAGGGCAGCGTCAGCGAGATCAAGGAGATCATGAAGAAGTCGCGCGAGCTGGGCATGCAGACCTTCGACCAGCACCTCTTCGACCTGTTCGAGGCCGGGCAGATCAGCTACGAGAACGCGCTGCGAAACGCCGATTCGGTCAACGACCTGCGCCTGAACATCAAGCTCAACAGCAAGCGCCGGGGCGAAGAGCCCAGCGCCGCCAGCACCAAGCTGGGTATCGTCTGAGCCCAAGCGGCGCCGCGGCATTGGCAGCGAAACCACGGCGCCGCACGTTCATCGGGCATACCCTCGGCAGGGCGGGGGGAACCGTGTACAGTGGGGTGAAATCCAACCGGAGGCACTCATGGCTTTCACGCGCCTGTCGATCTCCCTGCTGCTGTACGGCCTGATCCTGTCTGCGGGCGTGCCCGCACAGGCTGCCTCTGATACCGCCACGGTTTCGGATGTCACCGCCATGGCCCTGGAGGGCAAGTGGCCGGCCGCCTGGTCCTATCAGGGCGATGACGGCCCGGCCCACTGGGGCGAGCTGCATCCGTCCTACAGCAAGTGCGCCCGTGGCCGGGTCCAGTCGCCGGTGGATCTGGGCAAGGCCACCACGCGCTCGCGCCGCAGCACCGTGCGTGTGGCCTTTCACCCCATCCGCTACGAGATCTTCAACGACGGGCGCGGCATCCGCGCCGTGCCGCTCGAAGCCCAGCATCCGATCCGGATCGATCGGCATGACTACACGTTGAAGCACATCGTCTTCCGGGCGCCCAGTGAGCACACCTTCCGGGGGCGGCACTACCCGCTGGAAGCACAGCTGGTGTACCAGGCCGACGATGGCGCCCTGGCGGTGCTGGCCACGGTGTTCAGCCCGGGGCACGCCAATCCGTCGCTGGCCGCGCTCACGCGCCAGCCGCTGGCCGAAGGGCAGCGGCGCGTGCTGGACAAGCCCCTGGGCACCCGGGTGCTGCTGCCCCGTCGGCTGCCGCACCTGCGGCTGAACGGCTCGCTCACCACGCCGCCCTGCACCGAGGGGGTCAACTGGGTCGTCTTCACCCAGCCCGTGCAGGCCACCCGCGTGCAGATCGAGGCGATGACCCGACTGATCGGACAGCCCAACAATCGCCCCGTGCAGCCCGCCCATCGGCGCCTGATGGTGGAAGAGACGCGCTGAGTCGGCAGCCGCCGCAGCGTTTCTCGCCCTGTATCAGGCCACGGGCCGACCCCGGCCGTGCCCGCTTGTGCCATGGTTTCCGGGCGGGGGTATGGTTCGCGCGGGGGCGGAACCTCGTTCATCAGGGATGTAACTTCCCGAGCAGTGAACAACATGCCCGAAACATTCGTCAACATAGGTTATATCATGTAAAGTGCTGATTGCCCGAACGGAATCTGCCCGGAACCGAATGGCATGAATCCGGTGGCAAGTGATTCACATCCCAATGAGGAAGGCAATCATGCACATCAAGCAACTGTTGGTACCTCTGCTGTTGTCGGGACTGTTCCTGTCTTCTGTCGCCATGGCAGAGACGGCTCAGCCCGCGGCGGATGCGGCTGGAGCATCACCGGGACAGGTTCCGGCCGCATCGTCCGATTCGAAACCGGCTGGAAAGCCGGCGCACTGGTCCTATGGGGGCAGCGAAGGCCCGGCCTACTGGGGCGAACTGAGCACAGACTATTCCCAATGTTCGCTGGGGCGCAACCAGTCGCCCGTGGACCTGAATCAGGATGACGCCATCCGGTCGAACAAGGACTCGGTGCAGGTCGACTATCAGCCGATGCACTACGAGCTGGTCAACAACGGCCACACCCTCCAGGCGAAGCCTGAGGGCAGCCAGCCGCCCGTACAGATCGGCAGCCGCACTTTCACGCTGAAGCAGTTCCATTTCCACGATCCCAGCGAACACACCTTCAAGGGACGGCATTTCCCGCTGGAGCTGCACCTGGTGCATGGCGCCGAAGATGGTGCGCTGGCGGTGCTGGCCGTGGTGTTCCAGGAAGGGGAAGAGAACCCGGCACTGGCGCCACTGGTCGCCGAGTCGCTGTCCAAGGGACAGACCCGCAAACTGGCCGAGCCGCTGGATATCCGTCCCTTGCTGCCCAAGAAGCTGTCGTATTTCCGGCTCAACGGATCGCTCACCACGCCCCCATGCAGCGAAGGCGTGACCTGGGTGGTGTTCTCCAGGCCGGTCACGGCCAGCAAGGCCCAGATCGAGGCACTGGGCCGGCTGATGGGTGGCCCGAACAACCGGCCGGTGCAGCCGCTCAATGCCCGGATTCTGGTTGACGAGGACCGCTGAAGCCGGACGCGGCTTCGGGCCGGTCTTCGGACCGGCTTGCTTTGGAGCCGTCCTGGGGATTGGACGGCCTCAAAAGTCGGGTTTCGATAAAATGCTTCTGTTTTTCATCCGGGAGCAAACAGTCATGAATTCACGCGTTCTTCGGCCACGGGTCGTGGCGATTTCGGTAGCCTCCGTGCTGGCGCTGGCCGGTTGTGCCAGCAGCAGTGGCTATCAGATGGACGACCAGGCCGCACGTACCGGTGCCGGCCAGACCCAGGCCATGGCCATGGCGTCGGGAACGCCGACCACCGTCCAGGCTGCGGCTGAATCGGCGCAAGGGGCCACCGAAGACGGTGCAGCCCAGGCAGGCGTGGCAGTGGCCAGCGCCGGTGCGCTGACCGGTGCTGCGGGCGCTTCGGCAACTGCCGGGCGCTATCCCACGCTGAACGGGCAGAAGCCTCTGGTGCTGGGGCACCGCGGTGCGGCCGGTTACCTGCCGGACCACACGCTGGCGGGCTATCAGCGGGCCATCGACAGCGGGGCCGACTTCATCGAACCGGACCTGGTCTCCACCAAGGATGGCGTGCTGGTGGTGCGGCATGAGCCCAACATCACGGCCACCACCAACGTGAAGGACCATCCCGAGTTCGCTCGCCGCAAGCGCAAGCGCACGGTCGATGGCGTCGAGGAAGAGGGCTGGTTCGTCAGCGACTTCACGCTGGCCGAACTGCGCACGCTGCGTGCCGTTCAGCCCCTGGAGGAGCGGGATCAGAGCCACAATGGCAAGTACAAGGTGCCCACCTTCGAGGAAGTGCTGAAGCTGGCCCGCGAGCAGAGCCGGCGCACTGGGCGCGCCATCGGTGTCTATCCCGAGATCAAGCACAGCACCTACCATCGCGCCCTGGGCCTGCCCATCGAGGACAAGCTGCTGGCTGCGCTTGCCCGTTACGGTTACACGAAAAAGGACTCCCCGGTCATCATCCAGTCTTTCGAGGTGGGCAACCTGAGGGCGCTTCGCCCGCGCACCCAGGTGCGGCTGGTGCAGCTCATTGACGGCTCCGGTCAGAACCCGGACGGTTCGGTGGACCAGTCGTTGCCGCTGGGTCAGCCCTACGACTTCACCCTGGCCAAGGATCGCCGCACCTATCAGGATCTGCTCACGCCGCAGGGTCTGGCTGAGATCCGCACCTATGCGGACGGCATCGGCCCGTGGAAGGCCTACCTCATTCCGTCGCGGCTCACAATCGGGCCCGATGGCAAACCGGTGGACCTTAACCACGACGGGGTGATCGACGAACGCGACCGGGTGGCGCTGGCGCCCACCCAGGTGGTGAAGGATGCCCACGCGGCCGGTCTCTTCGTGCATCCGTACACCTTCCGCAGCGAGCCGCGCCGGCTGCTGTCCGACTACCAGGGTGATCCGAAGGCCGAGTATCGGCGCTTCTATCAGCTGGGGGTGGATGGCCTGTTCAGCGACTTCCCGGACGTGGCGCGTCAGGCGCGTGATGAGTGATCCTTTCCCGGGGGCATCCGGCCTGGCATGGATGTGATCCCGGCAGGAAGGGGCGGCGCCCGGGGGGGGGAGGCCGCCAGATGGCATGACGGCTCCTTGGCGGGCCGTTTCCGACGAACGGGCCCTGATGGGTCCGTTTGCATTTTCCGGGGTGATGGGTGTCGTTTTCTGGGGTAATGAGTGCTCAATATCCCACGTCATGAAACCGATAAACAATTCATGTAATCGCATAAGTGCTATGCTGTTCATATAACAAGAATTCAAAGATCGGTTCATAGAACACGGAAACAGGAGTTCGATATGCTGGCCCCCAAAAATGCACACCCCGAAGCCTGGGCCGATTTCAAGGCCGGTCCCTGGGAAGAGACGATCGACGTTCGTGACTTCATCCAGTGCAACTACACCCCCTACACCGGGGATGGCAGTTTCCTGGCGCCTGCCACCGAGGCCACCACGCGGCTGTGGGGCGAGGTGATGGAGGGCATTAAGGTCGAGAACAAGACCCACGCCCCCTACAAAATCGATGCCCAGACGGTCTCCAGCATCACCAGCCATGCGCCCGGTTACATTGACCGAGCGCTGGAAAAGGTGGTGGGTCTGCAGACCGACGAGCCCCTCAAGCGGGCCATCATGCCCTTCGGCGGCCTGAAGATGGTGCAGGATTCGTGCCGCATCTATGAGACCCCGCTGTCCGAGACGGTGGTCGAGACCTTCACCAAGTACCGCAAGACCCACAACCAGGGCGTCTTCGACGTGTACACGCCCGATATCCGTCGCTGCCGCAAGTCCGGCGTGCTGACCGGGTTGCCCGACGCTTACGGTCGGGGCCGCATCATCGGCGACTACCGTCGGGTGGCGCTCTACGGCATCGACCGCCTGATGGAAGACAAGGTCGAGCAGTTCAACTCGCTGCAGGCCGATCTGGAAGCCGGGCATAAACTGGAAGAGACCATCCGCCGGCGCGAGGAGATCAACGAGCAGCACAAGGCGCTGGGCCAGATGAAGGAAATGGCCGCCAGCTACGGTTTCGACATCTCCGGCCCGGCTCGCAATGCCCGCGAGGCCGTGCAATGGACCTACTTCGCCTACCTGGCTGCCGTGAAGTCGCAGAACGGTGCGGCCATGTCGTTCGGCCGGGTAGCCACCTTCCTGGACATCTACATCGAGCGTGACCTACACAATGGCACGCTGACCGAAGTGGAAGCGCAGGAACTCATCGACCACCTGGTCATGAAGCTGCGGATGGTGCGCTTCCTGCGCACGCCGGAATACGACCAGCTCTTCTCGGGCGACCCGATCTGGGCCACCGAATCGATCGGCGGCATGGGTCTGGACGGCCGCACGCTGGTCACGAAGAACTGCTTCCGCTTCCTGCATACGCTCTACAACATGGGCCCGTCGCCGGAGCCCAACATCACGGTGCTGTGGTCCGAGCAGCTGCCCGAGGCATTCAAGCACTTCTGCGCCAAGGTCTCCATCGACACCTCGTCCATCCAGTACGAGAACGACGACCTGATGCGCCCGGACTTCAACAGCGACGACTATGCCATCGCCTGCTGCGTCAGCCCGATGGTCGTCGGCAAGCAGATGCAGTTCTTCGGCGCCCGTGCCAACCTGGCCAAGACGCTGCTGTACGCCATCAACGGTGGCGTGGACGAGGCCAGCGGCATGCAGGTCGGTCCTAAGACCGAGCCGATTGCCGGCGAAGTGCTGGACTACGATACCGTCATGGCACGGATGGACAGCTTCATGGACTGGCTGGCCACCCAGTACGTCACGGCGCTCAACATCATCCATTACATGCACGACAAGTACTCGTACGAGGCTGCGCTCATGGCGCTGCATGATCGTGACGTGAAACGGACGATGGCCTGCGGCGTGGCGGGCCTGTCGGTGGCGGCAGATTCGCTGTCGGCCATCAAGTACGCCAAGGTCCGTCCCATCCGCAACGAGCAGGGCATTGCCGTCGACTTCCAGATCGAGGGCGAATACCCGCAGTTCGGCAATAACGACGACCGTGTCGACGACATCGCCTGCGACCTGGTGCGCCGCTTCATGACCAAGGTGGCCTCGCATCCGATGTATCGCGATGCCATGCCCACCCAGTCGGTGCTCACCATCACCTCCAACGTGGTCTACGGCAAGAAGACCGGCAACACGCCGGACGGCCGCCGCGCCGGTGCGCCGTTCGGTCCGGGTGCCAACCCGATGCACGGCCGTGATGTCTGCGGCGCCGTGGCCTCGCTGTGCTCGGTGGCCAAGCTGCCCTTTGCCTTTGCCAAGGACGGTATCTCCTACACTTTCTCCATCGTGCCGGGCGCGCTGGGCAAGGATGAGGGCTCGCGTGAGCGCAACCTGTCGGGCATGATGGATGGCTACTTCCATCACGAGGACGGCGTGGAGGGTGGTCAGCACCTGAACGTCAACGTGCTCAACCGCGAGACCCTGCTGGACGCCATGGAGCATCCCGAGAAATACCCGCAGCTCACCATTCGTGTCTCGGGCTATGCGGTGCGCTTCAACTCGCTGACCCGCGAGCAGCAGCAGGACGTGGTCACGCGCACCTTCACGGCCTCGATGTGAGGACCGCGTGACGATACCGGCAGACGTGCCTTCGGGCACGGCCGCCCCCTCCGGGCGGGCGGCGCCTCTGCCTGTGGTGCCCCTGGTGCCGCAGGTGGATCTTGAAGCGGCTGCCCACGCGCCGAAGCATCCGCACCTGCACCGGGGCTACCACGGAACCGGGCTCGTCCATTCCATCGAGTCCTGCGGTACCGTCGATGGCCCCGGGCTTCGCTATGTGCTGTTCCTGCAGGGCTGCCTGATGCGCTGCCTGTACTGTCACAACCGCGACACCTGGGACCTGCAGAGCGACAAGGCCCGCGAGATGACGGTGCCCGAGGTGATGACGCAGGTGATGTCCTATCGTCATTACCTGAAGGCCACGGGAGGCGGCGTGACGGCCACCGGCGGTGAGCCGCTGCTGCAGTACGAGTTCGTGCGGGACTGGTTCGTGGCCTGTCACCAGAACGGCATCCATACCTGTCTGGACACCAACGGCTATGCGCTGCACTACGACGAAGTGCTGGAGACGCTGCTGGACCACACCGACCTGGTAATGCTGGATCTCAAGCAGATCGATCCGGACATCCACCGCGTGCTGGTGGGCATTCCCAACACGCGCACGCTGGCCTTTGCCCAGCACCTGGCCAGGCGCAAGCAGAAGACACGCGTGCGCTATGTGGTCGTGCCGGGCTATACCGACGACGATCGTTCAGCCCATCTGCTGGGCCGCTTCATCGCGCCCATGGACAACGTGGATACGGTCGAGATCCTGCCCTACCACGAGCTGGGCGCACACAAGTGGGCCCTGTGCGGCGACGACTACAAGCTCAAGGGCGTGCATCCCCCGTCCAAGGAAACCGTGCAGCGCGTCCGCAGCATCCTGGAAGGCTACGGCAAGGCCGTGATTGTCTAGGGATCCTCTGAACAAGTCCCCGCGGCCGTCACATCCCCGTAACGGGCGCATGACTGCGTTGCCATTTGCTGTCAATAGCGCCGCTATTGACAGCAAATGTCGCCTTGTCCTGCATCCCGTTCCGTGGCGCGCCGGTTCGCGGGACTTATTCAGAGGATCCCAAGGGATCCCTGGATAGCCCTGCTAGCCCCGCTGGCGCATCGAGAACTCGAACAGCCGGCATTCGATGGCGCCGTTGAAGAGCGGCGTCTTGCGATCCTCGCGCAGGCCCAGCTGGCCGGGTAGGCCCCGGTCGCTGGTCAGCAGAAAGACCTTCCAGCCGCCGAAGCGCTCACGCAGCGTGGCGCCGATGGCGCGCCAGTGCTCCACCGGAATGCTGACCCGCTCGTTGTAGGGCGGGTTGGCCAGCAGCACGCCCGGCGTGTCGCCGCCCGGCTGGGCATCCACGGCATCTAGTGTCTGCATCGCCACCAGGTCGTCGGGCATGCCCAGCGTCTGCAGGTTCTCGGCCGTCAGGCGCATGGCGTGCGGGTCCAGGTCGCTGGCGCGGACCAGGCCGCGCGGTGCCTTCTCCATCCCCTGGCGGGCACGCTCGCGCAGTGCCGTCACCAGCCCGTCGTACAGCCTGGCATCGTGGAGGCGCAGCTGCTCGATGCCGAAGTGGCGATTGAGCCCTGGCGCGTGATCGCAGAGGATCTGTGCGGCCTCGATGACCAGCGTGCCCGAGCCGCAGAACGGGTCCAGCAGCGGCTGGCGGGCGTCCCAGCCCGACAGTGCCAGCAGGCCGGCGGCCAGGTTCTCCTTCAGGGGGGCCGCCACGCGGTTCTCGGCACTGTGGCGCCAGCCGCGCTTGAAGAGCGGCTCGCCCGACAGGTCCAGGTACAGCTGCAGGCGGTCTGCCGTCAGGAAGGCACTGATGCGCACGTCCGGATGATGGGTGTCCACCGAGGGGCGCTCGCCCCCCTGATCGCGGAAGCGGTCGACAATGGCGTCCTTGATGCGCAGCGTGGCGAAGTTCAGGCTTCGGAGCGGCGAGCGCTGCGCCACCACGTCCACGCGGATCGTCTGCCGGGCATCGAACCAGTCCTCCCAGGCCAGGGCGTTGCACAGCCGGTAGAGCGTGTGCTCGTTGCGGCAGGCTGCATCTAGCAGGCGCAGCAGCACGCGGCTGGGCAGCCGGGCTTCCAGGTTGATGCGGTAGGCCAGCTTCAGGTCGCCTCGGCAGCCGACCCCGCCCGGCCGGGTGTCGATGTCGTGCGCACCCAGGGCGCGCAGCTCGTCAGCCAGCGCCGACTCCAGCCCGCGCGGGCACGGACAGAAGTAATGGAACGTGCTGGCCGAAGGTGAGGCGGGGGCCTCGTCGCGCGCAGGGGCGTCTCGTCGGTCAGCCTTGTTGCGGGCGGGTTCGGCCGCATGGCGGCTGGCAGGGCGAAGGGCGATCATGAAAAGAGGCGTCTGGGAGGAATCCGGGCCGGCAGCGCAGGAGGAGGGCAGCAGAGGATCAGAACGGCTTGATGATCACCATCGCCACCACGATCAGCAGCAGGATGACCGGGCCTTCGTTGAAGACGCGGAACCAGCGTTCGGAATGCGAACGCTGTCCGTCCGTGAACTTTCGCAGCAGGCGGCCGCAGCCGTGGTGGTAACCGATCAGCAGCAGCACGCAGGCCAGCTTGACGTGCATCCAGCCCGCCCCCATGCCGATGCCGAAGCCCACGTACAGCACCAGGCCGGTGAGCACGGCCAGCGTGGCCAGCGGCAGCATGAAGCGGTAGAGTCGTTGCGACATGCCCACCAGCCGCTGGTATTCGGCGGTCGACCCTTTCGGATCGACCTGCGCCAGGTTGACGTAGATGCGTGGCAGGTAGAAGAGCCCGGCAAACCAGCTCGTCACCATCACGATGTGCAGGATCTTGGTCCAGAGATAGAGGTTCGTGTCCATGTTCAGGTCCGGATCTCGCCGTGGCCGAACACGACGTATTTCTGAGAGGTGAGACCCTCCAGACCCACGGGACCCCGGGCGTGCAGCTTGTCGGTGGAGATGCCGATCTCGGCACCCAGCCCGTACTCGAAGCCGTCGGCAAAGCGGGTGGAGGCATTGATCATCACCGAGGCGGAATCCACTTCCCGCAGGAAGCGCATCCCGTGTGCATGGTTCTGGGTGATGATCGAATCGGTGTGGTGGGAGCCGTACTCGTTGATGTGCGCGATGGCCTCGTCCAGGCTCTTCACCACGCGGATGGCGAGGATCGGTGCCAGGTACTCGGCACGCCAGTCGTCCTCGGTGGCGGGCACCGAATCGATCTGCGCATCCTGCAGCAGCCGGGCGCCGTGTTCGTCGACGCGCAGCTCCACCTGCTTCATCCGGTAGATGCTGCCCAGGCGCGGCAGCACCTCGGGGGCGATGGCCTCATGGACCAGCAGCGTCTCCAGCGTGTTGCAGGGGGCGTAGCGCTGCGTCTTGGCGTTGTCGGCCACGCGCACGGCCATGTCCACGTTGGCCGAATCATCGATGTAGACGTGGCAGATGCCGTCCAGGTGCTTGATGACGGGCACGCGTGCCTCGGCGCTGACGTGCTCGATCAGCGAGCGGCCCCCGCGCGGGATGATCACGTCGATAGACTTCTGGTCACGGATCAGGTAGTCGACGGCCGCACGGTCGGTCATGCTCACCAGCTGCACGGCCGAGGGCGGCAGCCCTGTGCGGGCCAGGCTCTCGCTCATCAGTGCGGCCAGCGTGCGGTTGGAGTGGATGGCTTCCGAGCCACCGCGCAGGATGGCGGCGTTGCCCGCCTTCAGGCACAGGGCTGCGGCATCGACGGTGACGTTGGGGCGCGACTCGTAGATGATGCCGATCACGCCCAGCGGCACGCGCATCCGGCCCACCTGGATACCGCTGGGACGCTGGCGCAGCTCGCTGATCTCGCCCACCGGGTCGGGCAGGGCGATGATCTGTGCCAGCCCCTCCACCATGGCGTCGATGCGTTCGGGGGTGAGCGTCAGCCGGTCGATGAAGGCACTGTCAAGGCCGGCGCTGTGCGCGCTGGCCAGATCCTGGCCGTTGGCTGTCAGCACCAGGCTGCGGTTGCGATCGATCTCATGGGCCAGCTGCTGCAGCGCGCGGTTCTTGATGGCCGTGCTGGCCCGGGCCATGTCGTGGCTGGCGTGCCGGGCGGCACGCCCCAGGTTGGCCATGTAGGTGGCCATGTCGGGTGTGTTCATGGATCGGAAAGCTCCAGAAGCCAGAGGGAAGGTCCATGCGCCGCAGCAGCCACATGCGACCCGTGGGGCAGGTGTGCCGGACGCGACTGGCCGAAAGGCCGTGGCCGGGACGTGACGGCCGGCGTCGGGGGCATGTCAGTCATCGGCCAGCGCCGCGGACAGTTCGACCGGGCCGGGCAGGTGCCCTCCGGCCAGCGCGACCAGCAGTGTCTCGGCGTGGAACCAGGGATCGGCGGCCGGACCGGTGCCGCCCACACCCTTGGTCATTCTATCGAGCCGGGCCACTTGCTGCAGCAGGTGTCCGAGTGTCCGGATATCCAGGCGACGAAGGGCCTGGCGCATGATGGCCTCGCGCTTGCCGAATACGCCGGCGGCACGCATGGCCTGGGCGGGGGCGACGCGCTCGATCTGCAGCGCCTGCTGGATGCGCAGCAGCTTGCGGATCGCGTCGGCCAGCGCCCAGCAGAGCAGGGGCATGGCAGCATCCTCGGCGGCCAGCGAGCGGGCCATGCGCACCGCACGGGCCGGGTCCCCGGCCAGCGCCGCATCCACTAGGCCGAACAGCTCGAAGCGGGCGCTGTCCAGCACGATCTCGGCCACGGCCTCGGCCGGCAGTTCACCCGGGGGCAGCAGCAGGCCCAGCCGCTGGATGGCCTGGTGTGTGGCCAGCAGGTTGCCCTCGGTGCGTTCGGTGATCAGCGCCAGCACGGCGGGCGTTGCCTGCTGCTTCTGCGCGGCCAGTCGCTCGGTCACCCACTTGCCCATGGCGCTTGCGTCGATGCGAGGCGTCTCCACCCACAGCATCTGTTTGGTCAGGGCCTCGAACCAGGCCGTGCTGGTGGTGGCGCGCTCCAGATGGGCACTGGAGACCAGCACGCGGGTGCCGTCGTCCAGTCGGGGCAGCAGTTCGCGCAGCGCATCGCCCAGTTCACGGGTGGGCTTGGTGTTCAGGCGCAGGTCGATCAGTCGCTGGCTGGCAAAGAGCGACGTGGACTGGGTAGCCTCGATGAGCCGGCTGCGATCGAAGCGCGCGTCGACGTCCAGGACCTCGCGCTCCTCGAAGCCCAGCTTGCGGGCCTTAGCACGCACCAGGTCGGCCGCCTCGATGACCAGCAGCAGCTCGTCGCCGCTGACCCAGGTGAGTGGCGGCAGGCCCTGGCCGATGGCCTGGCGCAGCTGCGCAGGCGTACTGATGCGTTGGCCCATGGGACGGGCGCTTACTCTGCTGGCCGGATGGCCGCCAGCCGCCACAGCAGCTGATGAGCCATGTCGTTGCTCATGTCCCGAAAGAGCATGGCTTCCTCGTCGGCCCGGGCGGTAAGCTGGTTGTCCGCGTTGGAGATCTCGCGACGCAGCGTGATCTCGCTCTCGGGGATCAGGTCGTTGCCCTTGGCGTCCTCGACACGAAAGCGCAGTCGCAGCCGCAGCTCGTATTCGCGGGCGCGCCCCTCTGACGAGTAGGCGACGACCTCGCGTTCGGGCACTTCCTGCAGGATCATCAGCCGGACCTCGGCCTTCTTCGGGTCGGTCACCAGCTCGGTGCCCTCGCTGTGCGACAGCTCGCGGCGCAGCGCCAGGCCGATGCTGCCGTTGGGAGCCAGGTTGGTGTAGAGCGTGCTGAACGGCAGTTGCGTGGCGCGGCGCATATGAAAGCCGCAGGCCGCCAGCGGCCCGGCCAGGCCGACCAGCAGCGCGCTGCGGGAAAGTCCCCGCAGCCATCCGCGCCGGGAGGTGCCGGCTAGGGGGCGAGTGTCGGGAAGGCGGGACATGTGGCTTTCTCCTTGAGGCCTTTACAGCACCACGTTCACCAGACGGCCCGGCACCACAATGATGCGCTTGGGCGTCTTGCCTTCGCCGATGCGGGCCACCTCGGGCGAGGCGGCTGCCACCTGCTCGATGGCGGCCTTGTTGGCATCTGCCGGCACGCGGATGGAACCGCGCAGCTTGCCGTTAACCTGTAGCATCAGCTCCAGCTCGCTCTTGACCAGTGCCACCTCGTCCACCACCGGCAGCGGGGCGTCGATGATCTCGCGGCCGTCGAAGCCGCGTCCCAGCTCCAGCGCCTGCCACAGGGCATGGCCGATGTGCGGCACGATCGGGTAGAGGCTGCGCACCAGGATCGACAGCCCCTCGCGCAGCGCGGCGGCATCGGCCGCGGCCGTGGGAGCCTGCTTCTGTGCGGCGGCTTCCAGGGCGTTCAGCAGCTTCATGGCACCCGAGACGATGGTGTTGTACTGCTGGCGCTCGTAGTCGTACTGGATCTGCTTCAGCACCGTGTGGACCTCGTAGCGCAGGTCACGCCACGGCTCGGACAGGCCGGCTGCATCCACGGTGTCGGCTGCACCGCGCACCACATCGCGCTGGGCGTGGCCGAAGGCCCAGAAACGGCGCAGGAAGCGGCTGGCGCCTTCCACCCCACTGTCGGACCACTCCAGCGTCTGCTCGGGCGGGCTGGCGAACATCACGAACAGGCGCGCCGTGTCGGCCCCGAAGCGCTCGATCAGCGAGGTGGGGTCCACCCCGTTGTTCTTGCTCTTGGACATCGTACCGATGCCGGCGTAGTCGATCTCGGAGCCGTCGCTCTTGAGGCGTGCGCCCACGACCCGGCCCTGGGCATCGGTGACGTTCTCCACGTCCTTCGGCCAGAAGTACTCGATGCCGCCCTTGGCCGTGCGCCGCTGGTAGATGTGGTTGAGCACCATGCCCTGCGTGAGCAGCCGCTTGAAGGGCTCGTCGAACTTCACCAGCCCCATGTCGCGCATCACCTTGGTCCAGAAGCGCGCATACAGCAGGTGCAGCACGGCGTGTTCGATGCCGCCGATGTACTGGTCGACGGGCGCCCAGTAGTTCACCTTGTCCGCCGCAAACGGCTTGTGCGTGTTGTGCGGATCGGTGTAGCGCATGTAGTACCACGACGAGCAGATAAAGGTGTCCATCGTGTCCGTCTCGCGCGTCGCGTCGCCGCCGCACTTCGGACATGTGCAGTGAAGGAAGTGCTCGCTCGATGAGAGCGGCGAAACCGAGCCGCCATCAAACGACACATCCTCCGGCAGACGTACGGGAAGCTCCTCCTCCGGGACGAGCACTTCTCCGCATTTCTCGCAGTTCACGATAGGGATGGGGGCGCCCCAGTAGCGCTGGCGCGAGATGAGCCAGTCGCGCAGGCGATAGTTAACGCGGCGCTTGCCGACCCCCTGCGTCTCTGCCTCGTCGATGATGGCGCCCATCGCCGCGTGCATCTCCATCCCCGTGAACTTGCCGGAGTTGATGAGGATGCCTTCCTTCTCAACGTAGGCCGCCGTCATGTCCTCCAGGCGCAGTTCCCCCTCAGGCGGACGGATGGTGAGGATCTTGCGGATGCCGTATTTCTCCGCGAACATCCAGTCGCGCTGATCCTCGGACGGTACCGCCATGACCGCACCCGTACCGTACTCAAAGAGCACGTAGTTCGTAATCCAGATCTCGACCTGCTCGCCATTGAACGGATTCGTGCAGAAGAGGCCGGTAAAGATGCCCTCCTTCTCCGACTCGCTCGAGGAGCGCTCGATGTCCGACTGCTTACGGACGCGTGTGCAGAACGCGCGAATCTCGTCTGCCTTGTCGCTGATGGCGCAGATCTTCTCCACGAGCGGATGCTCGGGTGCGAGTGCAAGGAAGGTGATGCCGAAGACGGTATCGGGACGCGTCGTGTAGACGGATATCTCTGTATCGAGCGCAGGCGCGGGCAAACGGAACTCGAGGCCCTCGCTTCGCCCGATCCAGTTCTCCTGCATCGTCTTAACGCGCTCGGGCCAGCCGGGCAGCTTTGCAAGATCGGCGAGCAGCTCGTCGGCATAGTCCGTGATCTTAAAGAACCACTGCGCGAGGTTTTTCTTTTGTACTTCGGATTTGCAGCGCCAGCATTTCCCGTCCTCGACCTGCTCATTGGCGAGCACCGTTCCGCAGGTCTCGCACCAGTTGACAGAGGCCGCCTTTTTATACGCCAGCCCCTTTTTATAAAAGAGTTCAAAGAACCACTGCGTCCAGCGATAGTAATCCTCGCGGCAGGTGATAACCTCGCGGTCCCAGTCGTACGCGAGCCCGAGCGCACGCTGCTGGCGCTCCATATTCTCGATGTTCGCATACGTCCACTGCGCAGGATGTACTTTGTTCTGGATCGCCGCATTCTCGGCGGGCATGCCAAAGGAATCGAACCCCATCGGGTGCAGCACATTGTATCCTTCCATCGTGCGGAAGCGCGCGATCACATCTCCGATCGAATAGTTGCGGACATGCCCCATGTGGAGTTTTCCCGACGGATACGGAAACATCTCAAGCACGTAATACTTCGGTTTCGTATCGTCCTTCTCCGTGCGGCAGCGGTGCTCTGTCTCCCAGATTTTCTGCCACTTCGCTTCAATCTTCTGCGGGCAATATCTCTCCACTATGCTCTTGCTCCTCCCGGTCTATTTTACTTAATATAGCTGTCATATATTATACATGATCAGAGAAAATGGTCAATCGTTATTCATATTGTTCCTAAAGATTTTTTAGGACTTATTGCCCCCTATGTGTAACAGAATACTATGACAAAACATATACAAACATATGTCTTCTATGTTAATATAAAATACAATTGTATGCTGGGAAAGGAGCTGTACTTTTGGAACACTATCTCTCGGGTGTCGCCGCTCATATGGGGCCGACGCTTGCCGTTTTTTTTGCCGCGTTCATTCAATCCATTACAGGTTTTGGACTCGTCATCATTGC
>CALIXC010000258.1 GCA_938046755.1 uncultured Lautropia sp. | reverse complement strand
GGCAAGATCGACAGTCGCGACATGGTCGTGTCGAGCTGGGGGGTGGACAACTGGACGGGGCGTTCGGCGGTGCTGAACGAGGAACCGGCCAAGCCGTGTGCCGATGCCAACTGCACGCAGACGCCACGGCCGGGGCTGTGCCCGGAAGGTACGCTGACCAGCGTGGCGTTGACGGCCGACAGCCGGCAGGTGCTGTGCGTGAGCATTCCCGGGCCGAACCGCTGGTGGTGGCGCGAGCTGGCCGTGCCCGATGTGACCTACAACGCCGGGGCCACGCCGACAGCCGCACCGACGGGCACGGTGCCGAGCGCGGCCAAGGGGGGCAGCCCCCGCCCCTGATCAGGGCTGCCGGTTAGCGAAGGTGTTGCAGCGCTGTACCGAGCCGGTTTCGTTGCCGATGCGGAACCAGGCCTGGCGCTGTTGCGAGCTGCCGTGGGTGAAGCTTTCCTGGTTGACTGAGCTGCCGGCGCGACGCTGGAGGGCATCGTCGCCCACGGCTGCGGCAGCATTGATGGCTTCGGCGATGTCGCCAGCATCGAACCAGCGGCGCGCCTGCTGCGAATGGTTGGCCCAGATGCCGGCATAGCAGTCAGCCTGCAGCTCCAGCCGGACCGACAGGGCGTTGTAGCTGCGCTGGTCCATGCGCTTGCGGGCTTCTTCCACCTGCTGCAGTGTGCCGGTGAGGTTCTGCACATGGTGGCCTACCTCGTGGGCGATGACGTAGGCCTGGGCCGTGTCACCGGCAGCGCCCAGCTGGTCCTGCAGGACCCGGTAGAAGGCCAGGTCGATATAGATCTTGCGGTCGCCCGGGCAGTAGAAGGGGCCAGCCCCGGTGACGCCCACGCCGCAGGCCGTCTGGGTGCGGCCGGAAAACAGCACGAGACCCGGTGGCGTGTAGCGGGCGCCATTGGCTGCAAAGACTTTCGTCCAGACATCCTCGGTGCTGGCCAGCACCACGGAGACGAAGCGCTTGCCAACGTCGTCCTGCCCGCTCACCTGCTGGGACTGGGTGGTGGTGGGGGCCAGCGACTGCCCGGTGCCGATGTCTCCGCCGGCCAGCAGCCCCAATAAAGTAAGGGGGTTGATTCCCAACAGCCAGCCGCCGATGAGGATGACGGCGACCGTGCCAAGGCTGAGGCGGCCACCCCCCACGCTGAAGGGCAGGCCGCCGCCACCGCCCTGTCCGCGGCGATCCTCGATGTTGCTGCTTTCGCGTTCGTTCTCCCAGCGCATGGTCGATTCTGTGCAGTTTCGTCCGGGCGATGATAATCGGGATGCGATGTTGCAACTGGTTGCGTAAGTTGCCAAACATCACGATTTGTTCTGTAATGCAGGCCAATAGGGGCGGCGCACGATGCCGTCCATGGCTTACAAGGGGTCCGCATGGCTATTGGGTTTCATTCGGCATGACGATTCGCTGCGACCGGATCTGCCTGCGGGATGGGGGCAGAGACATCCTGCGCGCACTGTCGCTGGACATTCCTTTCGGTGGCCCGCTGTCCATCGTGGGGCCAGCCGGAGCGGGCAAGTCGGTGCTGTTTCGGGTGCTGGCCGGGCAGCTGCGGCCCTATGCTGGTCGCCTGCAGGTCCATGGCCGCGAGGTGGCGCTTGATGGCAGCCGCAACAGCCAGGTGGCGCTGGTGGATGCACGCAGCACCAACTATCCGGGCTTCACGGTCTGGGAGAACATCGCGGTACCGCTGCGCATGGCGCGCAGCAAGTTGCTGGAAGAACAGGTCATCACGCTGGCCCATGCCGTGGGGCTGGGCGACTGTCTGTCGCTGATGCCGGCCGATCTGTCGCTGGTGGGTCAGCGTCGGCTGGCGCTGGCGCGCGCCCTGGCCGGCCGGCCGGCACTGCTCCTGCTCGATGATCCGCTGGCGGGGCTGCCGGATGTCGAGGCTATCCACATGCTGGAGGACCTGCCCTTCATCTGCACCACGGCGTGGCGGCAGGGCATGGCGGTGGCGGTGGCTACTCGCAGCAGCCAGGTCGCCCTGGCCCTGGGCGGTGCCACGGCCGTGGTGGCGCAGGGACGCCTGCAGCAGCAGGAGGTCCGGGCCATCGACGTCCTGCTGCACCCGGTATCGTTGAACGTGGCGCGGGTCTTCGGAGATCCGCCGATCAACCTGCTGCGGGCCATGCTGATGGACCATTCGGTGCAGATCGAGCAGGGGCCGGGCATGGCCCTGATGGCACCGCTCAATGTCGAGGACCCGGCGCTCCTGGTGGGGATTCGGCCCGAGGACCTGCGGCTGGCAGGTACGGCCGGCGACCTGGCCTTTCCGGCGCGTGTCGAGCGGGTGGAATGTGGTCTTGCGGGTACACGCATCGAATGTCGGGCCCGGGTGGGCACGCTGACGACCCTGGTGCCGTCGCTGCTACGTCCGGCGCTGGGCGAGACAGTGGTGCTGTACGCCGATCCGGGCGCCCTCTACTTGTTCGACGGGGCCGGTGCCCTGGTGCAGCAGGTGGAGCGGGCCGCCGAACGGGCGCGACGCAGGCCCCAGGTCGTGCCGGTCCCGCCCGACATGCCGGTCTCCGAGGCTGCGCCGACGATTTTCGCGCTGCGATGAAGGCGAGGAGGGCATAGCGCCAATGGCTTTTCTTCGGGTTTCTTCGCTGGATGTCAACGCTTCCCGCCGGCCTGGCTGGCTGGGGGGGCGGTCAGGGCCGTCGCTGGCCGACATCGACCTGATGCTGGAGGAGGGCAGCCTGTGCACGGTGTTCGGACCTGCCGGCGCCGGCAAGTCGCTGCTGCTGCAGACGCTGGCGGGCCTGCACCGGCCGCGCCGTGGCCAGGTGGTGCTGGATGGCGTGGATGTGACCCGCCTGCCGGCGGGACGTCGGCGCACGGTGCTGGTGCCGGCCGTGCCGGTGATCTACCCGGAGCTGACGGTGGAGGAGAACCTGGCCTGGCCGATGCGCCGTCAGCGGCTCTCGCCCGAGCAGCTGCACCGCCAGGTGACCGAGATGGCCTCGCTGCTGGGCGTTCTGGACGTGCTGCACGTGCGTGCCGGTCTGCTGGCGCCGGCCACGGCGCAGCGCGTGGCCATCGGCCGTGCCCTGGTGCGCGAGGACCTCGGCTTGTTGTTGCTGGACGACGCGCTGCAGGTGCTGGATGCTGAGGGACGCCGCCGGATGGTGGGCTGCCTGCGGCAGGTGCAGCGCAGCCGGCGCATGTGCATCCTCATCAGCACCCGGGGCCAGCCCGACGTGATGGGGCTGGGCGACGAGTGGCTGATGCTTGATCAGGGCCGGATCCTGCAGCAGGGCCGGCCGGCCGAGTTCGCGCAGTATCCGCGCACCATGGCGGTGGCCAGCCGGCTGGGCGGCAGCGGACTGAATGTGCTGCCCTGCCGCTCGGAAGGGGGCGTGGCCCATTTTGCCGGCGTGCAGCTCTTGCCACCATCGCCTCCCCAGCTGGACCTGTGGCTGGCCGAGCTGCAGGGGCAGTCGCCCAAATCCAACATCGAGATGGCAATCCGGGCCGAGCATGTGGTGCTGGGCCGACCGGGGCAGGAGGGCTGCATCGAGGCGCTGCTGACCCATGTCGAGGATGATGGCACCTGGATGCAGCTGCATGGGGTGCTGCCCGGTACCGACATTCCCTTGTGCGCGCGGGTGATGGTCGACACGCCGGCTGCCTACGACCTGGCTGCGCTGGCCGGCGGCGCAGTGGCCGGCCGGCGCGAGAAACTGCAGATCATCAATCGGCACAGCCTTTTCTTCGTGGACGGGAGGCTGGTGCAGTGAGGACGAGGGCATGAGCGCATTGCATCGAGAGCGCTGGTTTCCGGCCTGGCTGGTGCTGCCCGGCTCGCTGACGCTGATGCTGCTGTGGCTGCTGCCGCTGGCGGTGCTGGTGCAGCTCACGCTGGAGGTGTCGTCGGGGACGCTGGGAAGGTTCTGGCACATGGTGGCGGTTCTGGCACACGACCCGGTGGTGCAGCAGGGGCTGTTGGCGCAGACACTGCGCATGACACTGATGGTGGCGCTGGAAGCCGTGCTGGGACTGCTGCTGGCGCGGATGCTGCCCCTGCGGGGGCGGGCCGCCGGCTGGTGGTGCACCTTGCTGGGTGTGATGCTGTTCACCCCGCTCATCATTTCCGTGATGGGCTGGAAGGTGCTGTTCCTGCCCGAGCTGGCATTGCCGGCCTGGTGCGTGCCAGGGCTGACCGAGTGCGTGCCCGGGGCGCTGCCGCCCCTGGCGCGGTCCTCGATTATGCTGCTGCGAGACTTGTGGCAGTGGACGCCGCTCTTTGCGCTGCTGTGCCTGGCGCGGTTGCGCCACATCCAGCGTGTCCAGTATCAGTCGGTGCTGTTCGATGGCGGTTCGGGCTGGGCGGCCTTCCGACTGCTGGAATGGCCGTGGTTGCGGGGGGCGCTGGCCCTGGGCGTCTTCTACCGGCTGATGGTGGGAGCTTTCATCGATGTCGATTTCTTCCGGCACCTGGCGGGCGCAGGTGATGGGGTGCTGGCCCGGCTGGCCGAATCGCAGGACTGGTTCGGCGGTGTGTCCAGCAGCGTACCGGGGGCGGCCCCGATGTCGTGGCTGTTGCCGGGGCTCATGTCCTTTACCGATCGGCTGTCCGATGTCTCGATCCACGATCTGACTACGTGCCTGACGTTGCTGCAGGCCATGCTGGTGCTGCCGATGATGCTCACCATTCTGTGGCTGATTGGGCGCGGGCGCAGCCGCCTGTCCATCGGTGGGCCCGTGCAGGCCGGCGAGGCGCTGGAGCTGGGGCGCCGTCGCGGATTCCTGCGGGGCGTATGCCGATGGCTGGTGCTGATGGCCTTTGCGGTGTTTGCCATCCTGCCGCTGTTGTGGTTGGCCCGGCTGGCCTTGCAGGGCGCCACGCCGGAGGAGGGAATCGGTTTCAGCCATTTCATGGCGGTCATCGATGATCCGGTCTGGCGCATCAGTCTGTTGCGTACCGGGCTGCGGGCGCTGTTGACGGCCGCAGCCGCGGTCGTGCTGGCGGTACCGATGGCCTATGCCTGGTCACGCCGCCTGCTGGCTGGTGAGCGGTTGCTGGCGGTCACGCTGCTGATCAGCCTGATGATGCCGGCCGTGGTGCTGGCCTTCCCGCTCATCCACCTGAATGAGCTGCTGGGCTGGCTGGGTATGCCTTATGCGGTGGGGCTGGCTCATCTGAGCTTTGCGGTGCCGCTGGCTGTGTGGATCCTGGCTGCGGGTATGGCGCAGGTGCCAGTGGCACTGGACGAGATGGCCATGCAGGATGGCTTTGGCTTTACGCATTTCATCGTGCGGGTGCTGTTGCCGGCTATCCGCCAGCAGGTGCGCGGGGCCTTCCTGGCCTGCTTTCTGGTGGGGTGGATGGAGTTCCTGTTTGCCCGGGTGCTGGGCTCGGTGGTCTGGCCGCCGTCGGTGGTAATGCTGTCCGAATCGGTGGCTGCCCTGCCGGCGGTCCAGGCGGGCATGCCCCGGCTGGAATGGCAGGTGCTGGCTGCGGCGGCCTGGCTGGTGCTGCTGCCGGTGATGCTGGCTGTCTACGCCCTGCGTGACCAGCTGCCCGACATGCTGTCGCTGTTCCGGCTGCCCAGCATGCGGGCCAGGGGGCGGCGTAGGCGGGTGCCGGTCGAGAACGGCGGCTGAACGTCGGGACGGCAGGGACGCTCCGTCAAAAAGGCCGGAGCCAGGAAGGCTTGGGCAGGGAAGGCCACTGCTGCTGTTCCTGATGCCCCATGATGGGGTGGCACCCAGGGCTTGCTACCCGGGTGCCCGAGGCGGCCTCAGCGCCCCTTGTTGCGGGCCGAGGCAAACGCCATGGCCAGTGCGCTCTGTGGCTGCTCGGCCTGCCGGGCGCTGCCGGGGCGGCCGCCATC
>CALIXC010000257.1 GCA_938046755.1 uncultured Lautropia sp. | reverse complement strand
CTGGGTGGTCGCGAGGGTGACTGGGCGGGCGCCAACATCGGTATCCTCCTGGCCAACGGCCACGTGCTGAAGATCGAGCATGCCGGTCGCATGGTGAAGGACCGGATGAGCAAGGACATGGTGCGTCTGCCCAACGAGGACGTGGGCCAGCTGCTGGTGTTCCGCACCTTCGACAACATCGCCTACGGCCTGGTAGTCAACGCCAGCGCCCCGATCTCGGTCAACGACATCGTGACGAATCCGTAAGGCTCGACCCGCGGATCGACGACCCGCCTGCACCCTGACAGCCAACGGCTGCCAGCAGGCGGCCGTCGTCAGCCATCACTATACGTAAAAGCGGAACTTCATCGCAACGGCCACCCAGGGCAACCCGGGCGGCCGTTTCCATTTCAGATATCCACCTTCGGATAACTGTGCGGCCGCATCATCCATCCGGCTGATGCGGATGCCCGGGGACTTTGGCAATATCGACGGCTCTGACCGCCCTTGCCCGTACCCCGATGAGCACCCTGCTGGACGTTCCCGAACCCCCCTCCCCCGACGACGAATCCCTGGCCGCCTGGCTGCGGCTGGTGCACACGCCGGGCATCGGCGCTGTCACCGGCCAGCTACTGCTTCGCCGGCTAGGCCCGCCGGAAGCCATCCTGCAGGCCTCCTACGCCACCGTGCGCGCCCTGGTGCGCAGTGACGAAGCAGCCCGCGCCCTGCTGGCCGACGACCCGGTACGCGAGCAGGACATCCAGGCAGCTCTGGCCTGGCTGCACGCCGGCAACGACCGCCATATCCTGGCACTGGACGATCCCCGCTACCCGGCTGCGCTGCTGGATCTGCCGGATGCCCCCCTGCTAGTCTATGCCCGGGGCTCGCTGACAGCCCTGCAACCCGCTGCCGTGGCTATCGTGGGCAGCCGACGCGCCAGCCACGAAGGACTGCGCAACGCCCAAGCCCTGGCCGAAGCCCTAGCTCGGCGCGGCATCGTTGTCACCAGCGGCCTGGCCGAAGGCATCGACGCCGCTGCCCACCAGGGTGCCCTGGAGGGCGCCCCAGCAGGTCAGGCCAGCACCATCGCCGTGACCGGAGCCGGCATCGACCGCATCTACCCGGCCCATCACCTGCCCCTGGCCCGGCGTGTGCTGGAACAGGGCGGACTCGTGCTGAGCGAGCAACCCCTGGGCAGCGCCCCGACGCGCGCCAACTTCCCGCGCCGCAACCGGATGATCGCTGCGCTCTCACGCGGCACCCTGGTGGTGGAAGCCGCTCTGCGCAGCGGCTCGCTGATCACCGCTCGGCAGGCGGCCGAGCTGGGCCGCGAGGTAATGGCCGTGCCTGGTTCCATCCACAACCCGCTCTCCCACGGCTGCCACCACCTGATCCGGGACGGCGCCACCCTCATCGAAACCGTCGACGACATCCTGCAAGCCCTGGGCATGGTCAGCCCCGGGCAGGACGCTTCGGACCAGGAGACCATCCGGGGCGGTCGAATCCGTGCCCGCCAGCACACCGCCCGGCGCGCCAGCGGACGACGCGAATGGCAGTCGATCATCGCCGACCAGGAAAGTGGAGCGGTCGAACAGACCCCCTCCCGGCCGGAACCGCCCGACGACGACAGCCGCGACCTGCTCACCATCCTGGCCGCCAGCCCCATGTCAGCCGAGGCGCTCGCCAGCCGGCTGGGCTGGCCAATTGATCGCATCCTGATCACTATCCAGCTACTGGAGCTTGGCGGCCACATCGGACGCCACGTCGACGGCCGCTGGCAACGACTGGACTGAGGCCTCGGCTACCGTTTCGATCCACCTCCGGCAGCCCGGACCCAAAGCCATGACACAGCCAGCGACACGACGGCACCGAGCAGCGTGCCCGTCAGCCGATGCCAGGCATACAGATAGCGCTCCTGTCCATGCGCGACCAGGGCAACCAGCACGAAGGTGATGCAGCTGACCCGCCCCGCGATATCGGGCAGCCTGGCCAGGGCACACAGGGCCAGCGTGGCCCACGCCCCGGCAAAGACCAGCAGAACGAACAGCGCCGGGTCGTGGAGGCCATTGTCCGCTGCCGCGACCACCATGCCGCAGAGCCCGCCGATGACCACCCCCAGCAGACGGGTACTGGCGGATTTCAGCGTGATGCGGCTTTCGGGTTGGGTGAGCATCACCGCCGCCGTGGCTGCCGCCAGTTCCTGCAGCGACAACAGCCGCGCCAGTGCCACCGAGGCGGCCACCGCAACGGCAATGCGCAGGGCCAGGGATCGGGTGTGCTGCGCGGCAGGCATCATGAGCGGAGATTCATGGATCCGCTCTTCTGGGGATCTCTGAGGTTCCACACTGCCCCTCCTGTTCTCGTTTCGCCCGCTTCTTCATTCTATCAACGAGGTAGAGCACCTCTCCCCGTGCCTGGGCTGGCCGATCGACCGCATCCTGATTACCATCCAGCTGCTGGAGCTTGGCGGCCACATCGGGCGCCACGTCGACGGCCGCTGGCAACGACTCCATGGACATCGGGAACACCCTTTCCGGAAATCCGCGACTTGCCTGATCCGCAATCGTCCTCTTACTATGGCGCCGCCATGAGTAAAGCTTTGATCATTGCCGAGAAACCTTCCGTCGCCGCCGACATCGCGCGGGCGCTGGGGGGTTTCGTCCGTCACGGCGACTACTTCGAAAATGACGACTACGTGCTCAGCTCGGCGGTGGGCCACCTGGTGGAGATCGCTGCACCCGAGCAATACGATGTCAAGAGAGGGAAGTGGTCGTTCACTCACCTTCCGGTCATCCCGCCGCATTTCGATCTGAAGCCGATCGAGAAGACGCACGACCGCCTCAAGCAGCTCGCCAAGCTGATCAAGCGCAAGGATGTCACCTCGCTGATCAACGCCTGTGATGCGGGCCGCGAGGGCGAGCTGATCTTCCGGCTGATCGTGCAGTACGCCAAAGCCAAGCAGCCCATGCAGCGGCTGTGGCTGCAATCGATGACGCCCAGCGCCATCCGTGACGGCTTCGCGAACCTGCGCCAGGGCGACGAGCTCAACGGCCTGGCCGATGCCGCGCGCAGCCGCGCCGAGGCTGACTGGCTGGTGGGCATCAACGGCACCCGCGCCATGACGGCCTTCAACTCGCGCGATGGCGGCTTCTACCTC
>CALIXC010000256.1 GCA_938046755.1 uncultured Lautropia sp. | reverse complement strand
ACTGGCGCAGGGCACTGAGCTGCTGCTGCTCGACGAGCCCACCAACCATCTCGACATCGAGGCCATCGAGGCGCTGGAGGGCATCGTCAACGCAGGGCCGGCCGCCATCATCATCACGCACGATCGGCGCTTCCTCGACCAGGTGGCCACCCGCATCATCGAGCTGGACCGCGGGCTGGTGCGCAGCTTCCCCGGCAACTTCGCCACCTACGAGAAGGTGCGCGGCGAGCAGCTGGAAGCCGAGGCGGTGGCCAACCGCAAGTTCGACAAGTTCTGGGCGCAGGAAGAGGTCTGGATCCGCAAGGGCATCGAGGCACGCCGTACCCGCAATGAAGGCCGCGTGCGACGGCTGGAGGCACTGCGCGAGGCGCGGGCCGCCCGGCGCGAGCGCACCGGCCAGATCCGGCTGGAGGTGGATGCGGGCGAGCGCTCCGGCAAGCTGGTCTGCGAGACCCGTCAGGCCGGCATCAGCCTGGGTGGGCGCTGCCTGGTGCGCGACCTGGACCTCACCATCATGCGCGGTGACCGCATCGGCCTGATCGGGCCCAACGGCATCGGCAAGTCCACATTGCTCAAGCTCATCCTGGGCGAATACCCGCCCGACACCGGCTCGGTGCGGCTGGGCTCCAACCTGCAGATTGCCTATTTCGATCAGCTGCGCGAGCAGCTCGACCCCGAGCAGAGCGTGGCCAACACGGTCAGCCCCGGCTCGGAATACGTCGAGATCAATGGCGCGCGCCGCCACATCATGAGCTATCTGCAGGACTTCCTGTTCCCGTCCAACCGGGCCAACTCGCCGGTGCGCACCCTGTCAGGCGGTGAGCGCAACCGCCTGCTGCTGGCGCGCCTGTTCGCCCGCCCGGCCAACCTGCTGGTGCTGGACGAGCCCACCAACGACCTGGACCTGGAATCTATCGACCTGCTGGAGAGCATGCTGCAGTCCTACCCGGGCACGCTGCTGCTGGTCAGCCACGACCGGCGCTTCCTCGACAACGTGGTCACGTCGGTGCTGGTGGCCCAGGGGGATGGCCACTGGCTGGAACTGGTGGGCGGCTATTCCGACTGGCTGGCCTGGCGTCAGACCCAGCCGAACCAGGCGCAGTCGGGGTTCGGCGCTGCAGTGGCCATCGCTTCGTCATCCGGGCAGGCAGGCGTGGAAGGCAGCGACACGGCCAACCGCGCGGCGAGCGCTTCCGGCGCGCAGGCGGCGGATGCGGCCAGCGCCTCATCCGCTTCAGCAGCTGCTTCCGCTGAGGTGGTGGCCAAGCCTCGGGGTGGGCGTCTCACCCTCAGCAACCGCGAGGTGCGCGACCTGGCCAACCTGCCCGGCGAGATCGAGACGCTGGAGGCCGAGATTGCTGCCGATCAGGCCCGCATGAACGAGCCCGACTTCTTCCGGCAGCCGCCCGAGCAGATCAAGGACTTCCAGACCGCCCTGGCCGACAAGGAACAGAAGGTGCTGGACATGATGACCCGCTGGGAAGAACTGCTAGAGAAGGAAGCACAGGTCAACGCCAGCCGGGGTCGGTAGGCTTCAGGGAGAAGGCTGCTCCAGGGCACGCTGTTCATCCCACGCGGTATGCCCCACCATCGCGTGAAAAGCCATGATGGGGGCACGCTCCGTTCCATGATGGAGGCCACCGTCCGTGTCGTGGCGGATGCGCCACTGGCCGTCCTGCATGTGCCGAGGCTGCGCCTGGCGCAGCCTGCGCGCTCATTCGTGAGGGTTCGGCTCGGGCAGGGGTGCCGTGTGCGGCGCCACCGGCGCGTTGTTGAAGCGCGTCCAGATCCGGGCAATCTCGCGTTTGAAGAACGGGTAGAGTAGGGGCGCTGTCACCAGGCCCGGCACGCCGAACAGCGATTCGCCAGTCAGCATCGCCGCAAGGATCTCCCAAGAGTTCATCGAGATCTTCGAGCCCACCGTGCGGGCGTTGATCACGTATTCCAGCTTGTGGATCAACACCAGGAAGACCAGCGAGCTGACCGCCACCCATGGCGAGACGGCGAATGAGATCAGCGACAGCACCGTGTTGGCCATCAGGTTGCCCAGCACCGGCAGCACGCCCGTCAGCAGCGTGAACATGCACAGCAGCCCGCGGAAGGGCAGCTGGATCTGGAAGAACGGCAGCACCACGAACAGGTAAAGGGCCGTCATCGTGGTGTTGAAGAGTGCGATGCGCATCTGGGCGATGACCACGCGTTCCAGCACCACCAGCAACCGCGCGATGAACAGCCGGTCCGAGCGCAGCCGGTGCGGCTGCCAGGTGGAGACGGCCGCCAGCGCCCCCACCAGGATGGCGAACAGCGATTGCACGATGGTGTGCACCACCGCACCACCCACGCTGCCCAGTACGGCCGCCTTGCTGCGCACGACGTTGAAGAGCTGCGCCTTCAAGTCCGCCCAGTTCTCGGGTATCAGCTTGGCGGCCGCTTCGGGCAGTGCCTGGCGCAGCACCTCCAGCGAATCCTCGATGCGCACCAGGAAGATGCGCAGGTCGTTGGACGAGGCCAGGTGAATGGTCCAGTATGTCAGGAAGACGAAGGCCGTGATGACCAGCACCGAGACGATGGCGCCGCTGATGACGGCCGGCCAGCGCTTGGGGTAGAAGCCCAGGGACAGTGCCGACGGCTTGTGCGCCTGCACGATGCGGTCGGCCAGCAGGCAGCTCCAGGCGTACACCAGCAAGGCCAGCAGGACCGGGATCACCAGCCCTTTCAGGATGATGACGAAGGCAGCGACTGCGGTGGCCAGCAGGCCCAGCACGGGCATGAGGGTGGGAAGATTCGGCATTCGGATCGGACAGACGGTTCCGGTTCTGTCCGAATATACCGGCAATTGCCCGCTGACTGCTGCAGAAAACAGACAGGCGAGCAGCTGTGGCGGCCACTCGCCTGCAGGGGATCCTTTGAACAAGTCCCCGCGGCCGTCGCATCCCCGTAACGGGCGCATGACTGCGTTGCCATTTGCTGTCAATAGCGCCGCTATTGACAGCAAATGTCGCCTTGTCCTGCATCCCGTTCCGTGGCGCGCCGGTTCGCGGGACTTATTCAGATTCAGAGAATCCCTAGGGGCGCCCGTCGGGATCAGTACTCGTTCAGCGAGGCACCCAGCAGCGCGATGTTCGAGCTGGCCATCACCGAGGCCAGTTGTGCGATCTCGGTGGCTTTCGTCTTGTTGCGGCGCCCGACGATGAGTGCGGCGCCAGCGCGCTGGCCGATCACCATCGCATCCGACGCTTCCTGGGCCGACGGGGTGTCGATCAGGATCACATCATAGTGGCTGGCTAGCGTCTGCAGCAGGTCCATGAAAATGTCGCGGCCCAGCAGCTCCTGCGGGTTCGGGGGTTGCGGGCCCGAAGGCAGCACGGCCAGGTTGGGCAGGGTGGGGAACTCCATCACTTCTTCCAGACCGGCCCGGCCACTGAGGATGCCGGACAGGCCCATCTGGTTGCGCAGGCCGAAGTTCAGGTGCTGGGTGGGGTGGCGTAGGTCGCCGTCGATGACCAGGGTGCGCTGGCCGATCTGCGAGAACGCCACGCCCAGGTTGGCGCAGACGAAGCTCTTGCCGTCGCCCCGGTCCACGCTGGTGATGGCCAGCGTGCGGCGGTTGGGCGAGCCGTCGAACCAGCGCGTCATCAGCTGGCTGCGTAGGCCGCGCAGCGCCTCGGCGAACGGCGAATAGGGGTTGACTGCACTGGTGACCTTGTCGGGCAGCGCCAGGGCCGAGGCCCGCGACGACGAATAGCCGAACTGGATGGCCAGCGCCTCTTCCACGTCAGCGTGGGAGATCAGGCGCATGCGCATGGCGGTCTCGCCGAAACGCAGATTGGTGACACGCTGTTCGTTGAGCACCAGGTCGATCTGGTCCTGGCGCAGCTTGCCGTTGGCGACCAGGATGCCACCCATCATCAGGGTCTTGCGGTTGGCCTGATTGAAGTCGGGCAGCCGGGTGCCGTCATCCCGGACCAGGGCGGTGCCAGTTGCCTGGCGACCACCGGAGTAGTTCGAGGAAGAGCCTGCCGGCGCTTGGTCGATCGGGTTGTTCATGTTGGCAAAATGGTGTCTGAGGAATCGGGTGAAACAGAAGGCGTCGCCGGCCATGGCCGGCAGGCAGCGGGGCGACGGCGGCCCGGCGGCACGCCAATCCGCGGAATGTGCCCGCGGCACGGCAGGGCATCCATGTCGGCATTGTCCCTGATTCTGCGGCGGAGCGCAGCCTCCGGTGTGGGCAGGACAGGGAAATTGCCCGGCCACCGAACGCCTTTGCACCGGATCGGGACTCCGTGACGGGCGCTCGTACCGGCGGATCGGCCCATCATGCCGCGTGCCGGGCAGCGGGGCGAGGCATTTGTGCACAGCCACGGCCTCTGCCGGGGCTGGAGGCCCGCATTTGCTACCAGTGTGGCGTGGGGGCTGCACCTGCGGCCCGGGCGCACCACAGTATGTCCGCAAACGGCAGGGTTTTTACATGCGAATTACGTGCCGGCTACGAACCCGCATCATGGGTTCGCAAATTTCATATTCCTAGGAAGAGATCCTTGCGATAATACCGCCCCAGACCACGCACTGCATCGGGCCGGTCCGTCATCGGCTGCAGGCCATGGGCCGTTGTTCCAATAGCATCGCACAGGCTTTTGTTCCACGTTCGGCGTATATTCGCGCCGGGTGGCCTGTCGACATGCGTGACATTCAGCCCCATACATAGCTGGATACTGGGATAATACCGGGTGTCGAGGAAGTCAATGCCCAGCCGTCCAGCGCCGGCGCGGAGCCGCCGCCCGGTCGATCCACCGGGTGTCTCCGTGGCCGGCACCATCGAATCTCCATGCGACCCGTGGTCTCGCGCTGCGGACGATGTGCAGTTTCTCACCGCCTCGAACTGTCGCTCCATTCACAATCGGCATTTCCGTGCCAACTCCAGGTAGTCCTATGCGTTTCGACTTGCTTTTTGGAATTCTCCGATCGCGATTCTGGCTGGTCGCGTCGATCGTGACCATCACCACGCTCATGGCCATCACCGGCATGGCGATCGCGCCGACCATCACCACCGGGAACAACATCGTCCAGGCCACCGTGGCGCCCTCCCAGCTCACCGAGGGACTGGCGTGGATCAGCACGTCTCTGAACGTCGGAGTATCACTGGGCTCGTTGCTGGGCGGGCGCGCGGTCGACATCGCGGGCAGCCGGGGCGGGTACCTGGTGGTGGCCGTCTGCGCCTGGTTCGCCGTGACAGCGACTCTGGCGGGACTGCGGGTGCTGCGCCGAGCCCACGCGCACGCCAGCCTGCCCCACTGATTCACTCGCGCGCACGGCGTCGGGCGGGTATATCGCGTATACACAGCATACACAGTGTCGAGATCGACATTCTCGAA
>CALIXC010000255.1 GCA_938046755.1 uncultured Lautropia sp. | reverse complement strand
CTTGCATGTGTAAAGCATGCCGCCAGCGTTCAATCTGAGCCAGGATCAAACTCTTCAGTTCAATCTTTGCAAGCTCTCATCAAAACTGACTTGGAAAATCAATTTCATGTGAGCATCAGGGTATTTCTCTTTGCCAAACACCACATCACTTGCGCAATGCAGCACCTGACCACCTACCCCAAACGCCCACACTTATCGGCTGCTGATTTTTAAGGAACGAGCTGCCAACACCATTCGTCCGTCGGGACTTTACGCTGATCGGAAGACTGTGTCTTTCGTCGCGTCGCCGTGTCAGCAGCGAAGAAGTGGAATTATGGAGATGCCCAGGATGGATGTCAATTCCTTTCTGCACACAGAAGGGCCGCACGGGCCAAAAACCGACCGTTCATCCTGCTCGCATCGTCCGAAGATCGGCCCAAAAAGCCAATCTTCAGCACAAGGCCCCTGTATTGTAATAATTTGTAACTTGCCTGCCTTTGATGCTCTCATCTCTTTTGAAGGGGTGACTGGTGGTTGCCAAAGGGCGTCAGAGGAGATGCGCGGGCAATCTGTACGGCGCACGGGCGCTTTCGGTTGCGCCGTAGCGTCATTTCACACCAACAAGATCACCACGGAGAAGCCCCCTTTCATCGCCCTCATGGCTCCTGGAAGGACAGATCTTGTCACGGTACCCGTACCAGGTCCTTGGCATTCGGATTGGGGCCAAGGTCTGTGTCCCCCACCTGCGAAGGTGGGATTGTGCTCACTTGGGGAGGGCTCAACGGTGCTTGAAGCTGGCGGGACGTTTCTCGAGGAAGGCACGCATGCCTTCTTTCTGGTCCTCGGTGGCAAAGAGGCCGTGAAAGAGCCGTCGCTCGAAGCGCAGACCTTCTGCGAGAGGTGCCTCATAGGCACGCTGGACAGACTCCTTCAGGGCGATGACGGCCATGAGGGGCATGGCAGCGATCTCGGCGGCGACCTGGAGAGCGGTGGGGAGAGTTTCTTCGGCGGGAACGACACGCGAGACCAGGCCAGCTCGCTCAGCTTCGCCGGCATCGATGAGACGACCAGTGAGCATCCAGTCCATGGCCTTGGCCTTGCCGACGGCGCGCGGCAGGCGCTGGGTCCCCCCGGCTCCCGGCATGATACCGAGCTTGATCTCGGGCTGCGCAAAGCGGGCGTTGTCGGCTGCAATGATCAGATCGCACATCATGGCCAGCTCACAGCCGCCCCCCAGGGCGACACCTTCGACGGCAGCGATGATGGGCTTGCGGACTCGGGTGATGGTTTCCCAGTTGCGGGTGATGAAGTCGTTACCGTAGGCATCCACGAAATCGTAGTCGCTCATGGCAGCGATATCGGCACCGGCGGCAAAGGCGCGGGCGTTCCCCGTCAGGACGATGGCACCGATATCGGGGTTCCGGTCGAACATCAGCAATGCGTCGCCGAGCTGGTCCATCAGGGCGTCGTTCAGGGCGTTGAGCTGTTTGGGGCGATCGAGCCGGATGAGCCCCACTCGGCCATGGGTCTCGATCTGGATACATGCGGTCTCGGGCTGCGACTGGCTCATGGTGTCTCCTGGCTGGAATGTCGTCGTTGATGGATAAGCATAGCGCAGGCTTCCGCCGTAAAGGCCCATCGCAGGTACCGCACCAGCCGTCATAGGGAACTCCCTCCCCGGAGGTTATCCGGATCATGCCCTGCTGCCGTCATGGGCGGCGTTGACAACGGTGTTCTGGATGATGGTTGCCAGCATTTTGGGTGCTCGGCGAAAATGGTTCCGTCGATCCAGCTAACCGTCACGATGCCCTCAAGAGAGGGGAAACCACGTGGCAGACAAATGTGCAGCCCGATCCATGACCGCCGGGTATGCAAGCAGGTGGCTGCATGACCCTGTCGTCGGCATGGTCGTTTGAATAGGGGCGTTTGGATCAGGTGGACTCAGGAAGGATGAGGATGGCAGTGGAAGACGTTCATTATTCGATTTTCCCGGTGGATCCGGGCGCACATCTGTTCGAGGTGTCGGTATGGGTGGCCAGGCCGGACCCGGCGGGGCAGCGGCTGTCCTTGCCGGTATGGATTCCGGGCAGCTATCTGGTCCGGGAGTTTGCGCGACATCTGGACAGTGTT
>CALIXC010000254.1 GCA_938046755.1 uncultured Lautropia sp. | reverse complement strand
CCCCCTGCCACTACGCAGTGGGTACGCCCCTTTTCCTGTCGTCTGCCGGAACGTTTACCTGCTTTCACCGTCGGGAGCGTTGGCGAAAAAGCCGCAAAAGGCATAGGATCATAAGTGAGAAATAACGTGTCTTCCTGCGCGCGCTATGCACTTGGCCTGCCGAGTTCATAGCACGCTCTGGAGACATCCGTGAACGGTCTGCGGTCAGTCAGATTCCGGTGCCTGCCCGGTGCTCCAAGGCGCCGGCAAGTGTCCCCTTCTTCGGGGGCACGGCCCCGGATGATGGCAGCTGCCAGGAGGCCGACCGTCGTTCACCGCGAACCCGCTTCTGGTGTTTTTTCAACTTCACAACAAGGAAAATTCCATGACGAAGACATCAACGGCAGTCGATATCGGCAATATCCCGCCTGAAGTGCGGCATACCGGCGTCGTCGATTGGGTTCGACAGATCGTCGAGCTGACTGAGCCCGCCCAGGTGGTCTGGGTCGATGGCAGCCAGGAAGAGTTCGACAAGCTGTGCAGCGAGATGGTCGATCGCGGCACGCTCATCAAGCTCAACCCCGCCAAGCGCCCCGGCTCGTTCCTCGCCCGTTCCGACCCCTCCGACGTGGCTCGGGTCGAAGATCGCACCTTCATCTGCAGCGAGAAGGAAATCGACGCTGGCCCCACCAACAACTGGGTCGAGCCGGCCAAGATGCGCGCCACGCTCAAGCAGCTCTTCAAGGGCTGCATGCAAGGCCGCACCATGTACGTCGTGCCCTTCTCCATGGGCCCGCTGGGTGGCGGGATCTCGCAGATCGGCATCGAGCTGACCGACTCACCCTACGTGGTGGCCAACATGCGCATCATGACCCGCATGGGCAAGCCCGTGTGGGACGTGCTGGGTGCTGACGGCGCCTTCGTGCCCGCCGTCCACAGCGTCGGCATGCCGCTGCTCGAAGGTGTCCAGGAGGTTCCCTGGCCCTGCAACGCCGAGAAGTACATCGTCCACTTCCCGGAAACCCGCGAGATCTGGTCCTACGGCTCCGGCTACGGCGGCAACGCCCTGCTGGGCAAGAAGTGCCTGGCGCTGCGCATCGCCTCGTCGATGGGCCACGCCGCAGCACGCGACGGCCAACCCGGCTGGCTGGCCGAGCACATGCTCATCCTGGGCGTCACCTCGCCCGAAGGCAAGAAGTACCATGTGGCGGCCGCCTTCCCGTCGGCCTGCGGCAAGACCAACTTCGCCATGCTGATTCCGCCCAAGGGCTTCGAGGGCTGGAAAGTCACCACGGTGGGCGATGACATCGCCTGGATCAAGCCCGACGCCAACGGCCGCCTGCTGGCCATCAACCCCGAAGCCGGCTACTTCGGCGTAGCCCCGGGTACCAACTCCAAGAGCAACCCCAACTGCATGGCAGCACTGGACAAGAACGTGCTGTTCACCAACGTCGCGCTGACCGACGACGGTGACGTGTGGTGGGAAGGCCTGAGCGAGCCGCCGGCACACCTGATCGACTGGCAAGGCAACGACTGGACCCCGGCCGACGGCAAGAACGGCCGCAAGGCAGCCCACGCCAACTCCCGCTTCACCGTGCCCGCCACCAACAACCCGGCTGTCGATCCCGCCTGGGATGATCCTGCCGGCGTGCCGCTGGATGCCTTCATCTTCGGCGGCCGCCGCTCCGACACCATTCCGCTGGTCACCCAGGTCCGCAGCTGGGCCGAAGGCGTCTACCTGGCCGCCACCATGGGCTCGCAGACCACCGCAGCCGCCGGCGGCAAACAGGGCGTGGTGCGGCGCGACCCGTTCGCCATGCTGCCCTTCTGCGGCTACAACATGGGCGACTACTTCCAGCACTGGCTCAACCTGGGCGAGTGGCTGAAGACCAAGGGCGCCAAGGTCCTGCCGATCTTCAACGTCAACTGGTTCCGTACTGACGACCAGGGCCACTTCATCTGGCCCGGCTTCGGCAACAACATGCGCGTGCTGAAGTGGATGCTGGACCGCATCGAAGGCAAGGCTCAGGGCGGCACCGAGCACGTCCTGGGCACCTCGCCGAAGTACACCGACCTGCGTTGGGAAGGTCTGGACTTCAGCGAAGCCGACTTCGAGAAGGTCATCGCCATCAAGCCCGAAGAAGTCCGTGCCGAGTTCAAGCACCACGACGAACTCTTCGAGCGCCTGGGCGAGCGCCTGCCCGCCACCCTGCGTGAAACGCGCAAGGCACTGGAAGAGCGGCTGGACAAGAAAGCCTGAAGTCAGCGACCACTATCTCCCTGAAGGCCTGAAAACCTGAAGGGAGATGAAGAAACGCCCGATCGAGTCGATGACTCCTTCGGGCGTTTTGCTTTTCGGGGGATCCGATCGGCACATCCAGGAACCGGCCCGTGGCCGGCCGGCCAGGCATCAGACTTGGCCGAGCGTCAGACTTGCCTTGGGGG